>JALZAB010000026.1 GCA_030948585.1 Chloroflexota bacterium
CGCCGGCGCGAAGGCCGCGGGGCTGCGCGCGATGCTGACCACGAACGACGAGCCGAATAAGGCGATGCGCGGCATCAATGAGAAGCTTGGCTACGTCATGCTGCCGGCGCACATCGAGCTCGAGAAGCAGCTCTAGCAGCGAGAAGGGAGGCCTCGCGGCCTCCCTTCTAATTACTGCGCGAAGCGGACTAGTCCGCGGGGGTCGCCTCGGTGACCATGCCCGGCTCTTCTTCGCCACCGACCTCGGTCCAGATCTTCACGTTCTTCGGCTCCTTCAGGAACAACGTCCCGACGACGACCGAGATGAGCGCGACGGTGATCGTGTACGCGAGGCCGAGGTAGATGTTGCCGTTGGGGTCGTTCGTCGTGTTGAACTGCCGCAAACTGATCGAGCTGTCGATCGGCAGGGCCATGAAGTTCTTGAGGAACGGCACGTAGAGCAGCTGCCCTGCTGCGTTCTTGGCACCCTCGGGGTACGTCGCGCCGACGAGGCCGGTGAAGAGCAGCGGGAGCAGTCCGCCGAACCAGCCATTCCCGAAGTGATACGGGATCGAGAGCGAGGTGTACCGGACCTTCGCCCGGAAGTACTCGACGAGGAATGCGGCGATGGGCCCGTAGACCATGGTCACGAAGATGACCTGGATCCACACGAGGGCGATGAGCAGCGGCGTGTTCGGGTCGGCCTTCGTGATGAGGCCGGTCCCGTCGTAGGTCACGTGCGCGGCGTCGTACATGGCGTGGTAGATCGGGAGATACGTGACGGCCGCGATGAGGCAGCCGGCGAGGATGATCACCTTCCGGCCGATGCGGTCGGAGAGCCAGCCCCAGAACAGGAAGAACGGCGTGCCGAGGGCCACTGCCCACAGCAGGATCGGGTAGGCCTGGGTGAACGAGAGCTTCAAGTAGATCGTCATGAAGTTCAGGGCTTGGAACTGGCCCTGGTACCAGACGACGCCCTGACCAGCGGTGAGGCCGAGGAGGACGAGCGCGATCGTGCCGACCTTGCGGCCGCCGAAGCTGTCCCTGGCCCAGGTCGCGGTGTTCTTCGTGGTCTCGCCGCGCGCCTTCAGGCGTGCGAAGAGCGGCGTCTCCTGGAGACGCATACGGATGTAGATCGCGATGGCGAGCAGGACGGCGGAGATGAGGAACGGGTAGCGCCAGCCGGTGCTCGCGAAGTCGGCTGCGCTCATGTTCGTGCGGAACGCGAGGATGATACCGAGTGCCAGGAAGAAGCCGATGGTCGCGGTGGTCTGGATCCACGCGGTGTAGAAGCCGCGCTTGTCGTCGGGAGCGTGCTCGGCGACGTAGATCGCCGCGCCGCCGTACTCGCCACCGAGGGCCAGGCCCTGGAGGAGGCGAAGCGACACGAGCACGATCGGCGCGATGATCCCGATCGTCTTGTAGTCCGGCAGAAGGCCGACGACGACGGTCGCGAGGCCCATGAGCGAGATCGTCAGCAGGAACGCGTACTTGCGTCCGACGACGTCGCCGATCCGGCCGAAGACGACGGCGCCGAATGGACGGACGAGGAAACCGGCGGCGTACGCCGCGAACGCCGACAAGAGCGATGCGGTCGGGTTGTCGTTCGGAAAGAAGATCGGAGCGAGGAACGGTGCCAGGGTCGAATAGAGATAGAAGTCGTACCACTCGATGATCGTGCCCGCGGACGAGGCGCCGATGACGAACGGAAGGCCGTACGTCGTTCGCCACCCTCCGGTCCGCGGTGCCGCCACTGTTGACAAGTTGCCCCTCCTTCGAAATCGCGCGCTTGGTGGGACCCGTCCACCCCCTGTTCCTGTCCACCACCTCCGGGAGGCGCATAGCGCCCCGAATGGCCGTATTTAGGGCCTAGTCCGGCGGGCCGTCAAGGAGTGATCGAGCGGCAGTTACCGCGAGGCGGAACTAGTCCTCTTTCCCCTGCGAACCCCGGATGGTCTCGACCACGCTCGCATCCGCGAGCGTGGTGGTGTCGCCGAGGGGCTGGCCGTTGGCGATGTCGCGCAAGAGCCGCCGCATGATCTTCCCGGAGCGCGTCTTCGGCAGCTCCGGCGTGAACATGATCGTCTTCGGCCGGGCGATCGAGCCGATCTTGGAGACCACGTGCTCGCGAAGCTCCTTTGAGAGGG
>JALZAB010000043.1 GCA_030948585.1 Chloroflexota bacterium
TGCTCGGGCTCCGCCGGCACGAACTCCGCCAGGTCGCCCGACGGGTCGGCGTACATACCGTCGGTGGTGAGGCTGATGTAGAAGCCCAGGCGACGCGTCAGACCGGGCCGCCTTCTTCCTTCAGGATCTTCTTGCGCAGGAGCGTGAGGAACGGCCGCATCGTGGCGGTCCGGACGAAGCGCGCGACCGGCGCGGCCCGCCGGACCTCGATGCGATCGCCGACGTGAAGGTCGTGCTCCTCCTGACCGTCCAGCGACAGCCGCGCCGGCTCGTCGAGCACCTCGAGCGAGATGGTCTGGTCCACGTCGAGGACGACCGCGTTCGGGAATGACAGGTGCGGCGCGATCGGCACGATCATGATCGCCCGCGAGGACGGGAGGATGAGCGGGCCGCCGACTGACATCCCGTACGCGGTGCTGCCCGTGGCCGTGGCGACGATGAGGCCGTCCGCCCAATACACCGTGAACGGCGAGCCATCGATCTTCACGTCGATATGGATCGAGCGCACCTGCGCGCCGCGGGCGACCACCACATCGTTCAGCGCGAGCGCCGTCACCTCGGGCACCGCGGATCCGGTGCGCCGCAGGGTCGCCTCGAGCAAGGTGCGCTCCTCGGTCGTGCGCCGGCCCGCGGCGATCTCCGCGAGGAACCCGTCGAGCTCCGCCAGCGAGCCGCCGGCCAGGAAGCCGAGACGCCCGAGGTTCACGCCGAGGATCGGGAGCCCGAGCGGCGCGAGGGCGCGTGCCGCCCGGAGCATCGTGCCGTCGCCACCGAACACGATCGCGACCTCGGCCCCCTTCGTCTCGTGCGCGAGACCTGGCGAATCGAGCTTCACCTCCACGACGTCGTGGCCGTTGGCCCGAGCGCGCATGGCCGCTTCGCTCGCCGCGCGGATCGCGACGTCCCAATCGGGACGCACCGCGAACGCGAGCTTCACTCCGCGGACTCCGCGGCGCGCTCGCGGATCCGCCCCGGCGGGAGACCGGCGTCGCCGTTGCGGCAGTGCACGAAGATCTCGATGTTGCCTTCGCGTCCCGGGAGCCGCGACGTCACGATCGCAACACACCCGAGGCCGACGGCGGTGAACGCTTCGCAGACGGCGACGACGGCCGCAGCCCGGTCGCGGGGATCGCGAACGATGCCGCCGGGACCGACGGCGTGCCGCCCGGCCTCGAACTGCGGCTTCACCAGGGCGATCACGTCGCCGCCCTCCCGGAGATGGCGGAACGACGGGAGGAGCGCGACGCGCAGCGAGATGAAGGACAGATCGGCGACCAGGAGATCCACGGCCTCGGGAAGCGCGAAGCCCTCGCGGGCGTTGACGCCCTCCCGCGACGTGACGCGAGCGTCGGTGCGGAGTCGCCAATCGAGCTGCCCTTTGCCCACATCGATGGCGTACACGCGCAGCGCGCCACGCTGCAGCACACAGTCGGTGAATCCGCCCGTGGATGCGCCGACGTCCAAGACGACCTTTCCGGCGACGTCGATCCCGAGGTCGTCCAGCGCCGCATCGAGCTTCTCGCCGCCGCGCGACACGAACCGCGGTCCCTCGCTGACCGTGACCACCGACCCATCGGACACCGGCGCAGCAGCCCGGTCAGCGACCTCACCGTCGACGCGCACGACGCCCGCGAGGATGAGTGCCTGCGCCCGTTCCCGGCTCGGCGCGAGCGAACGCTGGACCAAGAGCTGATCGAGCCTCGTGCGCCCGGCGCGGACCATCACCGCCGAAAGCGTATCCCTAGACTTCGCGCGATGCCGAAGCGTTTACCGCGTTCGCGCACGCTGAAGGGCGATCCGAAGCTCGCGTATTACGACTCAGCGGGGGGCGCAGCCGGTGAGCCGCCGATCGTGCTGCTGCACGGCGCGACGTTCCGCTCCGAGGACTGGGAGAACATCTTTCCCCGGCTCGCGACGCGCTATCGCGTGATCGCATACGACGCGCGCGGGCACGGCAAGAGCGCGCGCACGGCGAGCTACGCGATCGACGCGCTCGCCGCCGATCTCCTGCGGATCATCGACACGGTCGCCGCCGGGCCTGCGATCGTCATCGGCCACTCGCTGGGCGGCTCGACCGCCCTCGTCGCGGCGGCCGAGCGCCCCGACGCGTTCCGAGCGCTCGTGCTCGAGGAACCGGTGGTCGACAACTGGGATCGCGACTGGCGCGCGCAGTACTACAAGGACGTGCGCGCTGCGCTCGACCAGAGCGCCGAGCCGTCGGGATTCAGACGCGCGATCGCGTCACTGCCGCTGCCCGCGCGGGGACCGCGCGGCGAGCGCACCGTCGGAGAGGTACGCGGCTTCTACGCGGCCGAGCGTCTCGCGACGTATTACAAGGACGTGGACCCGGCGTTCGTCGAGCAGTTCGGGCACAGCAAGCCCGATGGCCACGGACGCGTCGTGGCGGCAGTGCCGTCGATGCCGACACTGCTCCTCGCCACGGGCGCGGCCGACGGGAGCGCGCTCACGGATGGGGAGGCGGATCGGCTCGTAGCGAAGTGGCCCGATGCGCAGCTCGCGAAGTTCCCCGGCGTGGGCCACCGGATCCACGGCCTGCGGCCGGAGCCGTTCCTCGAGGCCCTCGAGCCGTTCCTGCGAAAGGCGAGGTCGGCCGTCCCTAGCGGACGGTGATCGTCCAGAAGACGCCGGAGTCCTCGAGCCAGCTCGCGCCGTCGATCACTCCGCGCACATCGAGCCGGTAGGTGCCGGGGGTCGTGGGGGCCTGGACCGTGAACTGGAACCACCCGACCTGTCCGGGACCGACGTAGCTCGTGGACTGCGCTGCGACACGATTCGTGAGACCGAGCTCCGGCCGCGCGACATCAAGCGGTCCGCTCGTCCCGAGATTGGCCTGCTGTCCGGGGCTTCCGGCGTACCAGCCGCGGTACCCGCTGTTGCGGAGCGCGAGGACGAGCGTCGCGGTCTGGCCCGGCGCGAGCGTCGGGTTGGCGCTCTGGCTCGAATACGCGGAGTGGAAGCCCTGGTCGAACGACGCGACCGAGGTCAGCGCCGCCTGATCGGCGACCCCACCGAAGTCGGCCGCCCAGTACCACCCGTACTGCGAGCCGCCGGCGTAGGCCCGGCCGATGCCGATGGCGCGGTAGGCAGGGTTGGTCAGGACCGCGAGGTGGGCCGGGCTATTGATCCAGCCCTGCAGGACCTCGGCGGCAGCGGTGTACCCCGCGGCGAGGTCCTCGCCCGCCCAGGTTGAGAACGCCGGGTAGCCCGCGTCGGCCATGCGTTGAGTCGGGGAACGGCCGTCGAGGGAGGTGTGCTGGAAGTAGTTGTTGACCGACATGTCGGTCGCCATCCACTTGGCCGCCATGGTCAGGGAGTCGGACACGGCCAGCCGGGAGAGGCCCCGGGCGGAACGGAAGCTGTTGACCTGCGTCAGAAGGTCGTTCTCGCCGCTGTCAAGGGTTGCGGCGCGGGCGATGAGGCCGCCGCCGGCGAGCTCCGCGAACGCGATGAACAGCAGGGCGATAAGACCGATCTTGCGCATTGGTGTTCCCTTCCCGTGCACCGGACGACCGTGCGTGTCCGCTTCCAGGAAGGTAAACCGGAGAGAGGCTCAGCGCGTTACCCGTTCGTTACCCCCAAAAGTCCTCCTCACACCCGGACGACACCGGGGGCTCGCTAGGCCGTTCGAGGCTTCGATTGTTGGGCCAGCGCGTCGGCCAGCTTCGTGATCCGCTGATCGGCCGCGTCGAGGCGTTTCGTGCATTCCGCATAGAGCCGGAGGCCTTCTTCGTACAGCTTCACGGCGTCATCGAGGTCCAGTTGGGGGTCCTCCAGCCTGTCGGCGATCGCCTCCAAGCGCTCGAGCGCGGCCTCGATCGGTCGGTCGGCGTCAGGCTCGACCATCACCCACCTCCACCTCTTCGATGCGCACGCCCGCCCGTCCGTCGCGCATCCGGAGCGTGGCGCGCTCGCCCGTACGGAGGCCGGACGCTTCTGACCGGACTCGACCGTCTGTGGCCTCGACGATCGCGTAGCCCCGGCCGAGGACCGCCAGGGGCGAGAGCGCTTCCAACCGTCGCCGCGCGCTGACGGTCCGCTGGCGACGCACCGGCACCGCGCGGGCGATGGCCCGGTCGATCGCACGACGGGTGTCGTCCAGCTGCAGCCGCAGCTCCGCGACCCGGGCGGCAGGCGCCCGGCGCTCGAGGAGGCGCAGGGCGTTCGTCGCACGCCGGCGCCGGTCGCCGGCGATCTCGCGGATCCGGCCGTCGATGCGGCGCCGGACGCGCGCGAGGGCGGCCACATCGGCGCCGGCGTCCGGCACGACGAGCTCCGCGGCGGCCGACGGGGTCGGCGCCCGGACGTCGGCGACCAGGTCGACGAGCGTGACGTCGGACTCGTGGCCCACGCCTGTACAGACCGGCCGGGTCACCCGGGAGACCGCGCGGACGAGGGCCTCGTCGTTGAACGGCGAGAGATCCTCGGTCGCCCCGCCGCCGCGGGCGAGGATGATCGCGTCGACATCGCGGAGCTGGGCCAGGCCGTCCAAGGCCGCGATCATCGACTCGACCGCGCCGGCGCCCTGGACCTGCGCGGCGGCGAAGATGAGCTCGACGCTCAGGTCGCGCCGCAGACAGACGGTCTGGACGTCGTGCCATGCCGCTCCGGTCGGGCTCGTGATGACCGCGATCCGGCGCGGCCGCGCGGGCAGCGCGCGCTTGCGCGACTGGTCGAACAGTCCCTCGGCGGCCAGACGCTTCCGCAGCGCCTCGAGGCGGAGGAAGGCGTCGCCCGCGCCGGCCGGCCGCACGTCGTCGCAGCGCAGGCTGACGCTGCCGCCCTTGAGATACACGTCGACGTAGCCGTGAGCGATCACGCGCATGCCCGCGCGCGGCGTGAGCGGCACGTTGGCGGCCTGTGTCGCGAACAGCACGCAGCGGATCTGGCCGGCGGTGTCCTTCAGCGTGAAATGGACATGCCCGGCCGATGACACCGTCGCTTCGGAGATCTCGCCCTCGACCCAGAGATCCTTCAGGTCCTCGGCCCCGAGCAGGCGCTCGGCGATGCGAACCGCGAGCTGCCCGACCCGGATGATGTTCGTGGGCGCCCCGGCTACGACGCCCGTTCGAGGTACTCCCCGGTGCGCGTGTCGACCTTGATCTTGTCCCCTTGGTTCACGAACAGCGGCACGTTCACCTTGAGCCCCGATTCGAGCGTCGCGGGCTTGTTCGCGCCGGTCGCGGTGTCGCCCTTGAGGCCGAACTCGACGCTCGTGACGGTCATGACGACGGACGGCGGCATGTCGACGCCGATGGGCTCGCCCTCGTACTCGTTCAGCGTCACCACCATGCCGTCGGTGAGGTAGTTGATCGCGTCGCCGAGCTGATCGGCATCGAGCGCGACCTGGTCGAAGGTCTTCGTATCCATGAAGTGGTAGAGGTCCCCGTCGTGATACATGTACTGCACGTCGCGGTGATCGAGGCGCGCGCGCGCGAACCGGTCACCGGCCTGGAACGTCTTCTCGATGAGGTCACCGCGGCGCACGTTCCGGAGCTTCATGCGGACCTGCGCGCTTCCCCGCCCCATCTTGATGTGCTGGAACTCGACGATCTGATACAGGGTGCCGTCGAGCTCGATCGTCATGCCGCGCTTGATCTCGCCCGTCGATACCATCTAAACCGCTGCCGCGGGTGAGTTCACTTCTTAGCTGCGCTGCGTGCGCGCTGTCGAAGCGTTCTGCAGAAGCCACTCGAGGGCCTCTCCGTATCCCGCGACTCCCTTTCCTATTACTTGATGCGTGGTGACGTCCTTGAGATACGTATGGTGCCTGAACGGCTCCCGCTTGCCGATGTCGGTGATGTGGACCTCGACCACGGGGAAGGCGCAGGCGGCGATGGCGTCGCGCAGGACGATCGACGTGTGGGCCAGGCCGCCGGGATTGATGATGGCACCGGCCGCGTCCGCGTGCTCCTGCAGGAAGTCGATGAGCGCGCCTTCGTGATTCGATTGGAAGTCCGCGATGGTATGCGCGGCACCCGCGACGTCTCGGCACCGCTGTACGACCTCCGCGAGCGTCGTCGTCCCGTAGACCGCGGGCTCGCGCGTGCCCAGGGTGTTGAGGTTCGGCCCGTTGACGAGCAGGAGCTTCATCGGCCCTCCACGATCGCGGCGGCCAGGCGCAGCGGCCGGGCGCCGATATCGGTCACCTCGCTGAACCGGCCGATCCTCCGGGGGAGGATCCAGCGCGGTCGCCCCGCTCGCGACTTCTTGTCGGAGGCGAGGTACGACCAGGTGCGCGCCGGTAAGGTCGCGCGCACCGGGAGGCTCGCGGCGCGCAGGATCCCCTCGAGCCGCTCGCGCAGCGATGTCGAGGCGAGCCCGAGCACCTCGGCGAGCGCGGCGGCGTAGACGAGCCCGACGCTCACGGCCTCGCCGTGGGTCACGCGGTACCGGCTCGCGGCCTCGTAGGCGTGCCCGAGGGTGTGGCCGAAGTTCAGCAGCTCGCGAACCCCGGCCTCCCGCTCATCGGCGCCGACGATCCCGGCCTTCACCGTCGCAGCGAGCGCGATCGCACCGAGGGTCGGACCGAGATCACCGGCGATGACCGCTGTGGCCGAGCGCTCGACCTGTGCCACCGAGTCGCCGTCGGAGAGGAACGCGGCCTTCACGATCTCCGCGAAGCCGGAGGCTCGCTCCCGCCGCGGGAGCGACGACAGCAGGCTCGGATCCGCGAGGACCGCGTCCGGCTGGTGGAATGCGCCCGCGAGGTTCTTGCCGCGCGCGAGATCGATCCCGGTCTTGCCACCGATCGACGAGTCCACCATCGCGAGCAGCGTCGTCGGTACGTGCGCGACGCGGATGCCACGGAGGTACGTCGCCGCCGCGAATCCGGCGACATCGCCCACAGCGCCGCCGCCGAGCGCGATCACCCCACCGTCGCGCCCGA
>JALZAB010000056.1 GCA_030948585.1 Chloroflexota bacterium
GGGCCGATGCAGCTCGGCGGAAAGAAGATGTCCAAGTCCGACGGCAACATGATCTTCGTCCGCGACGCGCTCAAGGTGACCGATCCGCGCGCGCTCCGTCTGTATGTGCTCGACCGTCACTACCGCCGGCCGTTCGATCACGACGAGGCTCTGCTCGATCGGGCGCGGCTCCGTGCCAAGGGACTGGCCGAGGCGCTCGGCCGAGGGGCGGTCGGTCCGATCGGCCGCGACCGGGAGACCCGCGAAGCGATGGCGGCCCTGGAGGACGATCTCAACGTCCACCGCGCCCTGCGCGTCATCGAGCTTGCGGCGCCACGGTCCGATACGAGGGTTCGTGCATCCCTGCGCGCGGTCGCGCGCATCCTTGGGGTCGTCTAGAGCGGGGCGAACCGCGCGGTGAAGTGCCGGAGCTGCGCCGGCTCGGAGACGATCTTGTAGCCGCGTAGTGACGCGGCGCGCTTCGCAACTTCGGCGACGACCTCGATGACGTAGTCGATGTGGCTCTGGGTGTACGTCCGGCGCGGGATGGCCATGCGCACGAGCTCCATCGCGGCCGGCGCTTCCGTGCCGTCAGGATGGCGGCCGAACATCACGGTCCCGATCTCCACCGTCCTGATCCCGCCGGCCTCATACAGCGCGACGGACAGGGCTTGTGCGGGGTAGGCGAGCGCCGGGATGTGCTTGAGCATCGAGCCGGCGTCGATGTAGACCGCGTGCCCGCCCGCGGGCTTGACGATGGGCACACCGGCGCGTTCGATCGCATCGGCGAGATATTCGGTCGAGCGGATCCGATACCGCAGGTAGTCTGGCTCGACGCACTCCTTCAGTCCCTGGGCGATGGCCTCGAGGTCTCGGCCGGCGAGGCCGCCGTACGTGGGGAAGCCCTCGGTGAGGATCAGCAGATTGCGGCACCGCTCGGCGAGGGCATCGTCATTCATCGCGAGCCAGCCCCCGATGTTGCCCATTGGATCCTTCTTCGCGCTCATGGTCATGCCGTCGGCGAGGGCCGCGATCTCACGGACGATGTCCGGCACCGTCTTGTCGGCGTAGCCCTTCTCGCGCGTCTTGATGAACCAGGCGTTCTCCGCGAAACGGCAGGCGTCCAGGAACAGCGGCACGTGATACCGATCGCAGATCTTCCGCACGCCCCGGAGGTTCTCGAGCGACACGGGCTGCCCGCCGCCGGAGTTGTTCGTGATCGTGACCATGACGAGCGGCACGTCGGACGCGCGTGCCGCGAGGAGCGTTTCGAGCGCGGCCAGGTCCATGTTCCCCTTGAACGGATGCACGAGGCCGGGCGTGCGGCCCTCGGCGATGACGAGGTCGACCGCCTCGGCGCCAGTGGCCTCGATGTTCGCGCGCGTCGTGTCGAAATGCGTGTTGTTCGGCACGACCTTGCCCGGTCCGGCGACCGCCGAGAACAGGATCCGTTCGGCCGCGCGCCCCTGGTGCGTCGGGATGACGTGCGTAAACGGGAAGAGCTCCTGGACCGCGGCGAGGAAGCGGAACCACGATGGCGAGCCGGCGTAGCTCTCGTCGCCGTGCTGGATGGCGGCCCACTGATCGCGGGACATCGCGCCCGTGCCGGAGTCTGTGAGAAAGTCGATGAGGACGTCTTCAGCTCGCAGGTTGAAGAGGTTGTATCCCGCCTCGTGGATCCGCTCGCGCCGTTCCGCCTCGGTCGTCAACCGGAGTGGCTCGACGGAGTGGATGCGGAACGGCTCGATGATCGTCTTGAACTGCGGCGTCACCGGCCGGAGCATACGGGCGGCATGGCCGCTGCCGAGTCGGTGTCGTTCTCCGGACTGATCATCTCGATCCAGCCACGCATCATGCTGACGCGCTCGTTCGACGAACGAACCCATACGTACCTCGGCTACGTGCTATTGATCCGCGGTTCCGTGGGCGCGGCGGAACGCGACGTCCTCGTCGCTATCGGCCCCGCGACACACGCCGAGCTCGGCCTGCGGGCCGGCGACAGAGTCCGCGGGCGGGCTCTCCCGGTCAAAGAGCCCCGCCGCGAGATCGCCGAGCTGTACAAGGTGAGCGGGCTGGAGGTGCTGGAGCGCGGCGCGCTGGCCGCGCAGTCCGGTCCTCTGTGGCAGGACGTGCCCTTTCCGCTGCCGATCTATCGAGAGCGTGGGCATCGCAGGCTCGACGCGAAGGCCTACGAGCGAACGTGCTATGCGTGCATGTGGGGCTGCCGGATGCCCGTTGAGATGATCGTCGACCAGTGGTCGCCGGAGATCAGGCGATACCGGGAGGAGACGTTCTGCTATGGCCCGCTGTCCTGCTCGGTCTATCGAGCGGGTCC
>JALZAB010000066.1 GCA_030948585.1 Chloroflexota bacterium
GGCAACGTCTGGACCGACTACACCGGCACGTCCCGGTCCGTGCGCGGCCGCGGGATCGCCCGCGCGCTCAAGTGCGAGACCGTGTCACAGGCGATCGCCCTCGGCGTCACGAAGGTCCGCACGAACAATGACGGGGAGAACAAGCCGATCCTGCATCTGAACGAAGAGATGGGCTACGGTCGGATCCCCGGCCACATCCAGCTGCTGAAGCAGGCGCCCACCGCCTGAGGGCTAGCCCTTGGGCGCCGCCTCGGCTTCGCGCAGCACGACGAATCGCTCGATCCGCTCACCCCGTCGCACGAGCACGGCGGGCACCGCGCGCCCGATCCGCTCGTCGATAAGGACGCCCTGCAGTCGCGACAGCGTCGGGACGGGCTCGCCGTCAAGCGCCACGATCACGTCGCCCGCTTTGACCCCGCCGAGGTCCGCCGGCGAGCCGGACGTGACTTCGACGACGCGGATACCGGCGAGCGGCACCCCGAGCGCGTTCGCGAGGCCTCGCCCCAGCGGTGTAGCGGCGCCGGCGATGCCCAGCATTGCCCGCCTGATCCGGCCGTCCCGGATGAGCGCGCCGGCGACCCGGCGCGCCGTCGCTGCGGGGATCGCGAAACAGATGCCCTGCGCGTTCGGGATGATCGCAGTGTTGACCCCGACGACATGCGCGCGGGTGTCCACGAGCGGACCACCGGAGTTGCCGGGGTTCAGGGCCGCGTCGGTCTGGATGATGTTCTCGATGAGCCGGCCATCGTTGGCGTTGAGCGAGCGCCCGAGCGCGCTCACCACGCCGGTCGTCACGGTGGATTGGAACCCGAGCGGGTCGCCGATCGCGATCACCAGCTGCCCGACCCGCAGCGCATCCGAATCGCCAAGCGTCGCCGCAGGCAGCATCGACGCGTTCAGCGCCCGGACGACTGCGAGATCCGTGCTCGCGTCCGAGCCCACCACCGCACCGGCGAGCTCCGTGCCGTCGTGCAGCGTGATCCGTGGCGCCCGCCCACCCTCGACGACGTGCGCGTTCGTGAGAATGAAGCCGTCGGGCGCGATGACGAAGCCGCTCGCTCCGCCGCGGCCCGACCCGATGTGGACGACCGATGCCCCGACGCGCTCGACGACCGAAATGACGGCCGCCGAGAACGCGTCGAGGACCTCCGGTCCGGACTCGATCATCGCTAGTTGAGCGGCCCGCCCGAGCGGACCTGCGCGACCTTGGACATCGCTTCGCGAAGCTCCTTCAGCCAGTCACTCTCGTGCTGATCGACGAGCCGAATGCACCACGCGACCGCTTCACTGCGGCTGCGGGCGACGCCCGCGTCCACGAGCGAGTCCAGCACCTGACGCTCCTTCTGACGGAGGCGCGTCATCACCGGGATCGACATGTGGGTGAAGAGGTACGTCTTGTCCCCGACCTTCACGCCCCACGAGATCGGCCGGTCGAACCGGCGCTCGGCCTCGTCCGAGATCTGCATCCGCTTCTCGCGGGTGTCCTCGCGGTGCTGCTTCACGCGGCCGGCCGCCGCGGCCTTCTGGGCGTCGTCACTGCCCTCGACCTTCGCGGGCTTGAGCGCCCCGACGACCAGGATCTCTTCGCGGTCGACGCTCACGTCCGGAGCGCCTTCGAACCACTCGGCCGGCACCCGGCCCGCCACCCAGCCCTTGATCTCGTCTGATTCAGCCATTTCTGTTCCTCTTTTCGCTTGATGTAAGTCTACTTACGAGATTACACCATATCCCAAAGAGGCAGCGGTTAGGCGTCGGCGCGACCCGATCAGCGAGTGCGCGGGCGCGGCACCGGGACGGCCGCCTTCGAGGGCGGCAGCGCGACCAGGAGCTGCAGGGACGCGCGGCTGACGGCGTCGACCGCCGCCTCGAACGCCTCGACGTTCGTCCCCTTGGGCTCCTGCACCCCGCTCACCTTTCGGACGAATTGCCGAGCGGCGGCCCGGATCTCATCTTCGCCCGCGACGCCTTCGATGGTGCGGAGTCTCTTGATGCTTCGGCACATGTCGATCTCCTCCTATGCGAGCGGCAGGCGGATGCCGCTTTCTGGCAGCGTGTCCGTCGGCTCGAGCAGCCGGACGTGCGGGCCGTTCCCGATGGCGAAACGCAGCTCGCGGCCGTCGCGGAAGCGCACCCACGCGTCACCGTGGCCGTGCGCGAGTCGGCCGAGCCACGCCCGTACGCCCACCGGCTCCGGGCCGTAGCCGGTGACATCCGCCTCGCGCACGGGGACGGCCTCATCGTTATCACCGAGCGTGAGCTCGGCGCCGACCGGCGTTGCGCGGATCTTCTTGAGCTCCTTCCGCCGGAAGCCAAGGACCTCGTCGTCGACGAGCCGGATCAGCCACTGGCCCTCGGCTGACGCGAACACCGCACCGAGCCACGCCCGGAATCCGTTGATGTCCGGCCCGAACGCGGCGACCTCGTCGAGCGCGAACTCGACCGGATCGCCCTCGGGGAACGTCAGCCGCGCGCGCGTCATGCGGTCGATGGTCCCACGCTTAGAGCCGATCCCGATGCCGGACGTGCACCGCCGGCACGGGCGCGGGCTGCGGGACATCGGTCACGTTCTGACAGGTCCTGCAGAACCACGACTTGCGCACCTCGTCCGGATGCCAACCCGACTCGACCATCGTTCCGCAGACATGACAGGGCAGTCCCGCGCGCTCGTCGACCCACATCCGCTCCGCCGCGTTGAGCGCGAAGTGCGTCCGCCGCTGCCCGCCGCCGCGATTGAGCCGAATGAGCGTGCGGGCGTGCTCGACGATCTCACGAAGCGTGGCGTCGTCCAGGTCCCGCACCCGCGTCCACGGCGAGGTGTGGGCAAGGAACAGGGCCTCGACCTTGAAGACGTTGCCGATCCCCGAGATCGCCCGCTGGTCCAACAGTGCCGTGGCGACGTCGCGGTCCTCGTTGGAGCGGAGCCGGCCGATCGCGTCATCCATATCGAAGTCGTCGCGGATGATGTCCGGCCCGAGCTGGCTCACGACGCGATGCAGACCCAGCTCTTTCTCCGTTAGGAGCTCCACGATCGGCGGGTGGAAGCACGGGGCCACCACCCGCTCCGTGCGGATGACCACCCGTGCCTCGGACTCGGGCTGCCACCAGCGCTCGCCAGGGCGATACATGTGCCACGACCCGCTCATCTTCATGTGCGTATGCAGCACGACCCGGCGGGGCGTGTCGAAGGTGATGAAGAGGTGCTTGCCATTCGACTCGACGGCAGCCACGACGCTGCCGACGATCGTCTCGTCGCGCGCGGCGGCGGTCACCTTCGGCGCCGTGATCTCGAACGCGGTCACGCGCTCGCCCGCGAGGACCCGCCGGAGCACGACGGCGGTGCGGAAGATCGTGTCGCCTTCAGGCACTGCGCAACAGATACCCGCGCGGCGTGCGCACGAAGCCCGCCGCCCGGAGGGGCTCGGCAAGGGCGGACTCATCCACCGGCGCGGCGTCGATCTCCTCGATGAACAGCGGATCGCGCCGCTCGGGCACCGCCTCGGCCGCGAGCGCGCGAGCCACGACCGCGCGCATCCGGATCATGTCGGGCTCCTCGCCGTCGATGAACGTCAGCACGCTGTGCTCGTCGCGCGCCACGTACGCGGCCAGCACGCCGTCCACGAGGACCACGAGCGAGCCCGCGACGCGCATCGGCTTGCGGCCCTTGTCCCGCTCCGGCCAGCCGAGGGCCGCCCCAAACGGATTCGCGGGGTCCGTCGCGGCCAGCGTGACGACCTTCGGCTCCTCATCCGGCTCGCGCAGCGCGCGCAGCCGATCCACCGCGCCGGGCAGCGCGAACTGCGCCGCGCCCCGACCGGCCACGAAGTAGCCACGACGGACGCGGCCGGCTTCCTCCATTCCGCGGAGCACGCTGTACACCGCCGCGAAGCCGCCCTCGGCGCCCTCGTGCTGGACGAGCTCGCGGGTGATGACCCCATGACGCTCGAGCAGCTGGTGCACGCGCGCGGCGAGCCGCTCCGTCGGCGTCGCGGCGGTGTCGCTCGCGTACGAGGACACGAGCGACCACCGGCCGGCCAGGTCCGCCGCGAGGCCACGCTGCGATGGGCCGCGGCGGTGGGCATGACGGACGGCCGGTGGCCGGAGGAACGCCCGGAGCGGATGGAGGCTGTCGTTCGTGAGCTCCCCCGCCCACACCAGGTCCCAGAGCGCGTCCTTCACATCCGGGGCAAAGCCACCCCCGAGCGCCGAGAGGAGCTGCGGGAAGAAGAGCGCGCCCCGCGACGCGAGGACCTCGCGGATGCGCTCGTGGGTCGAGCCGTCGGTCAACGGAGGGGCAGGCACGAGGGCCGCATGCTCGGACAGATAGAGGGCGACCCTGCCGTCGCGCGTCCCGATCGATCCGCCACCGGCCCAGATGACCGCGCCGGAGGCGAGCAGGGCGTCGAGGTCGCTCTCGTCATAGCCCGCGACCCGCGACGGCAGGATCCGCGATTCGAGATCCGATGCCGGCACGAACGATCCCTCAAGCTGCGCGATCGCATCCAGAAGCGCGGCCTCGCCCGGCCGCGGCGTGTCCACGCCGTGCCAGGCCAGCGCGAAGCGCGCGAGGGTCGTCTGCTCGACCGGCTCGACCTCCTTGCGAAGCCGCGCGAGCGACCGCTGACGCAAGGTGCGCAGCACGCCGCTGTCGATCCACTCCAGGCCGGTCGCCCCGGGGCGGAACTCGCCCTCGAGCACGGTGCCCGTCTCCGCCAGTTCGCCAAGCGCGCCGGAGAGGAGCGCAGGGCCGATGCCGAGCCGGCGGGCGAGCTCGACCGACGTGAACGGCCCGTGGGTCCGAGCGAAGCGGCGCGCGATCGCGACCAACGGCCTTCGCTCGCTGCCGAGGAAGGCATCGGGAAGACCCGGTGGCACGACGACGCCGAGTGCGTCGCGATACTTTCCCGCGTCCTCGGCGG
>JALZAB010000075.1 GCA_030948585.1 Chloroflexota bacterium
CCAGCCCAATGAGACCGCACTGAGACCGCGCGACCGAGAACGCGAGTTGTGCGAGCCGAGGACGTGCGGGTATGCCGTCCCTATGGCATCGAACGGATCGACCCTCGTCCCCGCGGACTTCGAGCACGCCCTCGCGCGCGGCGATGTGGGCCTTGCGCTCCAGCCGCTCATCGACCTCCGGAGCGGTCTGGTCGTCCGGCTCGAGGCCCTCGCCCGCTGGGAGCACGCGGTCCGCGGTCAGATCGCGCCGGCGACCTTCGTCCCGCTCGCTGAACGCTCCGGGGAGGCGACCGCGCTCGCGTTCGAGATGCTGCGGCGCTCGGCGGTGTTCATCCCGGCGTGGCGGGAGCTCGTACCCGGGCTTCGTGTCGCGGTGAACATCTGCGTCGAGACGATGCAGCACCCGTTGTTCGCCGAGCGGCTTGCGGCCTTCCTCCAGGGCAGCGGCGCCCAGGCCGAATGGTTCGAGCTCGAGATCACCGAGAGCACCTTCATGCACGAGCCCGACCGGACGCTCGAGACCGTCGAGCTCGTCCGCAAGCTGGGCTTCGCGGTCTCCGTCGACGATTTCGGGACGGGCTACTCGTCGCTCGGCTATCTCGCGAATCTTCCGGTGAACGCCGTGAAGATCGACCGCCAGTTCGTCATCCCGATGACGACCGACCACCGGCGCGAGGCGATCGTCCGCGCGACCATCGCCCTCGGCCATGACCTCGGGTTCGAGGTCGTTGCCGAAGGCGTCGAGGATCGTGAGACCTGGGAGCTGCTCGGTGCGCTGGGCTGCGACGTCGCCCAGGGCTATCACCTCGCCCGCCCGATGCCCCCGACCGACGTGGCCGGGTGGCTTCGCTCGTGGGACCCGACGACCGCGGCGGTGCGCCGGCCGCCGACAATGGCGGCCCGGCGCGCGAGCGCGAACGGCACGGCTGCCCGGCACGTCCTCGTCGCGGACGACGAGCCGGCCATCGTCGAGATGATCCGCGACATCCTCGAGGAGTACGGGTTCCGTGTCGTGACCGCGGCGAATGGCTCGGAGGCGCTGCGGCTGGTCGAGGCCGCTCAGCCCGAGGTCGTGCTGCTCGACATGAACATGCCGGTCCTCGACGGCGAGGGATTCGTGGCCGCCGTCCGCGAGCGCGGCCTGCGGATCCCCATCGTCATCATGACCGCCGGATCGAGCGCCAAGCGGTGGGCCGCGCAGCTCGGCGCGGACGCATACCTCAGCAAGCCGTTCGAGCTCGCTAACCTCATCGACGTGACGAATCGGTTCGCCACGAGCAGCAATACCTAGAGCGGCCGCAGCGCCTTCAGGAACTCGTCCGCGAATGCGGCGATGGGCCGAAGGAACGCGTCGGGGGCGATCCCGCCGGCCAGCAGCGCGAGCAGGATGATCCCGCCGAGCACCCCCGCGACCGGGCGTTGCTCGACGCGCCAGCCCTCCGGCGAGCCGGCGAACAGCCCGACGCCCGCCCGGAGCTGCGCGATCAACAGGAGCAGGGCGCTCGCCACGAGGGCGGTGCCCGCGAAGCCGGACACGGCGTACGCGATCTGGTCGACGAAGAAGTGACCGGGGAACGTGAGGAGCGGAGGGGCCCCGATCATCGCGATCCCGCCGGCGATGAACGCGCCGGCCGCGAGGGGGGCGTCGGTCACGATCGGACGGAGGCCGGCGGTCCGGCGCTCGAGCGTGCCTGCCGCGAGCAGCTGTTGCGTGGCGCATGCGCCGGTCACGAGCGCGGTCGCGATCCCGCCGATGATCCCCGGCCCGGACAGCGTCGCGATGCCGACCAGTGCCGAGCCGAGATTGGCGATGACCGCGTACACGACCAGCCGGCGGAGGTCGTTGGCGCCCGCCGCCAGGAGCGCGCCGCCGAGCGCGGAGGTGAGGCCGATACCGAGCAGGAGCTCCTGGACCTTGTTCACCTGCACGATCGCCGGCAGCAGGCCGCTCCCCGCGAGGATCTCGGCGAACGCGATGAAGGTCACCGGTACGAGCACGCCGAAGTAGAGCGCGAGTGCCGAGGCCGGCGCCTCGGCCGCCAGCAGCGCCGCGTGCGTGTGGAACGGGATGGCCGCGAGCATCAGCGCGAACGCCACGAATAACAGGACGACGAGCAGCACGACGGTGGTCGCGGGCTGGTCCTTCGGCAGGCTCGCTGCGACGCACAGCGAGCCGAGGCCCAGACAGCCGCCCAGAACCACGAACGAGAAGTGCCGGACCGCGGCATCCACGCTGCGGTTGCGATGGACCTGGAAGGTGAACGTGCCGACCGGAACGAGCAGGCCGAGCAACAGCACGGCGAAGATCACGATCGGCGAGGTCACGACGAGGACAGCCATCACCACCGCGCCCGCCGCGAGCGCGGCGGGGAAGAAGTTGTAGGCGGGCTCCTCGACGAGCACGTAGATGACGAGCATCACGATGATCGCAAGGAGGATGAGCCCGGACAGCCAGCCGAGCGCCGACACGCGCAGGTCCAGATCAAGAAGCCTCGCCGACGTTTCGGCGGGTGTCACGGCGACGATCGTGAAGGCGAGCGCCAGCGCACCCAGGGTCAGGCGGGCGACGAGCTCCAAGCGCTTGCGCAGGGCGAACGCCAGGCCGGCGGCGATCGCAAGCACCACTGCCGGCGCCGCGACGATCACGTGTCGCGCACCGCGCGCTCGTTGACGATGAGGTACGCGCCCGCGAGCGCGACGATGACCTCGAGCCACGCGAGCGCGAGCGTCATCGCGAGCCGGGGGTCCGGGACAAGCCGCGCGAGGAGCTGGACCCCCGTGACCATCACGAGCGCGGCGAGCGTGACGCGTACGGCGCTGCGCGCCGTCAGCATGATCGCGACACCGCTCGACAGCAGCCACGTTCCGGCGACCTCGACGATGACCCCGGACCCGTCCTGGAACAACGGGAGCGACGCGGCCTCGCCGCTGATCGTACGGAACGAGGCATACGCGAGCGGCGTGACGATGGCGGCCGTGAACGTACCGAGCCAGAGGCGCCACCCCGGATCCTCCCCATAGGACGCGTCCCGCGCGGCGACGTAGAGGATGCCCGCTGCGGCCAGCCCCGCCGCGAGGCTCACGCCCACCTGGGGCGCTGTCGCGGCGGCCGACGCGATGAGGCTCGCCACGAACGCGATACCGACGAAGGTGATGGCGATGAGCCGGAGCCGCGTCGCGCTGTTGGCAACGAGCGTGACGATCGCGATGAGACCGAGGTAGATCACTAGCGCACCGACCACACGAGGACAGCGACGATGAGCACGGTGGCGAGCCATACGCCGGCGCGCTGCTCGAAGAGGTTGAAGATCGATGTCGCGCGGGATGCGACCGCGTCGAGCACGGCGAAGGCGGCATGGCCGGCTGGGACCGGGTCGGCGATCGCGGTGACGCTGCGCAGGCGTAACGCGAGCGGCGCCAGGTCCGGGATGAACGGCCGCACCGATCGGGCGATCATCACGAGGAACGTCGCGCTCGCCGTCGCGATCAGGAAGGCCACGGCCGTGTTCACCTCGCCGAGGCTGAACGGTCTCCCGAACGCGACGGTGACCCCCTCGTAGATGGGCACCACGAGGGCGAGGCCGAGCAGCGTCGTCATGCCGAGCGCCGCCACGGCCGCGAGGACGTCCAGGGTGAGGGGAGCGGACACCACGTCGAGGCGGCGCCCGACGTGGATGAGCACGAGGACGGCGATCCCGATGAGCCCGGCGATTGCGAGCCCCTGGGCGCTCGCTTCCGTGGCCGAGAGCGAGCCCAGTCCGATGATGATCAGGCCCATCACGGAGGCGGCTGACCCGGCGATGACCACCATGTATCTGCCCGATGGTGGCGTCCAGACAGACTCGGCCAGAGCGACGAGCGCATCGGCGCCGAGGATGAACAGCCCGCCGGCGACGGAGAGCGGCGTGCCCACGGCGAGGCCGATCCAGAACGCGGCCAGCGTGACGTCGTACCGCACGACCGACCACTGCTCCGTGAATGCGAGGGACACGGTCGCGGCGTAGAAGACGCTCAGGAGCGCGGCGAGCAGCACGACATGGGACCAATGCAGCGCCGGATAGGCCGCGAGCAAGAGGATGAGGATCACCGCGATGACCGTCCCGCGTACCGGCACGCGACGGGCCTGCCAGGTCGCGAGCGCCGGCGGCACCACGGCGAGCAGCATCGCGGCGACGCGCCACTCCGTCGGGGCGTTCGGCAGCGCGATGGAGGTGACCTCTCCTCTCGTGGCTCCAACCAGCCGCAGGAGCAGGAGCGACGCGCCGACGCCCGCGGGCATGGTGATGAGGCCGCGGAGACGCTCGAGCTCCGGGCGGCGGAGCTGGGCGCGGAACCGCCAGGGAATGAAGGGGTAGAGCCCCGCGAACAGCGCGGCCCCGACGGACGCTGCGGCGAGCGCCCCGGGGCTGATCGAGGCGGGCGCGATCGCGTCGAACCGGAACGACGGGCCGCCGAATCGCGACACCAGCAGCGCGGCCAGGACGAAGAACTGAAGGCCGACCGCAAGGTACGCGGCGACGCGGCTCGTCGCCGGCAGCGGCGCGACTGCGAGGGTCGCGAGGGTCGTGATCGCCACGAGGATCCCGAGGACCACGATGCCCGCGATGAGATCCTCGGTGACCGCGAGCGCGAAGAACACGAGACCGAGGGCGAGCACCGCGGCCGGCAACAATTGATGCCGTTGTGCCGCGCGGAACGCGCCGAACGATCCGGCGGCGGCGTATCCGCTGGCGACGGCGATGCCGATGGCCGCGATCCCATCGAACCGGAAGCTCGCTTGGACCGCCGGTCCCCCGACGGCGGACCATTCCCAGAGGATCTCGCCGGCCGAGCGCGCGGGATCGGCGAGCGCCACGAACACGAGCGGAGCAGCGCACGCGGCGACCGCCGCCACGATCGCGATCGCCGTCACGCGCAGGTACAGCGACACGAGCACCACGCACAGCGCGGCGGCAGAACAGATGAGCGGAAGCTCAGCCGTCACGGGCACCTGCGGTAAGGTAAGCCACGTGGACTTGCGGTTACTCCCTCAGCAGCAGCTCAAGGTCACACCCAAGCAGATCGCCGCCAACTACATCCTCCAGCTCTCGTCGCTGGAGCTTCAGGACGTCATCAACCAGGAGCTCGAGGAGAACCCGGCGCTCGACCTCGATGAGGTCCAGGTCTGTCCGCTGTGCGGCAACCCGCTCACCGGTCGCGTGTGCCTCAACTGCTTTGGCGCCGGGAAGGCCGGGGCTGCCGAGCAGTACAGCGACAGTGAGCCGCTCGAGGGCACGAGCCTCATGGCCCGCGACGAGGAGGAGGGCGACGAGTTCGACCCGATCGTCCGCGCGGAGGCCGAGCAGACGCTCGCCGAGTACCTCTCCTGGAACGTCCGGGTGCTCCTGCCGAAGCGGCTCCACGTCCTCGCCGAATACCTCATCGGCAACCTGAACGACAACGGCTATTTGGAAGGCAGCCTCCAGGACGCCGCGACGGCGTGCAAGGTCTCGCTCGAGGACGCCGAGCGGGTGCTCAAGGTGATCCAGTCGATCGAGCCCTGGGGCCTCGGGGCCCGCGATATCCAGGAGTGCCTGCTCATCCAGATGGAACATCTCGCCGAGGCCGGGGAGGCCGTCCCGTTGCACGCGCGCACGATCGTCGCGGAGCACTTCCGCGAGCTTGGCGAGCACAAGTTCGGCGACGTCGCGCAGGCTCTGCGCATCTCGCGAGAAGAGGTCCAGGCCGCGTGGGACTACATCAAGAACAGCCTCAACCCGTATCCGGCGCAGGCCTTTGCCGCCGGCCCGGACGGCACGAGCATCGGCGGACGCCAGGTCACGCTTCGCCCAGACGTGATCATCGTGAAGAACGAGGAGAATGACTTCGAGGTCGAGGTCATCGAGTCACGCCGCTTCTCGCTGAAGGTCAACCCGGTATACCGGCAGCTCGTCGGCCAGATCCAGGCGGCGCGCACGACGAAGGCCGAGGCGCCCTCGATGGACGACAAGGAGAAGCAGCACATCCGGGAGTACGTGACCCGGGCGAAGTTCTTCATCGACAACATCAACCAGCGCCGGCAGACGATGGCGCGCATCACGCAGGTCATTGTCGAATGCCAGCACGACTTCCTCGAACGCGGCATCCAGAGCCTCCGGCCTCTCACCCGCGCCGAGGTGGGGGAGCGCATCGGGATGCATGAATCGACCGTGAGCCGTGCGACCGCGGGAAAATTCGTACTCCTCCCCGCGGGCCAGGTCGTGCCGTTCTCCCTGTTCTTCACCGCGTCGCTCGGCACGAAGGACGTCATCAAGAACATCATCGACGCGGAGGATCGCGGTCATCCGTATTCGGATCAGGAGATCGTCGAGAAGCTGCGGAACGACCACGGGATCATCCTGGCCCGGCGCACGGTGGCGAAGTATCGGGAGGAGCTACAGATCCTCCCCGCGAGGCTGCGCAAGCACGCTTAGGCGCGCTTGGACGCGTTCCCCTTGGGCGGCGGCGCGCCGAGCGCGGTCTTGATCTCATCCAGCGAACTTGCGTCGATGTGATAGCCGAACGATGTCCGGCGGACGCCAGCCAGATCCTTGCCGCGGAGGGCGTCGCGCAGCGCGTGTTCGCGCCACCCGATCTTCGTCGCCAGCTCCGCCGTGGTCAGCCAGTCCCGGTCGGCGCTCTTGGCCTTCTCGCTGGCGTCGGCCTTCGGGGCGGACTTGGATGCTTTCTGCGGCGGCATGCGGTCCACGATAGCCGCGTTTGCGCGTCCAGGGGCCGCTGGCTATCATTCGCGCAGCGCTGCGGCCCCCTCCGTCGGGGCGGGCGCTCTCTTTTTGTGGTCAAGACATCGTGGGAGGACGCGCGCCCTTGGACGCCTTTGCCAACAACCCGTTGCTCTGGATCGTACCGATCTCCGGCCTCGTCGCTGTTGCCGTTGCCGCGTACTTCGCGTACGACGTCCTCGGTTCGGACACTGGAACGCCCGCGATGCAGGAGGTGGCCGGCGCCATCTACGAGGGTGCGGTCGCGTTCATCAATCGCCAGTACCGAACGATCGCGCTCCTGGCACTCGGCGGCACCGTGGTCATCGCGGCGGTCATCTACTTCTTCGAGACCGCACCCGGGGTGACCCCGACTGAGCTCGCCATCAAGACCGGCATTGCGTTCCTGGTCGGCGCGGCCTGCTCGATGGCCTCCGGCATCGTCGGCATGTTCGTGGCGGTCAAGTCGAACCTCCGTACCGCGGCTGCCGCGCAACACAGCGTCGGTGACGCCCTACGGATCTCTCTCCGCGGCGGCGCCGTGTCGGGGATCCTCGTCGTCGGCTTGTCCCTCATCGGCGTGTTCGTCATGTTCGTCGCGTACGGCGGCTTCGCGCACCCCGACCAGGCTCCGTTCACGATCGTGGGCTTCGGCTTCGGCGCGTCATTCGTCGCGCTCTTCGCGCAGCTCGGCGGTGGCATCTACACGAAGGCCGCCGATGTCGGGTCCGATCTCGTCGGCAAGGTCGAGGCGGGTATCCCCGAGGACGATCCGCGCAACGCGGGCGTCATCGCCGATCTCGTCGGCGACAACGTCGGGGACTGCGCCGGCCGTGGCGCGGACCTCTTCGAGTCGACCGCCGCCGAGAACATCGGCGCGATGATCTTGGGCGTCGCGATCTTCGCCGTCACGCACAACGTGGCGTGGATCCTGTTTCCGCTGGTCGTGCGTGGCTTCGGCCTCGTCGCGAGCGTCATCGGCATCTTCCTGGTCCGCGGCAGCGAGACCCGCGATCCCATGAGCTCGCTGAACATCGGCTACTACATCACCGCGACACTGTCGGCCCTCGGCATGGGCGTCGTCACGTTCCTGATGCTGAACGAGAAGGGCGGCTGGTACTGGTTCTTCGCCGCCGGCCTCGTGGGCATCCTCACGAGCGTCGCCTTCGTGTTCATCACCCAGTACTACACGGCCGGCGCGTGGCGTCCCGTGAAGGAGATCGCGGAGGCCTCGAAGACCGGTCCCGCGACCACCATCATCTCCGGCCTCGCGGTCGGATTCGAGACCACCTTCTCATCGGTCATCACCATCGCCGTCGCGCTGTTCTTGTCCCACTACTTCGGCGATCGCTGGGGCACCGAAACGGGCCTGCCGCACGGCGGCATCTACGGCACCGCCGTCGCGACCATGGGCATGCTCATGAGCGCCGCGTTCATCCTCGCGATGGACACGTTCGGACCGATCACTGACAACGCCGGTGGCGTTGCCTCTATGTCCGGCGCGTCCGAGGAGACCCGCGAGCGCACCGACCGCCTCGACGCCGTCGGCAACACCACGAAGGCCCTCACCAAGGGTTACGCGGTCGCGTCCGCGGCCCTGGCGGCGTTCCTCCTCTTCTCCGCCTATCTCGACAAGGTCGCCCAGATCACCGGCAAGCCGTTCGACACCGTCAACCTCGCCAAGGTCGACGTGTTCATCGGCGGACTCATCGGCGCGATGCTCGTGTACTTCTTCTCGTCGCTCGCGATCCGCGCCGTCGGCAAGTCCGCGAGCGCGATCATCGAAGAGGTCCGGCGCCAGTTCCGCGAGGACCCGGGCATCATGGCCGGCACCACGCGGCCTGACTACGCGCGCGTCGTCGACCTCACGACACAGTCCGCACTCAAGAACATGATCCCGCCCGGAGTCATCGCGATCGCGACGCCGATCATCGTCGGCGTGCTGCTCAAGGCCGAGGCGGAGGCCGCGCTGCTCATGGTGGGCACGATGGCCGGCGTCATCCTGGCGACCGTCCTCAACAACGGCGGCGGCGCGTGGGACAACGCCAAGAAGTACATCGAGTCCGGCATGCTCAAGGACGCGGCGGGCAACGTGCTCGGCAAAGGCACCCTCGCGCACGCCGCGGCGGTCGTTGGCGACACCGTGGGCGACCCGTTCAAGGACACAGCGGGCCCGAGCCTTCACGTTCTGATCAAGCTGTTGGCAACGATCACGCTCGTCCTCGCGCCCTTGTTCGTCTGAGCCGTGCGTCGGGGGCCAGGGCGACCCGGCCCCGCTCGCTGGCTACGTGCGTCAGGGGTGTCGGTACTTCCTGACGGTCCAGTCCTCGCGGGTCCGGGTCACCCCGGCCCCTCTCACCGCCGATGTAGCGTCTAGGGCGCGATGGCGAGTGTTGATCTCAACTCGGATCTTGGGGAAGGCGCGGGTACCGAAAAGTCGATCATGCCGCTCATCACTTCGGCCAATGTGGCCTGTGGTGCGCATGCGGGTGATGAGGGTTCCATGCGTGCTGCTGTCGCCTGTGCTATCGCCAATGGCGTCGCGGTCGGGGCGCATCCGGGGTATCGGGATCGGGCGAACTTCGGGCGGGTGGCGCTTGATGTACCGGCGGCGGAGTTGACGGCGGACCTCATTCTTCAGATCGACGGGCTGCGCGCGGTCGCGCGGTCGCTCGGTGCGGAGCTCGCGCACGTCAAGGCGCATGGGGCGCTGTACAACACGGCGCAGCGGGACGAGAGGGTCGCGGCGGCGATCGTCGAGGCGATGATGAGGACCGCGGGGGATCTCGTGTTGTTCGTCTTCCCGGGCTCGGCGGTCGAGCGCAGCGCGCGCGAGGCGGGGTTGAAAATGGCTCGGGAGGGCTTCATCGACCGGGTCTACGAAGCGGACGGGTCGTTGCGCGCGCGGATCCATCACGACGCGCTGATCACCGACCCCGAGGTCGCGGCCGAACAGGCCGTGTCGTTCGTGCAGGACGGTGGCGTCATCGCGCGGGACGGCACCCGCATTGAGCAGACCGTGGACACGCTGTGCGTGCACGGCGATACCCCGGGCGCGGCCGGCATCCTGCGCGTGGCCCGCGCGGCCCTGGTCGCCGCGGGCGTCGGCATCCACCGGATCGCATGACGGTCCGTCCGTTCGGCGATCGGGCGTTCCTCATCGAGCTCGAGCAACGGATCGATCCGGCGATCGTCGACCATGGCCGCGCCATCGCGGACGAGTGGGAACGCCGCGGACTCGGCGATGCGATCCCGGCGTACGCCTCGGTGGTCGTGAGCTTCGATCCGCTGCGAACGTCGTGGCGGGAGGCCGCGGCCGCGGCGCGATCCGTCGCCGCGGCGTCCGGCGGCGCGACCAGCGAGGGCGCCGGCCGGACCATCGAGATCCCGACGATCTACGACGGCCCCGATCTCCGCGATACCGCGGCACATTCCGGGATGTCGGTCGACGAGCTCATCGCCCTGCACTGCGGACGGACGTATCGCGCATTCTTCCTCGGCTTCATGCCGGGGCTCGCGTACTGCGGGATGCTCGATACCCGGATCGACGCGCCGCGACTCGATGCACCGCGGCCGCGGGTCAGGGCCGGCTCCGTCGGCGTCGCGAACGGTCAGACGGTCGTCTATCCCGTCGACTCGCCCGGCGGATGGCGGCTCATCGGCCGGACGGACCTCCAGATGTTCGATCCGCGCCGCGATCCGCCCGCGCTCGTACGAGCGGGCGATCGCGTGCGATTCGTCGCGCGATGATGCACGTGAGCATCCCCGGACTGCGGTCCACGATCCAGGATCGTGGGCGCACCGGCCATGTGCGCGACGGCATCCCCCCGGCAGGACCGGCCGATCCGATCGCGTTCGCCGCCGCGCTCGAGCTCGCGGGTTGCGCTCCGGACGATGCGGCCATCGAGATCGCGGGTCTGCCGTTCGCGTTCACCTGCGATGACCGCCGCATCGTCGCAGCGACCGGCAGGGAGGTCCGCATCCGCACGCGGGGCCGGATCCCTGGATGGACCAGTGCCCTGGCACGGGCGGGGCAGGAGGTGATCGTCGACGGCAGCGCGGCCACGCGCTTCGCGTACCTGGCGGTGAGCGGTGGCTTCGACCTTCCGCGCGTCCTCGGTTCACGGGCCACGTACCTTGCCGCCGCCCTCGGCCCGCTGCCCAGACCGCTCGTCGCAGGCGACACGCTGCCGCTCGGTGCGTCGACTGCCGGCGTCGAATCCGCGGGGCGACGGATCGCCCCATCCGCCTACGGCCGGGTCGTGCGCGCGGTCCTCGGGCCGCACGACCTGAGGTTCCCCGACGAGACCGTGCGCGCATTCTTCGGCGGGACGTTCGCGGTCCATGCCGATAGCGATCGGATGGGCGTCCGCCTGACCGGAACGGCACTCGTCCCACCGGATGGCGAGCTGCTCACCTGCGGCATCGTCGCGGGAGCCGTCCAGGTGCCGCGCGGCGGGGCCCCGATCGTCCTGCTCGCCGATCATCAGACGACCGGCGGGTACCCGATCCTCGCCACGGTGGTCCACGCCGATCTCGGCATCGTGGCCCAGGCCAGCCCGGGGCAGTACCTCCGGTTTGAGCGCGTGACACCCGAGGAGGCCAGGCGTTCTGCCTGACGTGGACCAACGGCTTGCCGCGCCCGGGGCTGCCCAAACCGCCGCGGAACCGGAGCTATCTGGAGTAGATCTTCGGCTGCTGGCCCTGGGACTCGGCCCTGCGGTCCTGCCGGAGGCCGAAGCGCCGGCGGCGGAACGCCGTCCCGATCCCGTTCTGCTCCCCCCGACCATCACGGAGCGCCGGCTTGAGGCGTTGCCGCCGATCGCACCGCCGCGCCAGCCGCAGCCAAATGTAGTTGCGCCCGGTACGCGAGTCATGCCTATCGCGACGGCCGCCCCGGTCCCCGCGGCCCCGTCGGCCCCGTCGGCTCCGTCGGCCGAGGAACGGCTCGCGGCCATCGCCCGGGCCCAGATGATCCAGGCCCGGCCGCCGATGCCGCCAACGCCGCCGGTGCGCGAGGACCCCGCCCCGCTCGCGAGGCCGGTGCCCGTTGCCGCTCAGCCGGCACCCACGCCGGCGCCGATCACCCCGGCGTTCGTTCTCGTTCGGCAGAACGTTCGGGTGCGCGAGGGCTTTCGCGAACGCGATGCGGTCTGCGAGGTTGAGACCGCGGGTATCCGGATCAGCGGCGCCCCGGAGACGTTCATCGCGTGGCCCGAAGCACGCTCCATCAAGGCCGAGCGGGGACTGGTCACGGTGACGACACCCGATCGCGCGGTGCGGATGGCGGTCGCGATCGACGGGGTCGGCGAGCCGGACCTCGCGCCGCTGTTCGCCAGGGTCCTCGAGGACGGCGGCGCGGGCACGCTCAAGCCCGCAGAGGGTGCGCTTCACGAGCTCACGCTCGGCCTCGATCAAGTGCTCGAGGGTTTCGTGGACGCCGACGATCCCGTCGTGCCCCTCGCGGTCGGCGTGTTCACGGTGGTCGCAGGCGTCGTGCTCCTGGCGGCGATCCCGACCCTGGTCATGCTCGCCGCGCGGGTGACGTCTCCGTCTGAGGGCTTCGTGCTGCTGCCGCGCCTCGCAGCCATCGACCCGCGGGTCATCGTGGCGGCGTTCGCGACATCCGCGGCGCTCTCCGTCGCCGTCGGACGCTACGCCCTCGGAGCCGCTGCTGCGCGCTGGGCCCGCGGCACGTTGCGCGGGTGGCACCGGAACTCGCAGGGCGCCGAAGACTTCGCGCGCAAGCTCCTTGCACGCGTGGCGCTCTGGCCGCGTATCGCCGCGCTCGTCGCCGCGGTCGCCGTCGTGACCTTGTTCCCGTCGGCGTTCGCCCGGACCGTGATCGACGTCGGCGGCGTCCATCAGGCGTCCGGCCTTCCGCTCTTCTCTCACGAGCGCGGGTGGCCCGAGCTGACCGAGGTAACGCCGATCGCGGTCAGCCCAAGCGAGCGAGCGGAGGGCTTCGAGACGCAGCTCGTGTTCGCCGACGGGGCCAAGGTCTCGACCCGGGGTCAAGATGTGACGGGCGGCTCGCAGCGGCAGTTATACGACTTCGTTCTCGTACACGGCCGGTAGACTTGGGCCAATCGCGTCGAAGGGTCTAGGGGAATGGAAGAAGCTGTCGGGCGATACCTCGGCGTGTTCCTGCCATTCATTGCGACGCTGGTCAGCGCGTATTTCATCGTGAAGCAGAACCGTTCTGATGTCTTCGCTCGGCTCGAGCTGGTGTCGGCGAAGACCTTCCGGCGCGTGTTCGGAGCCACGGCCGTCGCGGTGCCGCTCATCGTCGGTGTCGATGTGATCACCGGAGGCGACCTGTTCCTGCACCCGCAGTTTCCCGAATCGCAGCTGCTGATCACGCTGCTGCTCGTCGCGGTCCTGCTCGCGTTCTCGATCGGGCGGTCGCTCGCGCCGCTCGCGCGCCACTTCAAGCTCATCGGCTAGCGCGCCTAGACTCCGCGCGTGATCGCCGGGTTCATGGTGCGCGAAGGTGGTCCCGCCGACCTCGACCGGGTCGTCGAATTCCAGAACCGGTACGCACGTCCAGGCCGCATTGAGACGATCGAGCAGGCCCGGCGCTTCGAGGCAGCCAACCCCGAGCCGGATCGCCTGCTGCTCGTCGCCGCGGACACGGCGGGCGCGATCGTCGCCGTGGCGAGCGCATCCGATGGCGGATTGCTCGGCGGCGGCCAGAACCGCTGGCGCGCGAACATCCGCGTCACCCCCGAGCAGCGCGGACGCGGACTCGGCGCCCACATGCTCGAGCGCCTCGAGGCTCACGTCAGATCGAAGGCCGCGCCCAAGCTGCAGTCGTCGATCCGCGGCGAAGAGGAGGATGGCCTCCGGTTCGCGGACACGCACGGCTACCGTGAATTCCACCGACGGTTCGACTCCTACCTCGACGTGACGTCATTCGACGCCTCCCGGTTCGACGACCCGGAGGCCTTGGCCGAGCGCGCCGGGGTCCGCATCGATCGCTACGACGTGCTTGAGGACGCGGCGGCAGATCGCGTCGCATTCCAGCGCGCCACCTATGACTCGCTCGCGACGACCCAGGTCGACATTCCGCGTCCGGAGCCGTTGCCGCCTCCGCCCCCGTTCGAGGCCGTCCGCCACGTGTACTTCGAGGGGGACACGTTCGCTCACGACGCGTCCGTCATCGCGATGCGCGGCGATCAGGTGGTCGGCACGTCGATCACCACCATCGATCCGCACGGTGTCGCGTACACGGTCTACACCGGCGTCGCACGGAGCGAGCGGGGCAAGGGTGTCGCGCTCGCCATGAAGCTCACGATCCTGCAGCGGCTCCGGGCACGCGGCACGACGCTGTTCGGCACGACGAACGACGAGGCCAATGCGCCGATGCGGGGCATCAACGCCAGGCTCGGATACGTGATCAGTCCGCCGACGATCGAGGTCGAGAAGGTGTTCGCGCGCTGAGCGCGCTGAAGATGCCCGGGCCGACGAGTCCCGGGGCGGAGCTGCTCGCCGGCGCGCTCGGGCAGCTTGATGCCGCGGCGAAGGCCCTAGGCCTCGCTCCGGGCATGCACCGGCTCCTGCGCACCAACGAGCGCGCCCTCATCGTTTCGGTGCCGGTCGTGATGGACGACGGCAGGCTCGAGGTCTTCAGCGGCTACCGCGTGCAGCACTCGACGGGGCGCGGCCCCGGCAAGGGGGGCATCCGGTTCCACCCATCCGTGACGCTCGAGGAAGTGTCCGGGCTCGCGATGCTGATGACCTGGAAGTGCGCCGTCACCGATCTGCCGCTCGGCGGCGCGAAGGGCGGTGTCGCGATCGACCCCGGCACCTACAGCAAGCGTGAGCTGGAGCGGCTGACGAAGCGCTACACCGTCGCGATCCTGCCGATCATCGGTCCCGAGCAGGACATCCCTGCGCCAGACGTGAACACGGACGCCCAGACAATGGCCTGGATCGTCGACACGGTGACGATGATGACCGGCAAGCACTCGCCCGAGGTCGTGACCGGCAAGCCCGTGGACCTCGGCGGATCGCGCGGTCGGCACGAAGCCACGGGCCGCGGCGTCGCGTTCGTCACGCTGGAGCTGTTGCGGCGGATGGGCCGGTCGATCGAAGGGTCGCGGGTCGCCGTGCAGGGCTTCGGGAACGTCGGAAGCTTCGCCGCCCTTGCGCTGTCGCAGGCCGGGTGCCGCGTCGTCGGCATCTCGGACGTCACCGGCGGATACGCCGCGACCGCCGGCATCGACGTGGCCCGCGCCATGGCCCACGTTCGTCAGAGCTCGCACCGCACGCTCGAGGGGCTCCCGGGCGCCTCGCGGCTCAGCAACGCCGAGCTGCTCGCGATGGACGTCGATGTCCTCATCCCGGCGGCGCTCGAGGCGCAGATCACGGCGGCGAATGCGGCCGAGGTCCGGGCAAAGATCATCGTGGAGGGCGCGAACGGTCCGGTGACAGGTGAGGCGGACCGGATGCTGACCGACCGCGGCATCACGATCGTTCCCGACATCCTCGCGAACGCCGGCGGGGTCGTCGTCTCGTACTTCGAGTGGGTCCAGAGCCGCGCGCAGTTCTACTGGGAGCTCGACGAAGTCGAGCGCCGCCTCGAGATCTACATGCGCCGGGCGATGGAGTCCGTTCTCGCGAAGGCCACGGCCTACGACGCGACGTACCGGGAGGCCGCGTTCATCGTGGCCGTCGATCGCGTGGCGAAAGCGATCGAGCAGCGGGGTATCTTTCCCTAGCCGCCGCGGCCGCTAGGGCAGGTGGATCCGCCTCCTGACCAAGTACTCCTCGTTTGGTGACCAGGACGCTGTTGCATAAATATCCACTTACCTGCATAATCGTGGGATGCCCACTCGAGTCGCGATCGTCGGCGTCACCGGCTATGCCGGCGGGGAGCTGGCGCGATTGTTGTTGCGCCATCCGGGGGTGCGCGTCGTTGCGGCGGTCGCCCGAAGCCGTCGGGGGGAACCGCTTCGCGACGTGCTGCCGCATCTGCATGACGCGCCTGAGTCGCTGCGCATCGGCGAGGAGGTCGGGGATGCCGAGGTCGTGTTCACGGCGCTTCCGGCCGGCGAGGCCGCGAAGCAGGTAGCCGGGTGGCTCGGCGCGGGCCGCCGGGTCATCGATATCGGCAGTGACTTCCGGTTGAAGGACCCAGCCGCCTATCCGCGGTGGTACGGATACGAGCATCCTGCGCCGGGGCTCCTTGCGGAATCCGTGTACGGCCTGACCGAGCTCGCTCGCGGCGCGCTTCCGAAGGCCCGCATCGTCGCGAACCCCGGCTGCTATCCGACGGCGTCGATCATCGCCCTCGCCCCCGCGGCGGCGCGGCAGCTGATCGGTCCGGACGTGATCGTGGACGCGAAGTCCGGTGTGTCGGGGGCCGGCCACGTCGTGGACGACGCATACCTGTACGGCACCGTCGACGAGAGCGTGCGCGTGTATGGGGTGCCCACGCACCGGCATAGCCCGGAGATCGCGCAGCAGCTCGCGGTCATCGGCGGCACGCGCCCGCGCCTGACATTCGCGCCCCACCTCATCCCGATGACCCGAGGCCTCATGGCGACGTGCTACGCCCCGCTGCGCGACGGTGTGACCGCGGCGCAGGTGGGGGAGGCGTATGCCACGCAGTACGCGAACGAGCCCTTCATCCGGGTGACCGGGTCGTTCCCCCCGACGAAGGCAACCCTCGGGAGCAACTGGTGTCTCGTCCACACCGTCGTGGATGAGGACAACCGCCGGCTGGTGGCTGTTGCCGTCCTCGACAATCTGGTCAAGGGCGCGGCGGGCCAGGCCGTGCAGAACTTCAACGTGATGTGCGGTCTTCCCGAGACGCAGGGCCTCGAGGCGATGCCGCTGTGGCCGTGAGCGCGGGCCAGGGCGTGACGCACGCAAGAGGCTTCGTCGCCGGCGCCGTCGCCGCAGGTGTGAAGCACGAGGGCACGGACCGGTTGGACGTGGCGGTGATCGCCTCGACGGCGGAGCACTGTCACGCTGCGGCGGTGTTCACGACGAACCAGGTGATCGCGGCCCCGTGCGTCATCACGAGGAAGCACATCGCCCGCGGTCACCTCCGCGGCATCGTCGTGAACTCGGGCAACGCCAACGCCGCGACCGGCCCGCAGGGCGAGCGGGACGCCGTCGCCATGGCCACCACGGCCGGGGAGCTGCTGCGGGTCGACCCGCACGACGTCGCGGTCGCGAGCACGGGGGTCATCGGCGTACCGATGCCGATGGGCCGCATCCGCCCCGCGATCACGCGGATCGTGCTGTCCGAGGGCGGCTGGGATGACGCCTCACGGGCCATCATGACCACCGATACAAGGCCGAAGGTCGCGCAACGCGAGCTCACGCTGGCCGGCGGGGCGGTGCGGATCGGCGGCATCGCGAAAGGCGCCGGGATGATCCATCCAAATATGGCGACCCTGCTCGCGTTCGTCACGACCGACGCGCAGGTGGACTCCGCGGCGTTGCGGCCGATGCTTCGGTCGGCGGCGGACGACAGCTTCAACGGCATCTCCGTCGATGGCGACACGAGCACGAATGACACGCTGATCGTTCTGGCGAACGGCGCGTCCGGGGTGCGGGTCGGGACGGTGGACGGACCGGCGTTCCTCGACGCCCTCACCGCGGTGTGCCTCGAGCTCGCGCGCGCCATCGTCGCCGACGGCGAGGGCGCCACCAAGGTGTTCGAGGTCTACGTCACTCGCGCGGCGTCCGAAAGCGACGCGCGCGCCGCCGCGCGAACGGTCACGAGCTCCAACCTGGTGAAGACCGCCATCCACGGCGCGGATCCGAATTGGGGACGGATCCTCGCGGCCGCGGGCCGCTCGGGGGCGCGGGTGGACGCGGGGCGGGCGTCCGTCCGCATCGGCGGCGTATCGGTCTACGACGCTGGAGCGCCGCGGGACTTCGACGCCGGCGCGATGCGCGCGCTCCTCGAGCGGTCCGACATCGCGATCGAGCTCGACCTCGGGCTCGGTGAGTCGAGCGCCCGGGCATGGGGTAGCGACCTCTCCGCCGAGTACGTGAGGATCAATGCCGAATACACGACCTAACCCGCCGACGGTCGCCGCGGCCCGCGAAGCGGTCGTGCTGAAGGTTGGCGGCAGCATCGCCGGCGACGACGATGCGGCCCTCGATCTGATCGCGTCGCTGCACGACGCCGGCAGGCCGCTCGTTGTCGTCCACGGCGGCGGGCCGCTGGTGGGCGAGTGGGCCACGAAGCTCGGCCTGGAGACGCGCTTCGAGCGCGGCCTCCGGGTCACCGACGCGGCGACGCGCGACCTCGCGCTCGCCGTGCTCGCGGGCCTGGTCAACAAGACGATGGTCGCCCGGCTGATCGCCAAAGGCGTGCCGGCGACCGGGATCTCCGGCATCGATGGCGGGATGCTCCGTGCCGAACGCGAGGACCCCGGGCTCGGGCTCGTCGGGCGGGTCGCGCTCGTGGACAGCTCGCTCCTCGAGGAGCTGCTCGCTGCGCTACGCGTGCCGGTGGTGGCGCCGGCCGCGCTCGACACCGATGGCACCGTTCTCAACGTGAACGGCGACGCCGCGGCCGGCGCGATCGCCGCGGCCATCGCTGCGCGCCTGCTCGCGTTCGTCACCGATGTACCAGGGGTCCGCGGCAAGGATGGTCGGGTCATCTCGTCGCTTGACCGCGCGCTGGCGAAAGCGCTCGTCGACGACGGCACCATCGAGGGCGGGATGCTCCCCAAAGTCGAAGCCTGCCTCATAGCTTCGCAGGCCGGATGCCGTGCGGCGATCGTGTCAGGGCGCGACATCGATGCGCTCGAGGCCCTGCTGTCCGGCGACAGCGCCGGCACCGTGTTCGAGGCGGCGGCATGAACGAGCTGAACGCGCGAAAGCAGCACCGCCAGCAGACCCTGCTGCGTCTGGTCACCGACAAGCGGCTTGCGACCCAACAGGATGTCGTCCGCGCGTTGCGGGCGGCAGGCTTCGCCGCGACGCAGGCCACCGTCTCGCGCGACATCGTCGAGCTCGGGCTGGTCAAGGTCGCGCGCGACGGCGTGCACATCTATGCCGCGCCCGCCACCGTCCCGGCGTCGGGCGGCCTCGACCGGCTCCGGCGGTTCTGCGAGGAGTACGCGGTCCTGGGCGCGGTCGCGGGCAACATCGTCGTGCTCCGGACGCCACCGGGGACCGCGAACGCCCTCGCGATCGCCCTCGACACCTCCGGCTTCTCCGACGTCGTGGGGACGATCGCCGGAGATGACACGGTCTTCGTCGCGGCGATGGATCCAGCGCGAGCCCGGGGGATCAACAAGCGCCTCGCGCAGTACGGCATCGGCAAGCCACGTTGAGAACGCGCACACCGGCAGAGACCATCGTCCTCGCGTACTCCGGCGGCCTGGACACGAGCGTCGCCGTCGCGTGGCTGCGTGAGGAGCGCGGCTTCGAGGTCGTGACCTGCACGGGCGACCTCGGCTCGGTGAAGGACCTCGCCGGGATCCAGCGGAAGGCGCTCCAAAGCGGAGCGAAGAAGGCGATCGTGCACGACGCCCGGGAGCCGTTCGTGAAGTTCTTTCTCTGGCCCGCGCTGCAGGCGGGGGCGCTGTATGAGGGCCGCTATCCGCTGGCCACCGCGCTCGGCCGGCCCCTCCTCGCGAAGCTGCTCGTGGACGCCGCGCGCGAGGAGGGCGCTCGATACGTCGCGCATGGCTCGACGGGCAAGGGCAACGATCAGGTGCGGTTCGATCTGGCCGTGGGCGCGCTCGCGCCGGAAATGACGGTCGTCGCGCCGCTGCGCAGCGGCATGCACATGACCCGCGACGAAGAGATCGACTACGCGAAAGCGCGAGGCATACCCGTGCCGGTGACGAAGAAGAGCCCGTACAGCGTCGATGAGAACCTGTGGGGCCGCTCGATCGAGGCCGGCGTGCTCGAGGATCCGTGGGGTGCGCCGCCCCGCGACGTCTTCCAATGGACCGTGGATCCCGACGAGGCCCCTGACCGGGCCAAAGAGATCGTGATCGGTTTCGTCGAGGGAATCCCGTCGACCATGGATGGCAAGCCGATGGACGGCGTGGCGCTCATCGAAATGCTGAACCGCCTCGGCGGCAAGCACGGCGTGGGGCGGATCGACCAGATCGAGAACCGGCTCGTCGGGATCAAGTCCCGGGAGATCTACGAGGCGCCCGCCGCGGTGATCCTGCACCTCGCGCACCGCGCACTCGAGGACATGGTGCTGTCAAAGGAGTCGCTCCGCTCGAAGGCCCGGATGGCCGACGAGTACGCCGATCTCATCTACAACGGGCTGTGGTTCTCGGCGCACCACCAGGATCTCGCGGCGTTCGTGCGCAGCACCCAGCGATTCGTCACCGGCGATATCCGCGTGCGCCTGCACCGGGGGACCGCTGTCGTGGTGGGGCGGCGCTCCGAGCACTCGCTCTACTCGACGTCGCTCGCGACGTATGGGAAGGGCGACGCGTTCGACCACACGGCCGCCGAAGGGTTCATCGGCGTGTTCGGCCTCCCGTTGCGGAACCAGTCGCGCACCCAGGCCCTGTGGGGTCCGGAGTCCGAGGCGATCCTGGCCATCCCGAAGACCGTCGCGACCCGCGCGGCGAAGAAGCGGCGGAAGCGCGCGTGACCGACCTCTGGAAGGGCCGCTTCACGACCGGCCTGGACCCGCGGATCCGCGCGTTCACGGCGTCGCTCGAGCTGGACAAGCGGATCGCCCTACACGACGTCCGCGGCAGCATCGCGCACGCGCGGATGCTCGGGCGTCAGGGCATCGTCCCCGCAGCGGACGCCGATGCGCTCGTGGCAGGCCTGGAGACGATCGCGGACGACCTGCGCGCCGGGACGTTCCCCTGGCCGGCCGACGCCGAAGATGTGCACTCGGCGGTCGAGCACGTGCTGACGTCACGCCTGGGTGCCTCCGCCGGCGCGCTGCACACCGCGCGCAGCCGCAACGATCAGGTCGCGCTCGATCTGCGGCTCTTCGCGATCGATGTCCTCGACGGGCTGGACGGCGCGCTGCGCGGGCTCGGCCTCGCGCTGCTGGCCCGCGCGGGCGACGAGGTGGACACGGTCATGCCGGGGTACACGCATCTGCAGCGGGGGCAGCCGGTGTCGCTCGCGCACCACCTCCTCGCCCATGTCGAGGCGCTCCGGCGCGATCGTGCGCGTGTCGCGGAAGCGCGGACCCGGACGTCGATCTCGCCCCTGGGGGCTGCGGCGCTCGCGGGGTCGCCGCATCCGCTCGATCCCGTGTCGATCGCCGCCGACCTCGGGCTCGAGGGCACCTTCCGGAACAGCATCGACGCGGTGTCCGACCGGGACTTCGTCGCCGAGCTGGCGTTCGTCGCGGCGCTGAGCGCGGTCCACGCCTCGCGGCTGGCGGCGGAGCTCGTGCTCTGGACGTCCGCGGAGTTCGGCTTTGCCTCGTTCAGCGACGAGCACGCGACCGGTTCGAGCATCATGCCGCAGAAGAAGAACCCCGACGTCGCCGAGCTCGTGCGCGGCCGGGCCGGGCGGATCATCGGCGATCTCGTCGCTGTCCTCGCCACGTTGAAGGGCCTGCCACTCGCGTATAACGGCGACCTGCAGGAGCAGCGCGTCCCGCTGTACGACGCGGCGGCAGCCGCACCGGCGCTCGACGCGCTCGCGCTCGTCGTGACCGGTCTCCGGTTCGACCGCGCCGCGATGCAGAGCGCGACGGAGCGCGGCATGCTCGGCGCGACCGATCTCGCCGATCATCTCGCGGCGCGCGGCGTGCCATTTCGTGAGGCGCACGCCATCGTCGGCCGGATCGTCCGCGAGCGGCTCGCCGCGGGCGTCGACCTGGCCGGGATCACCACGGCGGAGCTTCGTGCGCACGATCCGCGCTTCAGCGACGACGCCGCCGCGGAGGCCACCGTGACGCGCTCACTGGCCGCGCGCCGTTCACCGGGCGGCACGGCTCCGATCCGAGTCCGCGAGGCTCTGGCCGAGGCCAACGCCGCCTTCGCGACGTGATCGTCCGTCCGGCGGTCGAGGCCGATGTCGCGGCGGTGCGAGCGCTCATCGATCACTTCGCCGCCGAGGGTCGCATGCTCGAGCGGACCGAGGCGTTCCTCCGCGCGAACCTCGCCGACTTCCAGGTCGCCGTCGACGGCGATCACCTCCTGGGCTGCGGCGCGCTCGCCGTCCTCACCTCAGACCTCGCGGAGGTCCGGTCCCTCGCCGTCGCGCCCGCGGCCGGGGGACAAGGGGTCGGGAGGGCGATCGTCTCGGCCTGTGTGGACCGGGCGCGCGAGCGCGGCCTCCGCCGGGTGTTCGCGCTCACGCTCGTGCCGGACTTCTTCACGAAGTGCGGCTTCACCCTCACGAGCCTGGGGCGCCTGCCGGAGAAGAGCACCGCCGAGTGCCCGGTGTGCCCGAAGCGGTTCGCCTGCGACGAGCACGCCATGCTCCTGCACCTGGATGGCTCGACGCCCTCTGCGCTCGATCCCGCCGAGCCGGTCGGGTACACGCGCCTCTTCCTCCACACTGAGCCGTCATGAGCCCCACCGTCCGCGCCGCGGTCGCCGCCTTCGACGCGATCGCGATGGCCGTGTTCGCGTACTCGCGCACCGGCGGGTTCGGCAACCCCGGTATCGATCTCATGCTGTGGGGCTCCGCGGCCGCCGCTGCGGTCGCCGCATTCGTCGTCGCGACCAATGGCCCGGCCGTCATGGGTTGGGTCGCGATCGGCTACATCCTGTTCGCCGGGTTGTTGCTCACCGATTCGCCGCAGATCCTCCTCGTGGCGCTCGCGCTCGCGCTCATGCCGGTAGTGCAGCGGCCTCGTGGATCGCTGGCCTTCGGAGTCGCCGTCGCGGCGCTATCGGCCTTCGCATGGCGGATCGCGATCGAGCTCGTGTTGCGGTCCGCCGCCTAACATCACCGCCATGACCTACCGCCCGACGGTCCGGGCCGCGAACGGCATCGTCGCGAGCGGGCACCACCTTGCGACCGCCGCCGGGCTCGCCGCGCTGCGCGACGGCGGATCGGCCGTCGATGCCGCGATCGCGGCCGCCGCGGTGTGCGCCGTGGTGCTGCCGCAGCGCACGTCGATCGGCGGCGACGTGTTCGCCCTCGTGTACGACGCTCGCGCGCGGTCGGTCACGGCGTACAACGGCTCGGGCGCCGCACCCGCAGCGGTCGACGCGTCCGCGTTCCGGGCCGGATTCGGGGACTCCGGAGCGCGTCTTGCGACCGTCCCGGGTTGCGTCGCGGCGTGGGGGGACCTGCTCGCCGATCACGGCCGGCTGGGCGTCGATCGGGTACTGGCGCCGGCGATCGGGTATGCCGCGGAGGGCTTCCCGGTGAGCGACGCGCTGGCTGCCGCCATCGGCGAGGAGGCCGACCGCATCGCCGCCGATCCGACGGCGGCGGCCACGTACAGCCCGCGAGGCCGGCATCCGGGGGCCGGCGAAATGCTGCAGCAGCTCGATCTCGCCGCGTCGCTGCGCGCGATCGCCGCCGATGGCCCGGACACCTTCTACCGCGGGGACCTGGCGGAGCGGATCGCGGAGGGGATCGCGCACATCGGTGGGTGGGTCGGCGCGGATGATCTGGCGGCGCATCGCACGGACCGGCGCATGCCCATCGAGACGACGTACCGCGGCTTGCGGGTCGTCGGGCAGCCACCGGTGTCGCAAGGTCACGTGCTGCTCGAGGAGCTCGCGATCGCGGAAGGCGTTGAACTCCGGTCGATGGGGTGGGGAAGCGCGGAGCAGATCCACACGATGGTCGAGATCAAGAAGCTCGCGTTCGCCGACCGCGACGCCATGGCCGGTGACCCGCGCGCCGTTCCGTTCGAGGTCGATGAGCTCCTTGCCGAGGCGTTCATCGCGCAGCGCCGCCGGGCGATCGGCGGTCGCGCCGCCGAACGCGTGGAGCCCGCTGCACTGCCGGCCGACACGACGTACCTCGCCGTCGTCGATCGCGACGGGAATGCCGTCTCGCTCATCGAGAGCGTGTTCAGCGCGTTCGGCTCGGCGACGATGGTGCCGGGCACCGGCATCCTCCTGAACAACCGCCTCGCCGGGTTCTCCCTCGATGTCCGGTCGCCCAATGCGCTGGCGCCGGGGAAGCGGCCGGTCCACACCCTGAACACGGTCATCGTGCTCGACGGATCAGCGCCCCGATTCGTGTACGGGACGCCGGGCCGCCAGGCCCAGGTGCAGACGAATTTTCAGCTCGGCGTGGGCCTCATCGATCACGGCCTCGACGTTCAGGAGGTCATCGAAGCGCCGCGCTGGTATCACGAGTCCGGCAGAGCGCTGCAGATCGAGTCGCGTTTTCCTGAGCAGGTGCGGAAGTCGCTGGCCGGAAAGGGTCACGACCTCCAGCTGCTCGGTGCGTGGGCCGAGATCACCGGCGGAGCGCAGGCCATCGCGGTCGACGAGAACGGCGTGTTCTCGGGTGGTGCCGACCCACGGCGCGAGGGCTACGCGGCCGGCTACTAGCCATGAAGCACGTCACGCTCTGCCTCGTCGCGGCCGTTCTCGCCGGATCCATCTTCGCCGCGTGCGAGCCCCAGCCACCCGTGGCGGATCCGACGGCGCGCGCGTACGCGACGGCGTGGACGAAAGGCGACTACCAGGCGATGTGGGACCTGCTCACGGACGAGAGCAAGGCCCGCGTCGGCGAGGACGGCTTCATCAAGCGGCTCCCGCGCATCGCCGACGAGATGACCCTCACCTCGCTCGAGGCGACCATCGGTGCGGCCGTGCACCCCGCCGGGGCGAATGGCCCCCCGGATCCGCGGCGGGCCACCGCCTCGTTGAGCGTGACGTTCCACACGCAGCGCGTCGGCGACTTCAAGCGCGACACGGTCGTGTCCCTGGTCATGGTCGGCGAGAAGGACAAGGCCGCGTGGCGGATCGACTGGACCCCCGAGGCGATCCTGCCGCACCTCACCCCGGGCCGGCTCGTCCGGATGACCAGAGTGCAGACGAGCCGCGGCAGGATCATCGCGCGGGACGGGACCGAGCTCGCGACATTCACCGACGCGGCGGTCGTCGGTGTCGTGCCCGAGCAGATCAAGAACGAGGCCGGGATGCTCGCGAGCCTCGCGAGCGCGCTCGGGCAGACACCCGACGAGATCAAGGCGAAGTACACCGCGTCATGGGTCCGGCCCGACAGCTTCGTGCCGATCCGCACGTTGACCGGCGCGGCGTTCAACGCCCTGCGTCCGCGCCTCGCGGTGATCGAGGGCGTGCAGCTCCAGCCTCAGCGCGTCCGAAGCTATCCGAGCGGTCTCGCGTCGCAGCTGATCGGCTACCTGGGCGAGGCCACCGACGCCGACGCGGCCAAGCTCGCGTCGCGTGGCTTCTCGGCCGGCGACCTCATCGGCAAGACGGGCCTGGAGCAGCAGCTCGACGACGTTCTGGCCGGCTCCTTCGGGTGGAGGCTCGCGATCGTCGATCCGGACGAGCGCCTGGTCGAGACGCTCGCCGAGACCGCTCCGGTCCCCGGACAGGACGCGGTGCTGGCCATCGATCCGGCGCTGCAGGCGGCCGCGGAGAAGGCCCTGGGTGACCAGAAGGGCGCGATCGTCGTCGAGGATCCCTGGACCGGCGAGATCCTCGTCCTTGCGAGCCGCCCCTCCTACGACCTGAATCTCTTCGTGACGGGCGACCCCGCGGCGATCGCCGCGCTCAACACCGACGCGAAGAAGCCGTTGCTGTCGCGCGCCACCTTCGGGCAGTACCCGACCGGCTCGTCGTTCAAGCCGGTGACCGCAGCGGCCGCGCTCCGCGCGGGTCTGTATCACGCCGGCGAGCGCATCGATTGCCCGGCGTCGTGGAACGGGTACGGGATCGTGCAGCTCAATCACGAGACCGGGAACCTTGGGACGATCGACATGCGCACGGCCCTCGCGCGCTCGTGCAACACGTTCTTCTATGAGCTCGGGAAGCGTCTCAACGACAAGGACAACGACCTCCTGCCCGATGAGGCCCTGAGCTTCGGCCTCGGGAAGGTCACAGACGTGGACTTCGTCCTCGAAGCCAAGGGCAACGTGCCGAGCCCGAAGACGAAGCAGTGGTTCCCCGGCGATGCCACGAACCTGGCGATCGGCCAGGGCGATCTTCTGGCGACGCCGCTGCAGATGGCCAACTACACCGCGGCGCTCGCGAACGACGGGATCGTGTGGAAGCCGCGCATGGTCATCGAGCTGCGCACCCGCGAGGGGACAGTCACGAAAAAGTTCGATGCCGCGCGGCTCGGGACCGCGAACACGACGCCCGGCGACCTCTCGTTCATCCGCGATGGCATGCGCGCGGTCGTGAGCGATCCCAACGGGACCGTCTACTTCAAGTTCCTCGGCTTCCCGACAGCGGTCGCCGGCAAGTCCGGCACCGCCGAGACACCCTCGGGCAACCCCGACGCGTGGTTCATCGGGTTCGGTCCGTACGACGGGCCGAAGCTCGCGATCGCGACGCTGTTCGAGGAGAAGCCGGGCCTGCTCGGGTCTCAGGATGCGGGCGCCGCGGCGCGTGCGGTGTTCGCGGCGAAGTTCGGGGGAACGCCTTAGCGTTTCCGGCATCCCCGATCTGCCGTCTGACGACCGACCTGTCACCCACCGCCTCGACAACGGTCTCGTGATCCACGCCCTCGAGGCGCGGCACGCGCCCGTCGTCTCCGTGTGGGTCTGGTACCACGTCGGCGGGCGCAACGAGGTCCCCGGCACGACCGGGATGTCGCATTTCCTCGAGCACATGCTGTTCAAGGGCACTCCGGCGCACCCGAAGGGCGACCTCGACCGGCTGCTCGCGCGGTACGGCGCGCAGTGGAACGCGTTCACCAACGAGGACGTCACCTGCTACTTCGAGACGGTCCCGCGCGATCGCTTCGAGGTGGCCCTCGAGCTCGAGGCCGACCGGATGCGCAACGCGCTCATCTCGACCGAGGAGGTCGAGGCCGAGCGCACGGTGATCGTCAGCGAGCGCGAGGGCTTGGAGAACGATCCGTCCTTCCTGCTCGGCGAGTCGCTGCAGGCCGTTGCGTTCGACCGTCACCCCTATGGCCAGGGCGTGATCGGCAGCAAGTTCGAGGTCCAGCGCATGACGCGCGAGGGCCTGTACGCGCACTACCGGAGGCACTACGCGCCGAACAACGCGTACGTCGTCGTCGTGGGCGACGACGATGCGAAGACCCTCGTCGAGAAGGCCGCCGCGGCGTTCGGCCCGGTCGCGGCCGAGGACATCCTGGCCCAGCCGCTCGCCCCCGAGCCACCGCAGATGGGCGAGAAGCGCCTGGTCGTGCGTCGCGCGGGAGGGGCGCTCCCGATCGTGCAGATCGGCTTCCACACCGTGGCCGCGTCGGATCCCGCGGCGGCCGCGCTCCAGGCCCTCGCCGTGGCGCTCGCCGGCGGCGGCGGCGGCGATGCGGCGTCGGGTCGCTCGTCGCGCCTGTACCGCGGGCTCATCGAGAACGAGCTCGCCACGGAGGTCGACGCAAGCTTCGGACTCACCAAGGATCCGTTCCTGTTCATGCTGGAGGCGACCGTCCGGCCCGGCATCACGCATCGCGCCGTCGAAGACGCGCTGCTCGGCGAGCTGCAACGCATCGCGGAGGAGCCCATCGACGAGCCCGAGTTCGCGCGCGTCCGCCGCGGCCTGCTCGCCAGCGTCGCGTTCCCGAGCGACACGATCACCTGGCGCGCGTTCCGCCTCGGCAGCCTGCTGTCAACGGGGGCGGCGAGCTCCATCGGTGCCTGGTACGACGCGCTTGCGGCCGTCACGCCGGCCGACGTGCAGCGCGCCGCGAAGGACACGTTCGTCGAGCGTTCGCGCACGGTGGGTCACTTCGTCCCGGAGGCAGGATGATCCACATCGACCGGCGCGCGCTGGCGAATGGCCTCCGGGTCGCCGCGGTGCCGATCCCGGGACTGCGATCGGTATCGGTGCTGCTCGCGATGGAGGCCGGCCAGTACTTCGAGCCGGCGGGCCGGCCCGGGGTCGCGCGGCTCACCGCGCAGACGATGCTTCGCGGCACGGCGCGTCACGACGCGCGGGCGTGGTCGGACACGCTCGACGGCCTCGGCGCATCGGCGCGCCTCGACGTCGGGTCGCACGCCGCGGTGTTCTCAGGGCAGTGCCTCGCGGACGATCTTGGCGCGTTCCTCGATCTGATCGCGGAGACCGTGGTCACGCCCGCACTCGCGCCGGATGGCCTGGAATTCATCCGGCAGCAGGCCCTCGCGGACCTCGAGGAAGCGAAGAAGGACACCCGCAGTGTGGCCGACCGGACCTGGCGCGAGCTCGTGTATCCGAGCGGCCATCCGTTCCGCACGCGATCCATCGGCGACGAGCAGGTGGTGCGCACGGCGACCATCGATGAGGTGCGCGCCCACCATGGCGCGGCCATCCGCGCGGGCGGTTCGGTGCTCGTGCTCGCCGGTGCGCTCTCCGCGGACCGCGCATTCGACGCCGCTGAGCGCTCGTTCGGGGCATGGGCCGGCGGCGGCCGGACCCTCCGCAGCGTGGATCGCGCGACGCTCGATCGGCCGATGCGCCGAGCCGTCGTGGTCGCGGACAAGACCCAGGCCGATATCGTCCTCGGCTGGCCCGGGCTGCCCCGGACGGATCCGCGATTCACGAAAGCCCAGGTCGCGAACATGGTTTTCGCCGCCGACACCTTCGCCAGCCGTGCGGGCCAGGTCGTCCGCGACCAGCTCGGACTTGCGTACTACGTGTTCAGCACCCTCTCCGGCACCGCCGCCCAGGGCCCCTGGGCCGTGCGGATGGGCGTGAACCCGGAGAACGTCGAGCGCGCGATCGCGGTGACGTTCGAGGAGCTCGCCAAGATCCGGTCGGGCACGATCGCGGACGACGATCTGACGCTCGCCCGCGACAAGCTCGTCGGCGAGCTCGAGGTCAGCCGCGAGAGCCCGAGCGGCGTCGCTGCGATGGTCCTCGAGGCCGAGCTATTCCAGCTTGGTGACGATCACCTGGAGCGCTACCCGCGCGAGCTGCGCGCGGTGACCAAGGCCGACGTCGTGGCCCTGACCACGGAGCTCCTCCCCCTGGATCGGTACGGCCTCGCGATCGCCGGCCCCGAGATCCCGCCCGCCGCCCACTAGCCCCGCCCGCAGTCGAAAGTCCTATGGCTCCGCCGAGCGAGCAGGCGTGCTATCGCCACCCGAGGCCCGTTGCGCTAACCGTACGGACTTGTCCGGTCACCGGTCAGCCCGTGAACCTGACGCTTGGTAGCAAGGCCGCCCATCCGGGGCGTTCGGGGAAGGAGCACAGACTCCGTGACACCGGTCCGTCGCTTCGCATATCTCGCGCTCTCGGCTCTGGTGATCGTTGGTGGGCTGCTCGTGGGCAGCCAGCCGGCCGCGGCGGCGCTGACCGTTTCCATGACCGTTCCGGGCGTCCAGTACGTGAGCCAGACCACCGAGCCGTCGCCGGCAGGCTGGCGCACGGCGACAACGCCGTATTGCGCCGCCGCGTCGAGCCTTTCCGTGATGAGCGCCTTCGGGCTTGTCGCGCCGAGCCTGAACCCGCTGCAAACGGCCTTCACCATCGGATACCGCGGGAACTCCATGCGCGGCGAGGTGGGCCTCGATCCCGCTGGGGTGAGCTACCTCATGAAGTACTACGGGGGCGAGGGCCGGGTGCATATGTACAAGAACAAATGGGTGGCGCTCACAGAGCTCGTGGGACGGCTCAACGCGCGCGTTCCGGTCGTCATCTTTGGCGAGGCCGGATATCACGCGCAGACGGTCTACGGGTACCAGGCGAACGCCGCGACCGGCGAGATCACCGGCATCTACGCGCAGGATCCGCTGAGCGGCTTTCGCGGCCTCCTGTCGGCGAACGCGTTCATGACGCAATATCTCTGGTGGGGAACCCCGTTCAGCTCCGCCGGTAATCTCTGGCGCGGTAACTATGTGTTCGTGAGCTACCGCGAGTTCGCGGGCGGGCCAGCGCCGGTCGCGAGGAACGAGCCCCCGACGTTCCACTCGGCATGGGTCGGACAGAGCGCGTATCCGACGCTCGCGCAGGGCTCCTCGGCCCCGTCGTTCGTGCAGGTACGCAACACCGGAACCGCGACATGGATCAAAGGGACCGCGACCGAGGCGCGCATCGGCGTCGTCGGCGATGACTCCACGCTCTCGCAGCTCGGGATCGCCAACGGTTGGCTCCTGTCGAGCCGGCCAGCCGCACAGAGCGAAGCATCCGTGGGGCCCGGCGAGGTCGCGACCTTCAGCTTCTCGGTCAGCGGCGCACGGCTCGGCTCGTATCCGCTCCGCCTGCGCCCGGTGATCGATGGCCTGACCTGGATGGAAGACCAGGGCATCTTCCTGCAGATCACCGTCAACTAGAGCGGGAGGCGGTAGCGCCTCCCGGCACGTTCGATGAGCCCATCGGCGACGAGCGCCTCTGCCAGCCGGCCGACCCGCTCGTCGCCGATCTCTTTGACCAGCGCGGCGCGGGTCAGGTCCCGCTGCGTCAACGCTTTCACGATCGCTCCGCGCACCTTGCGGTCGGTGTCCTTGTATGCCGCGGGGCGCAGCGGCCGCGGCCGCGGCCCCGGCGTGGATGGCCGGCCGCGCGCGTACGCGCACATCGCATGAAGCGGGCAGCGCTCGCAGCGCGGCAGCGGCTTGCAGGTCGTCGCTCCGAGATCCATGAGCGCGTGATGCCAGAGGTCGAAGGACCGCGTGGGCATCGCCTCCGCATCGAGCGCGACCGCCTCCGCGTTCGTGGCCGGACGGCCGAGGAAGACGCGACCGAGCACGCGCTGGATGTTGACGTCGGCGAACGGGACGCGCTGCCCGAACGCAAAGCATGCGATCGCGCCGGCGGTGTACGCGCCGATGCCCGGCAGCGCATCGAGGGCCGCCACGGTGCGGGGCAGTCCGCCCCCCGAGGCGCGGGCGATGCGATGGAGGTCGCGCGCTCGCCGGTTGTAGCCAAGGCCCGACCACTCGCGGAGGACCGCGCCCAACGGCGCCGCCGCGAGCGCGCCGAGCGTCGGGAAACGCAGCACGAACCGGTCGAACGCGGGTGTCACCCGCGAGGCTTGGGTCTGCTGAAGCATGACCTCCGAGACCAGGACCTCGTACGGATCGTGGCTCCGGCGCCACGGCAGATCCCGCGCGGTGCGCCGGTAATGGGCCAAAACCCGGGCGCTGACCGTGTATGATTTCGGCACAGAACCACCGTACGCGGCGGAGCGCTGAGGGCCAAGGCGGCCTTCAGTGTTCTTTTTTTCGGAGCCGCGACGCATTTCGGAGGCATCCATGAGCCCTGACAAGCCGGTCCCGATCTCGGCGGACGGACTGAAGAAGCTCGAGGCCGAGCTCGAGGAGCTGCGCACCTCCAAGCGGCACGAGGTCGCCGAGCGCATCCACGCCGCCATGCAGTTCGGCGATTATTCGGAGAACTCCGAGCTCGAGCAGGCCAAGAACGACCAGGCCTTCCTCGAGGGCCGGATCCAGACGCTCGAGTCGATGATCAAGAACGCCGCGATCATCGACGAGAACGAGCACCACGACATCGTCGAGATCGGCAGCCACGTCACCATCGAGCAGGATGGCGAGAAGGATCAGTACGTCATCGTGGGCTCGGCCGAGGCCGCGCCCGCCGAGGGCCGGATCAGCAACGAGTCACCCGTCGGCAAGGCCCTCATCGGCCACAAGAAGGGTGACCTCGTCCGCGCGTCCGTCCCGCGCGGCGAGGTGGAGCTCAAGATCCTCGCCGTCCGCTAGATGACCCAGCCGCCGACCGACCGCGAGCTCTTCTGGGCCGATGCGGTCGCGGCGTCGCTGCCTCGCGACGTCAAGCACGTCATCCGGGACTCGAAGACGCCGTCGGGCGCGGTGCCCATCTCGGGCCTTCGCGGGCCGGTCATCACCGACGCGCTGTACCGCACCTTTCGCGAGCACGGTCTCGAGGTGCGCTACGTGTTCACCATCGACGACTTCGATCCGATGGACTCAGCGTCGATGAAGCAGCAGGCCGGCATGGCCGAGCACATGGGCAAGCCGCTCTGCGCGATCCCCTCGCCGGAGCCCGGCGCGGGCGACTTCGCGCGCTACCACGCCGAGCGATTCCTCTCGACCTTCGCGCGGGTCGGCATCCAGCCCGAGGAAATCCACTGGATGCGCGACCTCTACGGGTCCGGCAAGCTCGACCACGAGATCGAGCTCGTGCTGCGGAACGCCGATGCCGTTCGCCGGGTGTACGCCGAGGTGTCCAACGTGCAGAAAGATCCGAGCTGGCTGCCGGTGTGGGTGATCTGCGAGCGTTGCGGGAGGATCGGCACGACCCACGCGACCGACTTCGACGGCACGACCGTCGCGTACGAGTGCCGGCTGGACCTCGTCACGTGGGCCACCGGCTGTGGCAATCGCGGCCGGGTGTCGCCGTTCAAGGGCAACGCGAAGCTGCCGTGGAACCTCCAGTGGTGCGCGATGTGGGACTACTTCGACGTCACATATGAAGAAGGCGGCAAGGACCTGCTCACCGCGGGGGGGTCGCGAGACCGCGCAAACGAGCTGTACCGCGAGATCTGGAAGCGCGAGCCACCGGCCGGACTCGTGCACGAGTTCTTCACCCTCGGCGGCAAGAAGATGGCTACCTCCAAGGGCATCGGGGCTTCGGCTGTCGAGCTCGTCGAGCTCTATCCCGGGGAGATCGTGCGGTTCCTGCTACTGCGCACGCACCCGAAGCGCGCGGTCGAGTTCGATCCCGCGGGCAACACGTTGCCCCGCCTCTATGACGAATACGACCGTTGCGCCGACGCCTACCTGGAGGATCCGCGCAGCGATTTCGGCAAGAGCTGGAAGCTCTCGCAGCTGACGGAGGACGCCGCACCGGTGGTCTTCCGCGTGCGATTCGGCACCGTGGCCGACTGGCTCCAGATCCCGAGCATCGAGCCGCGTGCCGAGGCGGCCACGCGCAAGAACGGGCCACTGACCGAGGGCGAGACGCGCGATCTCGACGCCCGCATCGCGCTGGCGAGGGTCTGGCTCGACCGGTGGGCGCCCGATCAGGCGCGCTTCGCGGTCGCGCCGGCCCTTCCCGCGGCGACCGCGACGCTCACCGATCCCCAGCGGCGGTTCCTGGCGGCAGCCGGCCACGAGGTCGGGCGCATCACCGACCCCGAGGCGATGCAGGAGCGCCTGTACGAGATCGCGAAAGAGGTCGGCCTCACGACGCCCGAGGGCAAGGTGAGCAGGGCCGCGTTCGAGGCGCTGTACTACTCGTTCATCGGGAAGGCAGTGGGGCCGCGCGCGGCCTGGATGCTCGTCGCGCTCGACCCCGCGTTCGTGAAGACGAGGCTGGACGAGGCGGCTCGCGCGAAGTGAACGGCAAGCTGGCCGTCGCGATCATCTGGCACATGCATCAGCCCTACTACAAGCACCCGCAGACGAGCGAGTTCGTGCTCCCATGGGTCCGCCTGCACGCGTCGAAGGACTACCTGCATATGGCCCGGCTCCTCAACGAGTTCCCGAGGGTCAAGGTCAACTTCACCATGGTCCCGTCATTGCGGGACCAGCTCGAGGACTATGCCCGCGGCGCCGATGACGAGGACACCCGCGTCACGATGCGCACCGTCGAAGGGACGCTCACCCCCGAGGAGCGCGATCACATGCTCGCGCGGTTCTTCTCGATCCATCACGGCAACGTGATCGCGCAACACGAGGAGTACCGCCGGCTGCTCCAGCTCGCGCTCGCGGCCCACGGCCGGCCCGAGCTCCTGTCCGATGACTACTTCGTGGATCTGGCGCTGTGGTTCAACCTCGCTTGGATCGATCCCGACGACATCGACGGCGACGAACGGCTGCGCGATCTGCGGGACCGGCAACGCCGGTTCACCCGCGAGGACGTCCATTACGTCATCGGCCGGCAGCGCTTCATGGCCTCCGGGGCGCCGCACCTGTACCGCAGCCTGGAGCGCGATGGGCGCATCGAGATCCTGACGACGCCGTACTACCACCCGATCCTTCCGCTGATCATCGACAACGCGTCCGCGCGCCGCAGCGATCCCGGAGCGCTGCTGCCTGACCCGCCATTCGCGTACCCGGATGACGCGCTCTATCAGCTCGAGGAAGCGGTGGTCTCGCACGTGCGCGGGTTCGGGGTCAAGCCGCGGGGCGTGTGGCCGTCGGAGGGCGCCATCTCACCGGAAGCGGCCGACGCGATCAAGAAGGCCCGCATCGAGTGGTTTGCGTCGGACGAAGGGGTCCTCGCGCGTTCGGCACGCTTCACTTTCGAGCGCGACGACATCGGGGCACTCGTCCAGCCGCAGCTGCTGTACCAGCCGTTCCGCCTCGCCAACGGGGTTACCGCCCTCTTCCGAGACCGGGAGATCTCCGACCGCATCGGCTTCACCTACGGCTCCATGAGTCCGAACGACGCCGTCGGCGATCTCATCTGGAAGCTGGAGGCGGCGCGTGACCGGCTGCCCGACGACGGTGGCCCGTACATCGCATCGATCATCCTCGATGGGGAGAACGCGTGGGAGGCATATCCGAACAACGGCAACGACTTCCTGCGCACCCTGTACGGGACGCTGGCCGCGGATGAGCGTTTCGAAACGGTCCGCGTTTCAGATTTCCTCGATGCGCACCCGGCGCTGGTGAAGCTCCCGCAGCTCCACACCGGCTCGTGGATCGACGCGGACCTCAAGGTGTGGTCCGGCGAGCCGGCCCACGTGCGGGCGTGGCACATGCTCGAACGCACCCGCCGGTTCGCGCAGGAGCAATGGGGCTCCCTGCGCGAGATGCCGGCCAGCGTCCGGCAGCCACTCATGGTCGCCGAGGGCAGCGATTGGTTCTGGTGGTACTCGAGCCGCAACTCGAGCCCCGAGGATCGCGTGTTCGATGAGCTCTTCCGCGCGAACTGCGAAGTGATCTGGTGGTACGCCGGTGCGGAGCCTCCGGACGAGCTGAAGCAGCCGCTGCTCGACCCATCGCGCCTCGCCGCCGTGTCCGGCCAGGGCGGCGCGATGCTGCCCGGCAAGCGCGAGGGCTATGGCTGAGCTGGGCGACGTCGGGCGGGTGGGCTGCCCGAGCAGCGTTCGTCCGGCCGACGACATCGAGCTGCGGCGCCTGCGCGCCGATCGCTATCTCCGCGGAAAGGACGTCCTCGACGTCGGCACCGGCAACGGACGCCTGGCCTTCCTGATCGCGCCGCTGGCCCGCTCGGTCGTGGGACTTGATCCGGATGCCGACGGCATCCGCGAGGCTCGGCGCGAAGCGCGACGGCGCGGCGTGCCGAACGTGCGATTCGCGGTCGCGACCGGACAGAAGCTGCGCCTGGGTCACGAGCTGTTCGACACTGCGCTGTTCTCGTGGTCCCTCTGATGTATCAGCCGATTGGGCATGGTCGATGCCCTCAAAGAAGCGCATCGGGCGCTTCGGCCCGGCGGGACGCTCATCGACCTGCGACCTGACTCGGACCATCAGCCGCGCGTGTTCCGCGGCGGGCGCGCTGTCGGAGGCCTCTACGAGCGGCCGACCGCCGTCGCAGACAACCATTTCAGCGATCGCGCGGTGGCCCGTCTGGTGCGCGAAGGCGAGCTTCGAACCGTCCGTCGCGGACACTTCTGGTATGCGCTGCCCTCGATGGATCTTCCGACACTGGACCGATGGCTGGCCGAGTCGGGCCGGCTCGGTGGCTACACCCGCGGCACCCACCGGTTGCTGGCTCGGGATCCCGGACGACCGATCGTCGTGAAGCGCGCGCTCGCCTATGGGATCTACGAACGGGTGTAGCGGATCAGGCGAGCTTGGCGGCCGCGTCCCACGACGCCTCCATCGCGTCGATGAGGCGCGGCCACACGTAGCGCTTCGCGGTCGCCTGGCCGTCGGCCCGGATTCGCTTGGCGAGGTCGGGCCGGGTCGCCAACGTCGCGAGGTGGGTCAAGAGTTCGCGCGGATCGTCGGATTGCACGACGACGGAGTTCCCGTACGGGACGGCGTAGTCCTCTCCGGTCCGCCCGACGAACGCGACGCCGCCCGCGCCCATCACTTCGAGGCCAACGAGGCCGAATGGCTCCTTCTCCGAGTTGGCGAGCACGCCATCCGCCGCCCCGTACAGCGCGCGCAGCGCGGGTTCGCTGACGAAGAAGTCGAGGAACGCGACGTCGGCGTCGACGTCTTTCAGCATGGCGGCGACCTCCTTGGGCGCGGCATTCGCCCCGAGGACGACACGTTCGACCGTGAGGCCGCGCTCCCGGATGCGCGCGCCAACGACATCGGCGTAGTCGCTCCGGCTCCCGCGCATGATGAATCGCGGTCGCGTACCGGCATCGCGCAGGTCCGCGACCGCGTCGATCGCCCACAGCCACCGCTTGTCCGCGTCGAACCGCGCTACCTTCACCAGGCTGGGCCGGCCGGCGAGGCCGGCGCGCATTGCGCGCAGGTCAGCAGCGGGAACGGGCTTCGCGAACCGCTCCGCGATCCCGTTCGGGAGGATCTCCGGCTCGACCCCTGCCTTCACCAGCTCCGCGCGCATGAAGCGGGAGATCGTCGTGATCGTCGTGGCGCGCTGCAGCAACGGAAAATCGATGGAGCCGAAGCCGTAGGTGTTGTTCGCATTCCAGAACGCGGTCATCGCGCGCCGCAAGCCCGCGCGTTCCGCCAGCGCGGTGGTGTTGATCCCGGCGTTCGCGGTCTGCCAGTCCTCGAAGAGGAGCACCGCGCGCTTGCCCTGCCGGGCGGCGGGCACGATGACCTCGTCCATCAGGTGGGGAGGCACCGTGCGGCCGAAGTCGCGCCACTTCCCATCCTCTCCGTCGTACGCGTCCTTCGGATGGTGGCGGGAGATCCACTGTCCCCACCGCTCGAGCCTGAGCATCCCGTCCGACCGTTCTTCCACCGCCGCGAGGGCCGGATCGCCGATGAACAGGTGCCGGACGCGATACCCGCGCGCGATGAGGGCTTCGCCGAGGTCGTTCATCCGCGTCGCGAGGCCGCCGACGAAGGAGTAGCGATCCGGTCCCTCGAATGCGATGAGGACGACCTCGCTGATGTCCGCTCCCATGGCGGGCATCGTACGTCGGCCCGATACTTGGCTGGCCGTGCGGCCACTTGATCTCATCCGCGAGGATCCCGAACGCGTGCGAGCGACGCTCACCGCGCGCGGGTTCGACGCGCCACTGGATCGCATCATCGAGCTCGACGAGAAGGCCCGCCGTCTCCGGGGCGAGGTCGAGGTCCTCCGGGCCGAGCGCAACAAGGCGAGTAAGGGTGGACCACCGACCGACGAGGTGAAGGCCCGCATGCGCGAGGTCGGCGAACGTATCGCGGCGATCGAGAAGGAGCTCACCGCGACCGAGGCGCAGGTCGGCGCCGACGTCCTTTGGATCCCGAACGTGCTCGACGCGGACGTGCCGGTGGGCGCTGGCGAGGGCGATAACCCCATCGTGCGTGAGGACTCGCCGACGCCGCTCGCCTTTCCCGGTCTGCCGCACTGGGAGCTCGGCGAGCGCCTCGGGATCCTCGACATCCCGCGGGGAACGAAGCTTTCGGGCTCGCGCTTCTACCTGTTCCGCGGCGCGGGGGCGGCCCTTCAGCGGGCCCTCATCACCTGGATGCTCGACGTGCACGTCGGCGACGGCTTCACCGAGATCTACCCGCCGCCGGTGACGCGCCGCGAGACGCTCCTCGCGAGCGCGCACCTGCCACATTTCGACGAGAACCTGTACCGGGACGAGGACGATGACGTCTGGATGATCCCCACCGCGGAGCCGCAGCTCGTGTCGCTCCACCGCGACGAGACCATCCCGTTCGACAAGCTGCCACTGCGGTACGTCGCGTACACGCCGTGCTTCCGCCGCGAGCACATGAGCGCGGGCCGCGACGTGCGCGGGATCAAGCGGGTCCACTGGTTCGACAAGGTCGAGATGGTCGTGCTCACCGCGCCCGAGGATTCCCGCCACATGCTCGATGAGCTCACGAGCCGCGCGGTCATGCTGCTCGAGCGCCTGAAGCTGCCGGTCCAGGTGACGGAACGCTGCACCGGCGACCTCGGGTTTGTCGCGAAGAAGGGGTTCGACGTGCAGGCCTGGGGTCCCGTGATGGGGGAATGGCTCGAGGTGTCGTCATGCAGTGACGGCGGCTCGCTGCAGGCGGAGCGCGCGAACATCCGCTTCAAGCGCGATCCCAAGGGGAAGGTGGAGCGACCGCACATCCTCAACGCGTCCGGCGTGGCGCTGTCGCGGTTGATGATCGCGATCATGGAGAACTACCAGCAGGCTGACGGATCGCTCGCGATCCCAGCGGTCCTGCGCCCGTACCTGCATGGACGCGAACGGATCGCGATGGGGGAGTTCGCGGGCTAGGCGGATTCCGGGCGGACGGCGCTCTCGGCGCCGACCATCGCCGCACGCGTCTCGGCGACCAAGTGGCGGGGACCCAGGCGCTCGAACGTCTCGAGGGCCGCGCGGAAGTCGACGGCTGCGCCAGCAAGATCCCCGCGCGCGAGGAGCAGGCGTCCACCGGCGAGGCGCATCGTCGCGACCGCGATCGGCAGGTTCAACCGGTACGCCGCTTCGAGCGACACCGCGCGCGCGGCGTCCGCCGCCGCGAGGTCGTTGCCGGCGAGGGCGGCTTCCACGAGCGCCGGCCCGATCTCCGCGGCACAACGCCGGCAGCGATGGCCACGCTGCGCGGCCGTCGCGGCGCTCGCGTGCTGGCGGGCCTCGTCGATCGCGCCCCGGGCGACGGCGACGCGGGCGAGCTCGGCGGAGATGAGGGCCGCGAGATGGATCTCATCGCCGGAGCGGGGCGCGACGGCCCGCGCTTCCTCGAGCGTCGTCGCGGCGAGCGCCAGATCGGGCTGGCGGAGCGCGAGTCGGCCCAGCGCCAGCAGGGTTCTCGCGGCGTCGGCCTCCGCGGGCGCCTCGGGCAGGTGCGGGTCGGCCAGCGCGAGGGCGCGTTGGAGCGCCCGATGGGATTCATCCTCACGGCCCATGAGCTCTTGCGCTTTCGCCAACGCTCGCAGGGCCCTCGCCTGACCGCCGATGTCGCCCACCCGCGCGGACGTCGCGAGCAGCTCGAGCGCCAGAGGCTCCGCCTCGTTGGCCTCGCCCCGGTCGAGGGCCGCCACGGCTTGCGCCGCGAGGGTGCGCGACAGGGCCGACAGATCACCAAGGCGCGTCGCGAGCTCGGCGCATCGGACCAGCGACCGGCGGGCCTCCTCCGGCAGACCGCAGTCGGTCGCGCACGCGACGACGGCCGCTTCGGCTTCGAGCTCGCGCACGCCATCGCCCGCGCCCTGGGCCTCGCGGACGGCGATGCGCGCGATGGTCAGGGCCTCCGATGGCCTGTCGTCCGCTCGGGCGAGCGCCGCCTTCGCGAGCGTGAGCTCAGCGCGCTCGCTGCCGAACGATGGAGTGAGGCGCTCGGCGTCTGCGAGGTGCTCGGCTGCGCGTTCGATCATCCCGGCGCGCGCGGCAAGCCGGCCCGCCCGCCGGCGCAGGGCCGCGCGGAGATCGCTCTCCGGCAGTCCGGCCGAGAGGGCTTCCTCTGCGGCGAGGAGCGCATCCTCTCGCGCCCCGAGGCCCGCCGCGGCATCCGATGCTGCGAGGAGGGCGCGCGCGCGCTCCGGCAGGCCGTCGGGCAGCCGAAGCGACAGCGATGCCGCTAAACGGAAGTGATGGAGCGCGCTATCGAGATCGTGCAGTGACGATGCGCGTTCGGCGGCCCGGAACGCGTAGTCGATCGCGCGCATCGTGTGCGTGGATGCGGCGAAGTGGATCGCGAGCAAGGCAGGCTGCTGCACCGCGACCTCAGGCCGTCCCGATTCGATCGCAAGGCCGACGCGGCCGTGGAGCTCCTCGCGGTGGCGGGCGAGCATCGCTCCATAGACGACCTCGCGCAGCCCTGTCTGGGTGAAGCGGTGGAGGCCGCCCTCGGGCTCGATGATCGAGGACGCGGTGAGCCGCTCGAGCGCCCCGTCGACATCGACCTCGGCGCCATAGATGGAGCGAAGCAGAGCCGCGTCGAAGGTGCGGCCGACCACCGACGCGGCGTGGAGCACGCGCCGGTCAGCTTGGGCGATCGCGTCGACGCGGCGCAGCAGCAGCTCCGGAAGCGAATCGGGAAGCGCCGGCCGGTCGGACAGGTCGACGAGCGGGCTCGTCCCTGCGCGCTCGACGATGACGCCGCTCCCTGCGAGCAGTCGGACGGCTTCCTCCGAATACGCCGGATTCCCCTGCGCGCGTTCAGCGATCTCGCGGTCCACGCCGCCGGTCGGCACGAGGGCCCGCACCAGGGCCTCGGTCGTGGTCGCGTCCAGCGGCCGCAGCCGGACCTGCACGTGCTCGCGCGTGGCTGCCCACGGCGCGGTGAACTCCGGGCGATACGCGACGAGGCCGAGCGCGCGCTCGGAGCCGAGCCCCGACGCGAATCCGATCAGGGTCGACAGCGATTGCTGATCGATCCACTGCAGGTCGTCGACCGCGATGATCACGCCCTGCGAAGCGGCGACGCGACCGAGCAACGCCGCGAACCCACGGCCGAGAATGCGCCGCTTGGTCTCGCCGGACATCGCCGGCAGCTCCACGCCATACCCGAGCGCGGCAAGGATGAGGGCCCTCGTATCCGGCTCGATGTCGGGCTGTGTCTCGGTGATCAGGTGGAGCGCGTGATCGGCGGATCCGCTGCGCGAGATACCGATGACTCGGCGCAGCAGGTCCCCGATCGCGCCGTAGGGCCGGTGTTGGTCGTACGGCGTGCAGCGGACCCGTCCGACGCGCGTGCCGCGCACACGCGGATCCGCGATGAGCTCGTCGATCAGCCGTGACTTGCCCAGGCCGGACTCGCCGACGATCGAGACGAGGCGGCCGTGACCACCCAGGGCGTCGCCCAATGCTCCGAGCAGCAGGGCCATCTCCTGATCGCGACCCGCCAGCGCGGTGCGCTGCTGCGGCGCGACGTCATCGGTCGCGGCCCCTACTAGCCGCCATGCGACGACGGGCGCGGTCTTGCCTCGCGCGACCACGGGTGGGTGTGGCTCATACGTGAACACCCCGGGCGTCCGGCGATAGGTCGCGTCGCCGACGAGGATCTCTCCCGGCTCGGCGGCGGTCTCGAGCCGCGCGGCGATGTTCACGGCGTCGCCGAGCACACCGAACTCGCTCTCGCGATCGCCGATCGCACCGGTCACCGCGATCCCGGTGTTCACACCGATCCGCAGCGCGAGGCGCCTCTCGGTCTGCTCGAGGATGCGTTCGTTGGCCCGTTCGAGCGCAGCGAGGATCGCGAGAGCGGCGCGCTGCGCCTGCTCGGGGTGGTCGCTCGTCGCGTCGCCGACGGCGCCGAACGCCGCGACGACGGCGTCACCGATGTACTTCTCGATCAGCCCGCCATTCGCGCGGATGTCCGCGGCGATGAGATCCCACACCGTCCGCATGCTCTCGTGCAGGTCCTCCGGGCCGAGCCGCTCCGCGAGCGCGGTGAAACCCGAGATGTCGGCGAAGAGGACCGTGACCTGGCGTGTCTCGCCGGCGCGCTCTTCTGTCGCGGCGCCAAGACGGGAGCCGCAGCGGCCGCAGAACACGAAACTCGACGGCATGTCTGCGCCGCAGCGGGGACACCCAGACGCAAGCTCGATCCCGCATTGACCGCAGAAGCGCATGCCGATCGGATTGCCATACCCACAGGAAGCACACAGCACGGCTCCGTGAGGGTAGTACGGACAGGCAGGCGCACGGGTGTCGCGCGGGACGCAGGGCTAGATGCGGAGTAGAGCGAAGCCCCCAAGCAGCGAGAGGAGTGCGAGCACCCCGAGCCAGAGCGTCAGCCCGTAGGCCAAGATGCCGAGCTCCGGCCCGATCCGCCTGCCGTCGGGCGACGCCTGCGCATCGTTCGCGAGCTGCTGCACGCGATCGCGAAGGACGCGCACGGAATCGCGGACGGCCGTGACATCACGCGAGTTGTGCCCGATCGCCTCGCTCAGGGTCGACACGTCCGCGGCCACGCCCCTGAGCTCGTCGGTATTACGGCGGAAGCTTTGCGAGATCGGCAGGAACGGCTGCGCGCCGAGGAAGTTGATGCCCATCGCGTCGGCCAGCTGCGCGCTGGTCGCGGAGGCGTCATTCAGGAGTTGCGACGCATGCGCGGATGACGCTTTCGCGTCATCGAGGCTCTTGGCAAATCCATCGAAGGACGTGGAGGTCTGGTCGAGCGCCTGTGCGGCCGCGGCGAGCGAATCGCCCGCCGAGTCCGCGGCCACCGACGCGCGCGTGACCAGGGGCCCGAGGGCGGTCATGGCAACGCCCACGAGTGCCAGCCCAAGGAGCCCATTCGCGACGAACGCGACTCCCAGCAAGCGGAATGGGCGACGCCGCACCGGGCGGGAAGCGGCCATGTGCCGAAGCCAGATGCAACAACCGCGCCGCGGGCTAACCAGAGGCCATGCCGGTCTGGCATGGCAAGTGCCAGACAAGCAGGCGGGTCAGGCCACGGGCCTACGAAGGGACACACGGGAAAGGAATGAGACATGGACCTCACCGCAATCGTCACGTGGATCGTCTTCGGCGCGATCGTCGGGATCATTGCCCGCTTCGTCATGCCGGGTCGCGACCCCATGGGTTGGGTCGGGACGATCGTTCTTGGCATCGTCGGTTCGTTCGTTGGCGGTTTCCTCGCTCAGCTCTTGTTCGCCGGCACCGCGACCCTTCCGCCGCCCACTGCGGGGTGGATCGGCTCGATAATCGGCGCCCTCATCGTTCTCGCGATCTATCGCTACTCGCAGGGCCGCCGCGTAACGGTCTAAGTGGGCGCCCCGACAAGACCTTCGGGTCTTCGTCGGGGCCCTAACGGGCAGGTGCTAGACTGAACGCACAACAGGTCACGGCACGACGATCGATCCAACAGGTTTCGAGGGACTTCTCCTTCTGGCCCGAGGTGGTGCGATTCGGGACCGGACCAACAAAAGGAGAAGCCAAATGAGCTTCAGCGACATCACACTCACCTGTAAGGACTGTGGGAACCCATTCGTGTTCACCGCAGGGGAGCAGGAGTTCTACCAGCAGCGCGGCCTCATGAATCAGCCTGGCCGGTGCAGCGACTGCCGCGCGGCGCGTAAGGCGACGGGCGGCGGCGGCGGCGCTAGCTACGGCGGCGGTTCGCGTGGCGGTGGCGGCGGCTACGGCGGAGAGCGTGAGTTCTTCACCGCGACCTGCTCGTCGTGCGGCAAGGAAGCGCGCGTGCCATTCCAGCCGCGCGGCGACAAGCCCGTCTACTGCAGCAGCTGCTTCGAGACGCGTCGACCGGCTAGCCGGTACTAAGCGCGGTAGCAATTGCGAAAGGGCCGGGCTCTCACAAGAGCCCGGCCCTTAGCATTACCTTCTGATGCCGATCGAGACCGTCATACGACTCACCGGTGGTCCACTCTCCAACAAGATCGTCAACGCCGGTCCGGTCAAGCTCGGCTCCCTCATCCGCCTGACCCGTCAATCGGGATCGCCTGTCTTCTATCGGATCACCAAAGTGGATGAGGTCCCCAATCGCACGTCCTACACCGCGAGCGCGAAGTTCGAGCCGAAGGGCGACCTCAAGACCGCATAGCCCCTAGCGCTTTTTCGCGGTCGCCTTCTTGACGGACTTCGCGGGCTTCTTCTCTTTCGCAGGCAACGTCACGGCATATGCGCGCGCCTGCTGGATCCACTTCGCGAGCGCGGCAGGCTTCGCCACATCCGCCGCCGGCACGACGATGTATTCCTTCATCGGCCGGCCCGGCATCGGCTCGAACTGCGTCGTTCCGGCCTTGATCGCGCGCAACCGTGCCGGCTCGGGCAACCGCACGATCACCTTGTCCTGGAACGTACCGGCGAACATGTTGCCGTTCAGGAAGAGGGCGGGGTAGCCGAACATCGGCTTGCGGACGACCTTCGGATCCTTCGGTGCGGCGTGATCGAATGTCGCCGCGAGCTCGGGCGGCGTCTTCTTCCACTGCATCGTCACGATCATCGCCCTCCTACTCCGCGTCCTGCGGGCCTGCGCCGAAATGCGTCGCGGGGATCGAGCCCATGCGGCCTGCCTGATAGTCGGCGACGGCCTGCAGGATCTCCTCGCGGGTGTTCATCACGAAGGGGCCGTACTGTACGACGGGCTCGCCGATCGGACGGCCGCCAAGGAGCAGGACGTCGAACGCGTTGGTCCGGCTGTCCTGGCGAGGGCTGCCGTCGACGCGGATCGCGTCGCCCGCGCCAAACACGGCGAGCTGGCCCGACTCGAGCGGCACGCCCTCGGTCCCGACCGACCCGAAGCCGCCGAGCGCGTAGACGAGGGCATTGAAGTCCGGACGCCACGGGATCCCGAGTCGCGAGCCGGGCATCAGGGTGACGTGCGCGTACGTGATCGGCGTCTGCGTGGCCCCCGGCCCGGTGTGACCGGCCAGCTCGCCCGCGATCACGCGAACGAGCGCGCCGCCGTCGTGCGAGCGCACGAGCGTCACCGACGTCGCGGCGATGTCCTGATAGCGCGGCCGGGACCACTTTTGGGCGGCCGGCAGATTCACCCAGAGCTGCGCGCCGTGAAACAGGCCGCCGGAGCGGACGAGCTTCTCGGGCGGCATCTCGGAGTGCACGATCCCGGCACCGGCGGTCATCCACTGGGTATCGCCATTGGCGATGATGCCGCCACCGCCGGTCGAGTCCCGATGCACGAACTCGCCGTCGATCATGTAGGTGACCGTTTCGAAGCCGCGGTGCGGATGATCCGGCGCGCCTTTGGCCTCCCCGACGCCGTACTGCACCTCACCCATCTGGTCGAGCAAGATGAACGGATCGGCGACGGTCCGCTCGAGCCCCGGGAACGGCCGGCGGACCGGGAAGCCCTCACCCTCGTAGGTCTGGATCGCGGTGACGACCCGCTGCACCCTACGGAACCGCGCGCCTGGGGCGGCCTCGACAGCGGGGAGGGTGAGGGGATCGGTGACGGTGACAGCGGGCACGACGGGGCTCCTTCAGATAGTTGCTTCAGCAACTATATCACCCGAGCCCACAAGGAGGAGCCTCGTTCGCCCAGGCGCGAGGTCTACTTCGCGCCCGTTCCTCGTGACCCCCTGTCCACCTCAGCCACGCGTGCCTTGACCAGGGTGCGCACGAGTGGCGCGGGTGCGGAAACGCCCGCGGCGAATCGGATCGTTCCCTTTGCCACCTCGTAGGGCTTGAGCTCCCCCGCATGGTCTTTGATCACGCGCGCGCCCAGGCCGTACAGGGCCAGATGCTGCTTCCAGTAGCCGAAGTAGACGAGCGGCTTTCCCTTGTACTTGAACCCCGCGATCCCGTAACTGACGCTCTCGATGGCCGCGGGTGCTGCGGCCCTGATCGTCTTCCGGAGCCGCTCGAGGCCGCGGCGTCGCTCCTCCGGCGCAGCCGCGATGTACGCATCCACAGTCGCGGGCGCCTTCGTGACCACTTTCTTCAGCTGAGGCACGGCGCGATGCTAGTGACCCAGGTCACGGCCTGCGCAGGCGGTCGAGCTCCCGGCGCTCGCGCTTCGTCGGCCGTCCGGCTCCAGGCTCGCGCACGAATACGCGTGGCTCGCGTTTGATCACGGGCGCCGGCGGGCTGTGATCGATGAGACAGGTTGCCGCAGCGGGGGCGCCGACGCGCTTATCGATGACCGTTACGACTTCGAGGATCCGCTCCCGCTCGACGAACGCCTCGATGCGGTCACCGACCTGCACCAGCGCCGACGCCTTGGCTTTCACCCGGTTCACCCGAACATGGCCCCCGCGGCATGCGGCCGTCGCTGCCGAACGCGTCTTGTACAGCCGCACGGCCCAGAGCCAGATGTCCACCCGAGTGCGTTCGATGGAGCCATCGTGCCACTGCCGGTCGCTCGCTGCGCTAGTCGGATGGCGTGTCGCGCTCCCGGCCGAGCAATGTCCACCAGACCCATGCGATGAGGGCGGCTTGGACCGGCAGTCGAAGCCATAGCAGCCAATCCACCACCGGACGTTCGGTGAACTGCGCGTGGTTGACCGCGGTGTTCACGTTGGCCGGGAACACGGCGACCAGGAGCGCGATCAACCCCCAGCCCGCGGCCCGGCGTGAGAGCGGCACCACCGCGGCGATCCCGCCGATCATCTCGGCGCCGCCGCTGAGCGCGACCAGCTCCTCGGGCCATGGCAGCCACGGCGGAATGGTGGATACGTAGAACCCAGGGTCCCGGAAGTGGTTCACGCCTGCCGCGACGAAGAAGGTGGCCACGAGCAGGCGGGACAAGGCTCGCGCGTTGGACCGGATGCCGCGCACCCCGGAAAACTACCGTCTCCACATCGGCGGTAGGAGTCGTCCCCAATCGAGCGTGATGTCCCGAGGTTCAGGGGTCGACCCGAGACCGGGGTGGTAACGCCGCCACTTGGCCCTCGCGGCCTCGCGGTCCCACTCGGCCGAGTACTCCTCACTGGTGATCCGATCCGGCGAACCGCCCGCGAATAGGTATCGAGCGAATGCGCTGACGTACTCGATGCTGTACACGCGTGAGCACAGCAGCGATCCGCAGTGGTGGAAGATCGAAGCCGCGGGGACCGCCGGCGATGCGACGGCCCTGTGCGGCGGCCAGATCTCGCAGAGCTCGACGGAATGCTCGCGATGTGAGCACTCGAACGTTGTGGGCAGAAGCCACCCGCGCACCGGTTCGGTGCAAGAACACCCGTGAGGGGTGGTCCTCGAGGACATGCCCGGTGGCCGGAGTACCCGCGTTCATCCACCGAGATGACCGCGTATTGATCGGCCGGTGCGTCTGAATAGGCGCCTTCCCTTGTGCGTCCATTTTACCAATCGCCCATCGCTTGCGACGCCGAGACCGTCCGTTTGTTGCCGCTCCACGATCCAGGGGCGTGGCAGGGCGGTCGAATGCGCGGTCTTGATTGGGAATGCCTGTAGCATGGTTGTGTACAGGCACGAGCGGAGCTAGGCGGCGTTGCATGGACAAGCTCCGAGTGGCGGGGAGCGGCCTGGGCGTTGGTATCAACATTGGCGTCAAGAGGCGGCTCTTGCCGCGTCATAGGAGCCGCGTGTGGAATCGGAATCACGTCACCGGAGCGGCGCTCGGGTATCGCTATGCAGTGAGTTGCATCGGCGTTGGTATCAGGATTGGCATCAAACCGGTTCCGCTCGAGTCGTGCGCGGCGCTGAAACGCCTACGTTTGTTGGCGATTCTCCATTCGGAGGGGTGGCAGAGCGGTCGAATGGACGTGCTCCTCTCCCACGTGCGGACGCACCTGACGGCACCGGAGCGCCGTCTCAGCAGAAGCCTCACCTTCTAGGATGGCCCCGTCTCTCATCGCCGGCGCAGCTTGGACAGGAGGAGGGCACCGTGAGCGAAACGACCAATCGGGAAGTCATTGATCGATACGGCCGAGCGACCGTGGCGCGCGACCTCGACACTCTGGACCAGCTTCGCCATAGGGATTACATCTCGGAGTACCCGCAGTCCGGCGAGCGGATCCGTGGGCCCCAGAACGCCCGCGCGATCCTCGACAACTATCCGGGTGGAGTGCCCCCTACGGAGACGGTGGTCGTGAAGGGCAGCGAAGATACGTGGGTCGCGACCCCGGTCGGTACCCTGCTGCGCGTTGTAGGAACAGGGGACGTGTATACGGCACTGTTCAGGGTCGTCTACCCGGGCGACTCTCGTCCGTGGCACATGATGGGTATCTTCGAGCTGCGTGACAGCAAGGTCGCGAAGGAAACGATCGTCTTCGGTGCTCCGTTTGACGCGCCGGCGTGGCGTGCTCAATGGGTCGAGCGCATGTGACGGTCGCGGCGCGTCGCGCTCGCGTCGTTGCGTCGTGGTGCCCCCTTCAGATTGACGCTCGATGGCACCGACGTGCACTGAGTGGCATCGGCGCTGGCATCAAGATTGGCATCAAATGACTTCCGCGCGGTCCGATGATTCTGCCGAAAGGCCTATGTTTGTTGGCGTTTCTTTACCTGGAGGGGTGGCAGAGCGGTCGAATGCGGCGGTCTTGAAATTCTGCTCAGCACGTGAGCAGTCGTTCGCCGACGTGCGCCGAGGCCAAAACGTTGGGCTTCCTGTGCGTGGTCGTGCGTCGGCGTCCAGGGTTGTAAGGCGGCTAGGCAACAAATAGGCAACACAGCCGGAGCTGCTTCTTGGGGCGGGCGCCTCGTGCTGGCTGAGATGTCGTGGCGATTCTTCTTGACGCGCGCCCGCGCCGATGGACGCTCGACTTCCACTAAGTGTCCGTGGCGGCCGGTGAAGCACCGGGTGAAAGCGCACGGTCGGCGAGGAGCACAAGTGCTTCCTCGGTCGCGCGACAATTGACGCATGGGCGTGTGCGGCGGATGTCGGCTGGAAATCCCTCCTGAGCGCATGCACTTGCCCTGTCCCACCGAGGGCTGCACGTCGAACATCCGTCTGGTCACCGCGGAGGATCACGCGACGGTCACCGATGCTGTGACCGAACTCGATATGGACGAGGTCTCACAGGCTCGCTCATGGAATGAGCAGTGGGAACGCATCGGCCGCTGGCACGCTCGCGTGCAGTCCACGGCCGCTGGGCGGACACACGAGCTGACGACGCTCCACTACGAGGACGAGGTCTACGCACTCTTTCAAGCCATTCACCACTTCAAGGATTGGCTTCGGAACGATTCGGCAAAGCCGCTGCCTGACGGGGTCAACGTTGAGTCGTATGTCAACCAGACTGAGTGTCTGCGCTGGTGCGCCGACCTCGCCAATGGGTCAAAGCATCTTCGCGCGGCGCGGCAAGCGCGCGTCGACCCCAACCTTGCGATAAGCCGGCGTCATTATTCGGTGAAGTTCGATAGCGGTGCCGCGCCGAGCGTCTCCGCAACTTTCAAAGTTGCCGGTGCAGGTACGAGCCGGGATGCGGTCGCGCTCATTGACGAGTGCATCGCTGCCTGGGAAGCCTTCTTACGCAAGCATCACCTGTTGCCCTAAGCATCACGAAAGAGGTGCATAGGGGCGGCCTGCTGCCCTTCTGTCATATTCGGTGGGCGAGCCGATCAAAGTCGCTGATGGCATGGTGCGGATTGGTCTGGCAAGCCATTGCTCGTCCAACTCACGGTTAGGTGATCGCCTTGGCCGTGCAACTGACGGTGGCCGCTGACGCTGGAGCCGCCGACCCTCTGGCGTTAGCGCTCGTACGGGGTCTGCCCGCCCAGCGCACCCGGAGCTACCCGGGAGGATCTGCTGCTCCAGACCGAGAACCGCTCGTTGCACGAATATCCACACTGATCCGCGAAACAATCCACTCGGGTGGCGCGTGGGGGAGTCAGGCCCAGTCGAGCTCCCGTTTCAAGTGATTCAGGCGCCGGTGGGCGATCATCGCGTCGTGCTGCAGCCGACCGACCACGATGCCCGCTCCCACCCCGGAGCGCCACCGGAATTGAGTTCGAGGCGCGCCAGTTAGACCGCACTCGCGAAGATCACCGAAACGCCTACGCCAGACGCGTAAACAACATCGACCGAAGGAGCGGCGGTCGGCCACAACCCCGACCGAACCGTTTCTGTCCGACTCGCTACGAATAGGCTGTGGTCACGATGCAGGTCGGCGACTCGGCCCGAGCCGTGACGGCGGCCGCCGACGATCCTGATACCCGGCCGATCGCGGCGATGAGTCGTGGCGATGACGCGGCACTGGGGCTCCTCTGGGAACGACACGCCGGAGCGGTGCACGGTTACCTCCGGGCGCTGTGCGACGACGAGCAGCTTGCCGAGGAGCTCCTGCAGGACACGTTCACCGCGGTCTGGCGCGCCGCCGGCTCGTTCTCCGCGCGCTCGTCCGTGCGAACGTGGATCTTCGCGATCGCCCGGCGCCGCGCTCGAGATCAGCGCCGCGGGAGACGGATCGACGTCCGCGGAGACGCTGAGCTAGGCGATCTGGAGGACGGCTCGTCCACCGAAGACGCGGCGCTCGCCCGGGTTGAGCTCGCCGAGCTCGTGGCGATCATCAGAACGCTGCGCCCGCTCCACCGGGAGGTTCTGTCGCTCGCGTTCTCACACCACCTGACCCATGTCGAGATCGCGGAGATTCTGGGGATACCGGTCGGCACGGTGAAGAGCCGGATCGACGCCGCGCGCCGGTCGCTCGTGGAGAAGACCCGTGAGCGATGACCTGAGCAGGATCGCAACCGCGACGCGCGTCGCGTTACCTGCGGAGGTGCCGTCCCGCCACGTTCCGCCGGTCGTGCGCCCGAGGTTCTCGTTGGAGGGTGTCCTCGAACTGATCTACGCCCAGGTGCCTGTCGTGAACCGCAACATCTGGGCGGCGTCGGCCGTCGTGATCGGCTCCGGTTGTGCGGTCACCCTCTTCGGCTCCTCGGGCGGGACCAGCGGAGTCTTCGGCGCGATCACACCACTCATCGCGGCGGCTGGGGTCGCCGTCGTCTACGGCGACCACGACCCCTCACTTGAGGTGGCGCTCGCGACGCCCACATCACCGCGCGCGATCCTCCTCGCGCGGCTGGCGCTCGTCTGCGGCTACGACCTGCTCCTCGCGCTTGCCGCCTCGGTCGTGCTCGTCGGCATCGGTCAGTCAGCGGGCGGCCTCGAGGCGGTCATCTTCATGTGGCTCGGCCCGATGCTGCTGCTGTCCGCGATCGGGCTCGGCGTGGCGGTTCGCTTCGGCTCGGCGGCCTCGCTCGCGACCGCCGGCAGTCTCTGGATCCTGAACCTCACCGCAGCACCGACCATTGAGCATGCGGTTGCTCGGGCGACTGCGCTGGACTCGGCGACCGGGACGGGAATCTCGGTCGCCCTGGCGCTCGTCATCATCGGCGCGGTCGTCCTTCGGACTCCGCGCGTGCTCCGCGCAGCGTGAGCGCCGTGTCCTTCGAGGCCCGTCGCCTCGGATGGCCCGCACTTGTCGCTCCGCCAGCCGCCGTGTTGGCGCTCTGCTTCCTCGGCCTTCTTGCGCAGGCGCTCGGCGCGCCAGGCCAGACGGACCGGATCCTCTCGGCGTCCGTGCAGCTCGGCTCCCTCGTAGGCGCGTCGTCACGCTGCGCCGGACGCTCACTGGGAGCGACAGCCGCAGCTCGATCATGGGGTCGATCGCCACCGCGCTCACGGCGGCGATGCCCCGCTCGGGTGGTCGGCCGCGGTCACGGCCCTGACGACCGCCGCCTTGCACCAGCTCGGCCGACTCACGTCCGAGATTCCTCAGGCTCCGATGGCGGATCACCTCGAGTGGCTTACGCCCCTCGTCCTGATGGCCGGACTGGGCGCCGTCGCAACCATTGCCGCGCGCGTGGCCGCGGCGGGTGCCGGCATCGTCGCAGTCGCGTGGGTGCTGTCCAACATCGTCTCGGGAATCTGGCTATCAGTGCCCTGGCTGCGGCCGCTCTGGGTCGCCCTGCCATTCGATGCGACCGATCCAGCGACCTGGTACTGGAACCGTCTGTCAATCGGCCTCATCGGCGCGGGATGCCTTGCGGTGACCGGACTGTTGCTGGGACGGTCCGAGCACCTCATGGGAGCGGAGCGCTGAACGCGTTCGGCGGCGCTCTGGGCTACGAGTTCTTGATGCAGCTCCGGCGCCGGAGCGTGTGGGCGTCCATCGGCCTCGCACTCGTACTCCTCTTCGCACTGTTCTCGGGTATCGGCAGCCCCGAGCATCTGTTGCCCGACGCGGACATGGCACTGCGCCTCGTCAGCAATGCGAGCTTCTTTCTGCCGGTCGCGTTCGGGATCCTCATGGCCGACCGCTGGGGGCGCGAGCGTTCCCTCGGTACCGAACAGCTCCTCGAGAGCCTGCCGGCGGGCCTCGGAGCGCGTCTTTGGGGCAAGTACTTCGGCGCGACCTTCGCGACGATGATCCCGCTGTTCTTGGCGTTTGCCCTCTCGCTCCTCTATCTCGGCGCGCGGATCGGCGATCCGACGCTCGTGCGCTTTCTCCCGCTGATCTTCTTGGTGGTGGTGGCGCCGGGACTCTTCTTCGTCGCCGCGTTCTCGATCGCCTGCACCGAATGGCTCCCGGTCCCGCTCTACGCGGTGTTGTTCACCGGGTACTGGTTCTGGGGCAACCTCGTCCCGCCGGAGCGGATGCCCACGCTGAACTGCAGCCTGCTCACGCCCATCGGCGAGTATCCGGCGGCGGCGTTCTTTCAGCACACCGACGTGGGGTGCTTTGGCGGGCAGCCGATTCCGATCGGGGAGGGTCTGGCAAGCGTCGCCTTGCTACTGGCGACCGGTGCGCTCGCACTCGTGACCCTGCAGATCTACGTCTCACGCCGCGCGGCGGCGCGCTAGGAGGTCGGATGGACATTCAGATCAACGGCCTGTCGAAGGCGTTCGGCGAGGTTCACGCGTTGCGCGGGGTCGACCTGACGATCTCAACTGGCATGTTCGGGCTGCTGGGCCCCAATGGCGCCGGGAAGACCACGCTGATGCGCATACTCGCCGGGGTCCTGCACGCCAGCACGGGCAGTGCCCACGTTGGTCCCCATGACCTCGCATCTGCCGACGGCCGCCAGGCCGTGAAGTGGATCCTCGGCTACCTGCCGCAAGAGCTAGGCGTCTATCCGGACCTGACCGGGGGGGAGTTCCTCGACTACATTGCAATCCTCAAGGGGATGCGCGATCGCGCGCGACGCCGCACGCGCGTCACCGAGTTGATCGGCACGGTCGGGCTTGAGGACGCGGCGCGGCGCCAGCTGCGGACGTACTCGGGCGGGATGAAACGGCGGATCGGGATCGCTCAGGCGTTGCTCAACGATCCGAAGCTCCTCATCGTCGACGAGCCCACCGCCGGCCTCGATCCCGAGGAGCGCATCCGGTTCCGCAACCTTCTCGTCGCGCTCGCGAGCGATCGCACGGTGATCCTGTCGACGCACATCGTCGAGGACGTCGCGCAGACCTCAAATCGTGTGGCGCTGCTGTCCGCGGGGCGAGTGGTCTTCGATGGTACGACTGGCGAGCTCGCGCGTGCCGCGACGGGCCGGGTCTGGAGCCTGGATGCCAGCGGGCCCGCACCCACGGGCAACCTCACCGTGGTCTCCGCGGTCTCGACCGGTGCTGGAATGCGCTACCGAATCGTCAGCGAGATTGCCCTAGCTGGCGCTATCCCCGTTGAGCCATCGCTCGAGGACGGGTACGTCGCAGTGATGCAGATGCGTCGCGCTGCCTGAACCGGGCGGGGGG
>JALZAB010000082.1 GCA_030948585.1 Chloroflexota bacterium
TGCCGACCCAGTAGCCGTTGGCGATCGCGTGCGCCGTCTGCTCGATGAACCAGAGGTGCATCGACAGACCGCGCGACGTCGCGGACGGGATGAACACGAGCTCCGCACCGTGAAGGCCGAGCATCCGAGCGCCCTCGGGGAAGTGGCGGTCGTAGCAGATGTAGACGCCGACCTTGCCGACGGCGGTGTCGAACACCGGGTACCCCATGTTCCCCGGACGGAAGTAGAACTTCTCCCAGAACCCCGGCAAGTGCGGGATGTGGGTCTTGCGGTACTTGCCGAGGTACTTGCCGTCGGCGTCGATCACGGCGGCGGTGTTGTAGTAGATGCCTGGCTGATCCTCTTCGTACATCGGCGCGATGATCACCATGGAGTGCTTCTTCGCGCGCTCCTGCAACAGTTTCGTGGTCGGGCCATCCGGGATCTTCTCGGTGTACGCGTAGCCCTTCTTGTCCTCGATCTGGCAGAAGTACGGTCCGTAGAAGAGCTCCTGCAGGCAGATGATCTTGGCGCCCTGCTTCGCGGCGTCGTCGATGTGCCTGAGGTGCAGCTCGACCATCGAGTCCTTGCTGCCGGTCCACGCGGCCTGGACCAGCGCGGCCTTCACCGTCGTCATGTCGTTCGTCCTTCCATCGAGGCTGCGCTGCGCAGCACCCTATCGCAGCTGTTCGGCGAGACTGATGAGCTCTTCGGCCGAGAACGCGCCGCCCACCTGGTACTGCATCCCATCGGCGACCCACGCGATCGCCTTGGGCTGGCTGGCCTGCACGGTGTCAAAGACCGCGCCGTGCACGCCGCGCACGGGCACCGCGACCCGCGCGGCAGGCGCGATGAGCGCCCCGTTCGCCGGGTCGGGGTACTCGATCACGATCGCGAGCCGCCCATCGCCGAGCCGGTACGTGTCCCGGAAGCCCTCGCTCATCTCCATGCTGGTGAGGCCGGTCACGCCCGAGAACTGGAGCCGGGTCTGGAGCCTGGCAAGCGTCCGCGGGAGCTCGATGGCCTTGATCCCGGTCGCGGGCGGTGCGGCGCTGAGCACGCTCACCGGTGCCGGGGTGTAGCGCAAGAAGGTCGACGCGAGCACGACCGCGAGGAGCGCGCCGCCGGCAAGGGGCAGCAGCCACCGCGCGCGCCACGAGAGGCGCGGCTCGATGACGCCATCCAGGTCTTCTATCAATCGATCCTGCTCCACGAAGGATGGTATGGCGCGGCACAATCCGCGCGTCCATGACCACGTCCTCGTCCCTCGACTGGCTGCTGGGCTTCTCCGATCCCCTGCTCGGGGTCGGCTGGAATCCGCATGCGAGCCGCGCCGCGCGGTGGCGCCTCGGACGCATGCGCGCCCTCCTTGACCTCGCCGGCGCGCCGGATCGCAGGCTACGCGTCGTGCTGATCGCGGGGACCAAGGGCAAGGGCTCGACCGCGGCGTTCCTCGCGTCCATCGCGCATTCCGCGCAGGTGAACGCCGGCCTGTTCACGTCGCCGCACATCCAGACCTATCGCGAGCGCGTCCGCGTGGACGGGGCGATGCTGCCCCCCGCCGAGTTCACCGCGCGGATCGAGGGGTTGCGCCCGCTCGTGAGGCGGCTCCGCCGCAGCGACCCCGCCGCCGGCGACCCGACGACGTTCGAGCTGACCTTGTTGCTCGCCGTTCGGACATTCGCGGATCGAGGCTGCGCGCTCGCCATCGTCGAAGTGGGCCTCGGCGGCCGCGTCGATGCGACGAACGCGCTCGACCCCGCCGTATCGGTCATCACCTCGGTCAGCTACGACCACACCGCGATCCTCGGCCGGACGCTCGCGGCCATCGCGACCGAGAAGGCCGGCATCGTGCGGCGCGGGCGCCCTGTGTTCGTCGCCGTGCAGCGGCCGACCGCGGCGCACGCGATCGCGCGGGTCGCGAAGGCCACCGGCGCGGAGCTGCAGGTGATCGCGCCGGTCGGCGTCCATGCGGACCTCGGACTGACCGGGGATCATCAGCGGCAGAACGCGGCGCTCGCCATCGCCGCGGCCCAGGCCCTCAGGCTCGGCGAGGGCGCATCGAGCATCACCACCGGCGTACGGACCGCGATCTGGCCCGCGCGCTTCGAACGCGTTCGCGGCCGCCCGGCCATCGTGCTCGACGGCGCGCACAACGGCGCCTCGGCGGAGGCGCTCGCGCGCTCGCTGCGCTCCGAGCGAGCGGGCGGGCGACTCGCGATGGTGATCGGCATCGCGCGCGACAAGGACGCCGCCGCGGTGCTGCGCCCGCTCGTGCGGATCGCCTCGGCAGTGGTCATCACGCGGTCGGGCAGCCCGCGCGCCGCTGAGCCCGAGCTCGTCGCGCGGATCGCGAAGCGCACCGCGGGCGTTCCCATCACCGTCGCTCCCGAAGTCGGAGCGGCGCTCGCGGCGGCCCGCGCAGCTGCCGGACCGGACGGTCTGGTCTGCGTCGCGGGCTCGCTCGCACTCGCCGGTGAGGCACGCACCGCCCTTGGGCTCGTACCGTCGGAGCGGTGGTGGTGATCCGCGCACTCGTGTTCGACTTCGACGGGCTCATCCTCGAGACGGAGATGCCCGCGTACCAAGCGTGGGTCGAGGCGTATCAGGAGTTCGGCCACGAGCTGCCCAAAGACCTGTGGCTCGAGTACGTCGGACGCGAAGGCAACTGGTTCGACGCCCTCGCCCACCTCGAGACGTTGATCGGACCGCGCGGTGACCGCGATGCGATCCAGTAGCGACGGGATCGGCGCAAGACCGAGCTGGTCGCGGGCGTCGCGGAGTCCGCCGGGCTTCGTGCGCTGCTGACCGAGGCGCGATCGCGCGGTCTCCGCATTGCGGTCTGCTCGAGCTCGACACCGAAATGGGTCGAGGGGCACCTCCACCGTCTCGGGCTGCGGTCGCTCTTCGATCACGTCCAGTGCCGCGACCGGCCGGACCTTCGGGCGAAGCCCGCGCCGGATCTCTACCTCGCCGCTTGCGCCGGCCTCGGCGTTCCCGCTGCCGACGCGATCGCCTTCGAGGACTCGCGTAACGGGATGCTCGCGGCGCAGGCCGCGGGCATGCGCTGCGTGGTCGTGCCGAACGAGCTGACCGTGGCGATGGACCTTAGCGACGCGGACCACCGCGTCGCGTCACTGACCGAGGTATCGCTCCAAATGCTCCTCGACGCGTCCTAGGATGCGGGCGTGGCCGCCACGACCCCCGCCGACGCGAAGATCGTCGCGCAGCAGTTCCCGACCACGCCGCGCGCGAACCGGGCGCGCCACATCCTGGGCTACTGGCGCCACCCGGTCGCGCAAGCCCTGATCAAGGCGTTCCTCACGGTCTTCGTGACCACGACGATCACGTTCTTCCTCATCCGCCTGATGCCGGGCAACCCGATCGACATCAAGATCGACGAGCTCACCAAGGATGGGGCCATGACGTACGACGAGGCCCGCGCGCAGGCGGCGAGCCTCTTCAGCATCGATCTCGACAAGCCCGTGTTCGCGCAGTACCTGTCATTCGTCGGGAACCTCGCGCACGGGAACATCGGCTATTCGTTCATCTCCCAGGGCACCCCGGTGATGGCCATCGTGCTTGCGGTGCTGCCGTGGACGCTCTTCTCGGTGGGCACCGGCCTGCTGCTCAGCTTCAGCATCGGCGTGTTCCTCGGCCTGTTCGCCGCGTACAACCGGAACACGAAGATCGACCACATCCTGTCGCTCGGCGGATCGATCATCAGCGCCGTCCCGAACTACTTCATTGCCCTCCTCATCGTGATCGTCCTCGGGGTCGAGCTGCGGTGGGTCCCGATCACGCAGATGCGCGGCGCGACCAGCCCGGGTATGCAGCCCGGCTTCACGCCGGCGTTCATCGGTGACGTGCTGTTCCACGCCGCCCTGCCGATCAGCGTGTTCTTCCTCGCGACGTTGGGCCACTGGATCCTTGGGATGAAGAGCGCGACGATCAACGCGCTCGAGGAGGACTACGTCAACGCCGCGCGGGCCCGCGGTCTGTCTGACGGCCGGATCATGACCGCCTACGTCGGGCGCAACGCGGTCCTGCCACTGGTGACGCAGCTCGCGATCACGGCGGGGCTCGCCATCGGTGGATCGATCCTCATCGAGCAGTACTTCGTGTACCAGGGCGTCGGCCTTCGGCTGCAGGCCGCAGTCACGCAGCGCGATTACCCGGTCATGCAGGGCATCCTGCTGATGGTCACCCTGTCCGTGGTCATCGCGAACCTCGCGGCCGACCTGCTGTACAGCAAGCTCGACCCGCGGATCGGCCGCGCGGGCGGCGCGACGGGCACATGACCGCGGCGGCGCTGCCCCGGGCCAGTGACCGGACCCTGCCGCGCCCGCTCGAGAGCGCGATCGAGTTCCTGCGTCTCCTGTCAAAGCGACCGAGCGGCCTCATCGGGTTCATCGGCATCGTGTTCTTCCTGTCGCTCGCGTTCATCGCGCCGATCTTCGTTCCGAATCAGGAGAGCGGCGACGTGACCCAGCTGTACGAGACGCCGTCGCTCCAGCACTTCCTCGGCACCGACAACGCCGGGCGGGACGTCCTCAACCAGATCGTGCAGGGCGGGAAAGAGATCATCAGCGTCGCCCTCATCACCGCCTTCCTCACCACGCTCGTGGCGACGGTCCTCGGCTCAATCTCAGCCCTCATCGGAGGGCGCTTGGATGCGGCGCTTGTGGCGATCGCCGACATCCTGCTGACGGTCCCGCCGCTCATCGTCCTCATCGTCATCTCCGCCCTCGCGCGGCCGACGAACTTCCTGGCGCTCGCGCTGGTGCTGTCGCTGCTCGGCTGGGCCGGGCTCATGCGTCAGGTGCGCGCCCAGGTGCTGACCCTGAAGGAACGAGATTACGTCGAGGCGGCGCGGTCGCTGGATCTCGGGCTCATCCACATCGTGTTCCGCGAGATCCTGCCCAACATGCGCAGCTACATCGTCATCCACTTCGTGCTCGCGATGACCGGCGCGATCTACGCGCAGGTCGCGCTCATCATCCTCGGACTGGTCCCCTTCTCCGGGAAGAACTGGGCGCTGATGCTGTACTTCGCGCAGACCCAGGGCGCCTTCTACTTCAAGGACGCCTTCTGGTTCGTCTTCAGCCCGATCCTCGCGATCATCCTGCTACAGCTGTCGCTCGTGCTGTTCGTGAACGCCCTGGAGGACATCTTCAACCCCCGCCTGCGCTCGTCATGACCCCGATCCTCTCGGTCCGCGATCTCTCGATCGACTACCGCACCCGCCGGGGCCCGGTGCATGCGGTCCGCGACGTGTCCTTCGACATCGCCAAGGGCGAGACCGTTGCGATCATCGGCGAGAGCGGCTCCGGAAAGACGACCCTCGCGGTCAGTCTCATCCGGCTCTCGCCACGCTCGGCGAAGATTACGAAGGGCCAGATCCTGTACACGAACGACCGGGAGACCGTCGACATCCGCACCCTGCCCGATGACGAGCTGCGGCAGTACCGGTGGAGCGAATGCGCCATGGTGTTCCAGGCCGCGCTCAACTCGTTCAACCCAGTCATCAACATCTGGGAGCAGTTCGCCGACACCGCTCGGGCGCACGGGCTCAAGGACTCGAAGAAGGTTCACGCGCGGGCGCAGGAGCTCCTGGACCTGGTGCACCTGGACCCGACGCGCGTGCTCACGGCATATCCGCACGAACTGTCCGGCGGGATGAAGCAGCGCGTGCTCATCGCCCTCAGCCTGATGCTCGAGCCGCAGCTCATCATCCTCGACGAGCCGACCACGGCGCTCGACATCCTCACCCAACGGTCGATCATCGATCTCCTCGGCACGCTGCGGAAGCGGTTGGGCTTCTCGATGATCTTCATCTCCCACGATCTTTCGATCGCGGCCGAGCTCGCTGACCGCATGATCACGATGTACGCGGGCACGGTCGTCGAGCGCGCCTCGGTCACCGACCTGTTCTACCGCCCGCGCCATCCATATTCGGTCGGCCTTCTGCGCGCGGTGCCGCGGGTCTCGGGCGCGATGGGCGCCGTCGCGTCGATCCCCGGCTCACCGCCAGACCTCATCCGGCTGCCGCCCGGCTGTACGTATGTGCCGCGCTGCCCGCTCGCGATCCCGGCGTGCTCCGAGCGCGAGCCCGATCTCCTGCCGGTGGACATGGCGGACCACGACGCGCGCTGCATCCGCTGGAAGACGGTCGCCGAGCAGGTCGGCAGCGCTGAGGTCGCGGTCGCCCAGAAGATCGCGACGGCATGAGCGTCGTCGACGTGACCGTGGCCGGCCCCCCGCTCATCGAGCTGGACGGGGTCAGCCGGTCGTTCAAGGTGCCGGGCGGGGTCATCACCGCCGTCGACAGCGTCTCGCTCGCGATCGGCGCGGGGGAGGCCCTGTGCATCGTCGGCGAGAGCGGCTGCGGGAAGACCACCACGGGCCGCATGCTCGCGGGCATCCTGCGGCCGACCGGCGGGCGTCTGATCTACGAAGGTAAGGACGTGTGGGCCAAGAAGGGGACGGATCTGTCGGCGTTCCGCCGGGCCGTACAGCTCGTGCACCAGGATCCGTACGCGTCGCTCAACCCGACCCGCACCATCTTCCAGACGCTCTCGGCGCCGATCCATCGGCACAAGAAGGCGAAGGGAAACCGCGACGCAATGAATCGGGTGCGGCACCTGCTCCAGGTCGTCGGACTCACGCCGCCGGACGACTTCCTCGGCAAGTACCCGCATCAGCTCTCCGGAGGCCAGCGGCAGCGCGTGGCGATCGCGCGGGCGCTCACGGTCGACCCCCGGCTCATCGTCGCCGACGAGGCCGTGTCGATGGTCGACGTGTCGATCCGCATCTCGCTGTTGAACCTGCTCCTCGGCCTGCGCAACGAAATGGGCGTGAGCATCGTGCTCATCACCCACGACCTCGCCGTCGCGCGCTACTTCGCGCGCGAAGGCCGCATCGGCGTCATGTACCTCGGGCGGATGGTCGAGCTCGCGCGCAGCGAAGCGCTCGTGTCGGACCCGGCGCATCCATACTCGGCGGCGTTGATCTCAGCGATCCCGGAAGCCGACCCGAACATCACACGCTCGAAGGATCGGGTGACCCTCAAGACCGCCGAGGTCCCGAGCCTGCTCGCGCTGCCGCCGGGCTGCACCTTTCATCCCCGGTGTCCACTGGCCGAGGAGGGGCTGTGCGACGTCCTCGTCCCGGCGCTGCTGCCCTTGCCGGGGAACAGCCCCCGCGAAGTCGCCTGCCATGTGGCGATCCGGGAGCGCCAACCTGCCGCGGAGCTGCTTGCGTAGGTGGACCCGCAGATCCTTCGGGCGGGGTTTCGCATCGCCGTGCTGGTCGCGGGCGTCGCGTTATTCCTCCTGATCTTCGAGCCCCGGGATTCCGCCGAATTCGTGGTGAGCGCCATGGCCCTGGTCATTGGTCTGGCCTTCATGTCGCTCGTGGCTGTACTGGTTTGGTATTCGACACCGAAGATACCGCGAGCGCACAATGCGTCGGTCCAGCGAAGGAGGAAGGAACAATGAGCGACCTGCGATATCGCGTGGACCGACGCCGGTTCCTGCGTGATTCGGCATTTGTCAGCATCGGCATCGTCGCCGCTGCGTGCGCGCCAGGGGCCACGCCGACTGCAAGTGGCGGCGGCGGGGGCACGGCGAAGAAGGGTGGCGAGTTCCACGCGGCATGGCCGTGGGATCTCCCGCCGAAGGGTCACTACAACTACCTCTCCGCCGGTTCGGTGATGAGCGGTAGCTACATCTTGGATCTGGTCATGCCGTCGCTGGGCGTCTACCGCTGGGCCGAGGGCAAATGGGAGAACTGGCTCATGGAGTCGGCGACCCAGACCGGCGAGAACTACGAAGTCAAGCTCAAGCAGGGGCTCAAATGGGACGACGGCAAGGAGTTCACCTCCGCCGACGTGGCATCGACCTACTGGGTCGGCCGTTCACAGAGCTTCGGCATCTGGACCTACGCGGACAAGCTCGAGACCCCCGACAAGTACACGGTGCGGTTCCACATCAACCGTCCGTCGGCGCTCGTCCCGCGGCTCGTGCTCCGCAACGGCATCCGTCCGGACTCGCAGTTCGGCACGTTCGCGAAGAAGCTCCAGGATCTGTACACCGCCGGCAAGACCACGGCGTCCGATGAGGTGAAGGCCGTCGCCAAGGAGGTCGCGGACTACCGTCCGGCCACCGCCCCGTCCATCGGGCCATACAAGATCGACGTGTCGAGCGTCACCGCGGCGCAGCTCACCATGACGAAGAACACCGGTGGCCTGTTCGCGGACAAGGTGAACTTCGACAAGATCGTCGTCTACCAGGGTGAGACCGACGCGGTGACCCCGCTCGTGCTCGCCGGCGACGTCGACTACGCGACCCACGGCTTCCCGCTCGCGACCGACAAGGCCTTCGGCAGCAACGGTCTCCGGGTCGTCCGCGGACCGCTCTACACCGGCCCGGCGATCTACTTCAGCTGGACGGGCGCTCCCGAGTTCCAGGACAAGCGACTCCGTCAGGCCGTCGCCATGGCCATCAACAAAGCCGAGAGCGCGACGATCACGTACGGCCAGTCGGCCAAGGCCCAGAAGTTCATGGCCGGCGTCAGCGACAACATCGTCCCGCTCTGGGTAAGCACCGCGGACCAGGCGAAGCTCAAGTCATACGACTACGACCTCGCCGCGGCGGCGAAGCTCATGACCGACGCGGGCTACGCGAAGGGCAGCGACGGCATCTACGCCAAGGGCGGCAAGGCGCTCGCGTACGAGCTGTACTTCCCGAGCGACTTCGCGGACTGGACGAGCGCCGCGAACCACGCGAGCGACTCGCTCAACAAGTTCGGCATCAAGATCACACCCCGCGGCGCGATCCGGTCCACCCAGCTCGCCGACGTGAACGCCGGCAAGTTCCAGATCGCCATCATGGGCTGGGGCATCGCGAACCCGCATCCGCAGGGCTCGTTCATCCAGGATCTGCAGACGCACAACACCATCCCCGCGGGCGGCGGCATGGCCTACCCGCTCACGCAGGGAAGCACCGACTTCAACGCGCTCATCAACTCGATGGGTGACGGCTTCGACACCGAGAAGCAGAAGCCGGCCGTGACCGCTGCGATCCTCGCATACAACGACCTGCTGCCGAACATCCCGCTCTGGGAGCGCTACGGCAACAACCCGGTCAATGAGACCAAGCGCGTGGCACCGTGGCCGGCGGACGCTGACCCCGTGTACAAGAACGGTGGTGGCGACAGCTTCGTGTCGATCATGATCTACAACGGAACGCTGCACGCGATCTAGCGAACCGCGATCTGGCATGGAACGGGCGCCCGAACGGGGCGCTCGTTCATTTTTGAGTAGGGTTCGCAAACGATGAGCAGCGTCGCAGACGCCCCCGAGCTGGCCGTGGTGCTCGGCGGCGGGCTCGCGCCGGACGGCGGCCCGTTCCCTGCCACGAGCGCACGCGCCCACCGCGCGGCACAGCTGGCCCGCGAGCGACCGGAGCTCGTGGTGATCTGCTCGGGCGACCGGCAGCTCGATGCGGCTCCGGGCACGCCGAGCGAGGCCGCGGTCATGCGCGACCTCATCGTCGGCGGAGGCATCGCCGCCGACCGGGTTGCGATCGAGGACGAGTCCCGCGACACCATCGGGAACGCCGTGCTCACGGCCGTCCGTTACCTCAAGGACCTCGAGCCGCGCCCGCTCGCGGTCATCACGTCGCCCTTCCACCTCGAGCGCGCGACCGAGACCTTCCGCCACGTGCTCGGCTACCCGTGGCAGATCGAGGCCGTGGCAGCGGACGAGACAAACGACGACATCGAACGTGCCGCGCACGAGACCCACTTCCTGCAGGAGACCTCGACGCTCTTCGCCGGAGTCAAGCCGGCCGATTACCGAACGATGGCCGCGCGGCTACGGGAGCGGTGGCCGTACTACCGCGAGGTGAAACGCCTCGACCTCTAACGCAAGCCCGGTCCGATCAACAGGCGATCAGCTGGAGGTCGCCATGTCCGACGCCATCGTCCTTGCGATCCACGCCGAGCACGCCGACGCAATCCTGGATGGCACCGCGCGGTTCGAGCACCGCACGCTCCCGCCGAAACGGCTGCCCGCCCGCGCGTATCTCGCCGTCGTCGAGGAGCGCGCGGTCATCGGTGAGTGCGAGCTGGGCGCGCCGACCCGAAAGTCCAAGCAAGGCTGGGCGCTCCCGGTAACGAAGCCACGGCGGTATCGCGCGCCACGCCCGCTCAGCGACTTCGGCCTCGCGAAGGTTCCGCGCTCGTTCCGCTACGTGGAGGGCTAGCTAATTCGCGGGCCGCCAGGCGAACGAGACGTGGACGATCCGCTCGCCGTCGGTCTCGAAGGTCCACGTCGTGAAGTTCGCGAAGTGCCCCGGCGATCGCGTCAGCCCGCGCAGGATGACGGTGTTGTCGAGGATCTCTTCCTCACGAATGCGCCGGATGAATGGCGGCGCCATCCGGATCAGCCGCTTCGCGGCATCCTTGCCCTGCAGCTCGGTCTCGCCGCCCGGCAACACGACCGTGACGTCGTCGGCGCACACCCCCGCGGCCTTGTCCGGGTCTCCCGCCTCGAGCGCGGCCATGAACGTCTTCGCGGCTTGGAGCGGCGTCATGTGGTCATTGTCTCGCGGCGGCGGCGCGCGCTCCCAGCTCGACCCATTCGGGCCGCATCCGCACGCCGAGCGCCGCCACCGCCAGCGCGGTGACGATCCCGGCCGCGGCGAGGTCCGGATCGTCGCCGTCGCTGAGAGCAAGCTCCGCGTAGCGCTCGTCCGCGACGGTGAGCGCGAACGTGTGGCCCGTCGCGACGGCGGTGAAGTCGCGCCCGCCCAGCACGTACGGCAGCGCCCGCCCGCGCATTGCGACCTCTATCCCGCTGGGGTCCCGTCGCGCGAGCACGAACGGCCGGCGATCGGGTGCGTCGGCGATCGCGCGCGCCACCGCCTCGTCGGAAGCGCCGGCGATCGTGACGACGTCGGGCAGCGGACCGTGCACCGGCGCCCATGGATCGACGGCCTCGTCGAGGAGGAGCAGCACGCGCCGATTCGCTTCGGCGTGGGCCACGAACGCGACGAGGGCTTCGACATCACCGCGTGAGAGCTCGCCAAGCTCGGGCCGCGTCGCGCCAAGCTGGTATCCGATGGTCGCCACGGCCGTCCCCGCGATGGCGAGCAGCGGGTCATCGATCGGGTCGTCCGCCGCGGCGAGGGTCGCGCCCGCGGCCTCGAGGATCCCGCGTGCGTATCGCGCGACGGTCCGTGCGCCGGTGCCGCGGATGATGCTCACGAGGTAGCGAACGTCCGGACGCCCGAGGGCCTCGAGGTGCCCCCGGATCCGTGCGACCGTGCCGCCATCGGGC
>JALZAB010000099.1 GCA_030948585.1 Chloroflexota bacterium
CGCTACGTCGAGTCGCTGTCGGCGTACGCGCGCCAGTTCCTCGGTCAGATGGAGAAGCCCGACGTCGACTTCATCGAAGGTCTCTCGCCCGCGGTGTCGATCGACCAGAAGGGCGCGACCCGCAACCCCCGATCGACCGTCGGCACCGTCACCGAGATCTATGACCACCTCCGGCTGCTTTTCGCCCGGGTCGGGGTGCCGCACTGCCCGACCCACGGGATCCCGATCGTGGCGCAGCACGTCCAGGAGATCGTGGATCAGATCCAGGCGTATCCCGAGGGAGCGCGGCTCCTCATCCTGGGGCCGCTCGTGCGTGACCGGAAGGGTGAGCACCAGCAGCTCCTCGTCACCGCGCGCCGCGGTGGCTTCGCGCGCGTGCGCGTGGACGGGTTCGTCCGCGATCTCTCGGAGGACATCGTCCTCGACAAGATGAAGAAGCACTCCGTCGAGGTCGTGGTCGACCGGTTCGTGGTCCGCCGCGGCGCAGAGGCCGAGTCCGATCGGTCCCGCTTGACCGACTCCGTCGAGACGGCGATGCGGCTGGGCGAGGGCCTCGCGCTCGTCGCGGACGCGGACGGCACGGTGCCCGAACGGCTCTTCTCGGAGCGGCTCGCCTGCCCGGAGGGCGACTTCTCCATCGGGGAGATCGAGCCACGTACGTTCTCGTTCAACTCCCCGCACGGTGCGTGTCCGGCGTGCACCGGCATCGGCACGCGCCTCGAGCCCGACCCCGACCTCATCCTCGCCAACCCCGACCTCTCCGTGCGCGAGGGCGCGGTGCTCCCATGGCAGCGCGAGAAGAGCACCGCCGCGTACCGGATGGCGATCCTCGTCGCGCTCGCGCGCAAGGCCGGCTTCTCGCTCGACACGCCGATCAAGGATCTGCCCAAGAAGGCGGTCGACGCGATCCTGCACGGCGTCGGCAGCTCGCTGAAGCTCTCGTACGAGAACCGGAGCGGCAATAAGCGGAGCTACGAGGTCGAGTTCGAAGGGGTGATGGGCTGGGTCGAGCGCTCATACAAGGAGACGACCAGCGACTTCACCCGCATCGATCTCGAGCGCTACATGAGCGAACGGCCCTGCCCGGTCTGCGGCGGGGCGCGCCTGAAGCCCGAGGTGCTCGCGGTGCGGATCGGCGACAAGAACATCGTCGACGTCTCGCGCATGTCGGTGCTCGAAGCGGGTGACTGGTCCACCGTCCTCGACAAGGTGAAGGGCGGGCCGCTTGGGGTCCGGGAGCGGACGATCGCGAGGCAGGTGCTCAAAGAGATCCGCCAGCGTCTCGGGTTCCTGAAGGACGTCGGGCTCGATTACCTCACCATCGACCGGGCGGCTACGACGCTCTCGGGCGGCGAAGCCCAGCGCATCCGGCTCGCGACCCAGATCGGCTCGGGACTGATGGGCGTGCTGTACATCCTGGACGAGCCGTCGATCGGCCTGCACCAGCGCGACAACGCGCGGCTGATCCGGACGCTCCTCGGCATGCGCGACATCGGCAACACCGTGCTCGTCGTCGAACACGACGAGGAGACCATCCGCACGGCCGACTGGGTCATCGACGTCGGGCCGGGAGCCGGGGAGCACGGCGGCGAGATCATCGCCGAGGGGCCGATCCAATCGATCCTGCGGTCCCAGCGGTCGATCACCGGCGCGTACCTGTCCGGCCGGCGGCGCATCCCGATCCCACCGCATCGCCGCACGCCGAAGCGCGAGGCGATCACCGTGCGCGGGGCCAAGCAGAACAACCTGAAGGACATCGACGTGCGATTCCCGCTTGGCGTGTTCGTCTCGGTGACCGGCGTATCGGGGTCGGGGAAGAGCACGCTCGTCAACGACATCCTGTACCGGAGGCTCGCGCAGGCGTTGTCGAAGGCGAAGGATCGGCCGGGGGCCCACCGGTCCATCGAGGGCATCTCGCACATCGATAAGGTCATCGACATCGATCAGTCGCCGATCGGGCGGACCCCGCGATCGAACCCGGCCACCTACACCGGCCTGTTCACGCCGATCCGCGATCTGTTCGCCGCGGTTCCCGAGGCCCGGCTGCGCGGATACACGGCGGGGCGGTTCTCGTTCAACGTGAAGGGCGGGCGCTGCGAGGCCTGCGCCGGCGACGGGATCATCAAGATCGAGATGCAGTTCCTTCCTGATGTGTACGTACCGTGCGAAGTCTGCGCCGGCAAGCGCTACAACCGCGAAGCGCTCGAGATCCACTACAAGGGCAAGAACATCAGCGACGTCCTCGAGATGACGGTCGAGGAGGCCCTGGCGTTCTTCGCCAACGTGCCCGCGGTCGAGTCGAAGCTGCGCACGCTCAACGACGTGGGTCTCAGCTACATCCACCTCGGACAGCCGGCCACCACGCTGTCGGGCGGCGAGGCCCAGCGGGTGAAACTCGCGACGGAGCTCTCGCGCCGCGCCACGGGCCGGACCCTGTACATCCTTGATGAGCCGACGACCGGCCTCCACTTCGCCGACGTCGAGAAGCTGCTCGAGGTGCTCCACCGGCTGGTCGACGCCGGCAACACGGTCGTCGTGATCGAGCACAACCTCGATGTCGTGAAGACCGCCGACCACGTGATCGATCTCGGGCCGGAGGGCGGCAAGGCCGGCGGCGAGGTCATCGCCGAGGGCACGCCGGAGGAGGTCGCGAAGGTCCGCCGCTCGTTCACCGGCCGCTATCTACGCGAGATCCTGACGACCGGCGAGCTCCGCGGCATCGCCTAGCCTCCCGGCGTGAACCTGGTCGACCTGCTCATCGTCGCGGCCCTCGTCTACGCGGCGGTCAGCGGCGTCCGTTCCGGATTCGTCGCGACGCTGTTCGCGCTGCTCACCTGGATCGTGGCGATCCCGGTCGCCCTGCTGCTGCAGGGCCCCCTCGGAGCGGTGCTCGCCAACATCGGGGTCGCACCGCCGTTCGCACGGACGATCGCGTTCGTGCTCGTGCTGCTGCTCATCGAGGGAGGATTCGCCGCGCTCGGCATCGTCGCGATCTCGCCGCTCGTGAAACGGGTCCACGCCGACCGGATCCTCGGTCCGGCCGATCACGTGCTCGGGATCGTGCCGTCCCTGGCGCGCACGCTCGTCATCGCCGCCGTGGCCCTGGCCGCCGCGCTCGTCCTGCCGGTCGGCAACGACGTGCGCACGGCGATCGACGGCTCACGGATCGGGCAGGTGCTGGTCCAGCAGGTCGCGGCCGTGCAGCCCGCGCTGGGCGCGCTCGCCGGCGATCCGGGCGAGGGCGGGCCACTGTTCGTGACACGCCTTGGTGCCGATCAGACCCAGCGCCTCGACCTGCCGGAGGGTCTCGTCCTCGCACCCGACCCCGACGCCGAGGCGCAGATGCTGAAGCTCCTCAACGACGAGCGCACGTCTCGCGGCCTCGTCGCGCTCGAGCTCGATCCGCGTCTCGTGCCGGTCGCCCGCGGCCACTCGGAGGAGATGTTCCGCGACCGGTACTTCGGGCATCAGTCCGCGGTGAACGGCTCGCCGTTCGACCGCCTCGCATCGGCCAAGGTGTCCTACAGCCGGGCGGGGGAGAACCTCGCGTATGCGCAGTCGGTGGTTGTGGCCCACCGCAGCCTCATGGAGAGCCCGGGCCATCGCGAGAACGTCCTGCGGCCGGAGTTCACCCGCATCGGCATCGGCGTCATCTTGGCGGGCTCGTACGGCCGGATGTTCACCCAGCTGTTCGTCACCCCGTAGCGGTGCCGGCCCCGGCGCGGAACGTGCATCGGGCGGGGCGTGCACGAAGGGTTCGGGGCCCTCGCGAAGCGGGTCAATGCCGCGCTCGCGAAGCCATGGGCCATCGTCGTCGCCCTCACGCTCGTGGCGGCGTACTTCGTATTCGGGCCGGCCATCGGGCTTCCCCCGCAGCCGCCCGAGCTGAGCTTCCTCCTCGCCCTCAGCACGTTCATTCTGGTGTTCCTGATCCAGCACGAGACGTATCGCGACAGCGCGGCGACGCAGGTGAAGCTCGACGAGATCATCCGTGCCCTCGATGCGGATAGGGCCAAGATCGGCATCGAGGAGCGCCCGCCCAAGGAGATCGACTCGGTACGCGAGTCTGTCCGCAAGAGCGAGGGGCGGCGCACGGTCGGATAGGCTCGCGCGATGTCGCACGCCGGCGGAGTGACGCCGCTCGAAGAGGACGACGACATCCGTCCCACGCGTTTCGCCGCACTCCAGGTGCCCACGTTCCGCTGGTACTGGGTGACGAGCTGGATCTCGTCCACCGGCGACGGCATGGAGAACGTGATCCGCGGTCTCCTCGTCGTCCAGCTCGTCGGCATCGCGGCCGCGCCGTTCT
>JALZAB010000106.1 GCA_030948585.1 Chloroflexota bacterium
TGCAGCCGCTTGGCGACGCCTTCGATGATCCGCATGTTCGCCTGGTGCGGGATCATCAGCTGGATGTCCTCCAGCCGGAGATTCGCTTCGGCGATGGCCTCTTCCGCGGCGTCAGCCATCGACTTCACCGCGAGCTTGAACACTTCACCGCCGGCCATGGTGATGAAATGCTGGCCGAGCTCCATGGTCCGCTGCGACGCCGGGTGCTTCGCGCCGCCGCCGGCGATCATGAGCAGCTGGCCCTTCGAGCCCTCGCTGTGCAGCACCGCGGATTCGATGCCGACCGAGGCGTTCGACGCTTCGATGACCACGGCACCGGCGCCGTCGGCGAACAGGACGCACGTGGAGCGATCCTTCCAGTTGAGGAACCGCGACAGCGTTTCGGCTCCGATGACGAGAGCGTTCTGGTGCGTGCCGGACACCACGAGCCCTCGAGCCACGGCGATGCCCGAGACGAAGCCGGTGCAGGCGGCCTCGATGTCGAACGCCCCGGCCCGATTGGCCCCGAGGGCGTCCTGGACCATGCACGCGGTCGCCGGGAAGATGTAGTCGGGTGAGCACGTCGCCACGATGACGAGGTCGAGATCCTGGGGTCGCAGCCTGGCCTTCTCGAGCGCGCTGCGGGCCGCGCGCAGTGACATCGACGACGTGGTCTCACCCTCGGCCGCGTACCGGCGCTCGCGGATGCCGGTGCGGCTGGAGATCCACTCGTCCGACGTGTCCACGATCTTTTCCAGATCGGCGTTCGTGACCACGCGCGAGGGGACGTAGTAGCCCCAGCCGGTGATGACCGCGTTCTGCCCCACGGCTACGCCTTGCTGTCGCGTTCGACGCCGGTGCGCCGCCCGTCGGGCTCGAGCATCGCGGTGACGCCGCCCTCGTAGCCCTTGAGGAACTCATGCGCGTCGAGGACCTCGTCGAGCGAGACCGCGGGCCGCTTGCGCCGTTCGGCGCGGCGCGACGGCTCCTGGACCGGGCTCACATTCGTTCGTTCCTCGTCGATGACCACGAGCAGCTTGAAGGAGGTGTCGCACTTGGAGCAGGTCACCCGCACGATCCACGCGGATTCGAGTTTGCCGAGCACGCGGATGTCCGACCGCGCGTGATTCTGCCCGCACACGCTGCAGTCGTAGCCTTTCGCCTGCTCGCGCAGGAACCGGAGGATGTTCACCGTCCGGCCGCCACTGTACCCACTCGGTCCGCGGTGCCAAGACCCAGGGTCGAGGCGAAGAACGCGAGCTGGTCGGCGCTGTCCTCGACCTGCTTGTCGAGCGGCTTCCCCACTCCATGGCCGGCATCGCGATCGACGCGGAGCAGCGTCAGCGCGTCGGCGTCGTCGCGCTGCAGCCACTGAAGGAGGGCGGCCATCTTCCGGGCGTGCCCGGGGTCGACCCGCGAATCGCCCTCAGCGGTGGTGAAGAGCACTGCGGGATATCGCGTGGCCGCCCGGGTGTTGTGGTACGGCGAGTACGCCCGAAGCCAGCGGAACTGCTCGGGGTCCTCGGCAGACCCGTACTCCGCGATCCAGAAGCGGGCGATCAGGAAGTGCTGGTACCGGAGCATGTCGAGCAGCGGCACGGCGCACGCGACCGCGCCGAAGAGGTCCGGGCGCTGGGTCATCGCGGCGCCGACGAGCAGGCCGCCGTTCGAGCCCCCGGAGATCCCAAGGTGCTCGCGCGCGGTCCACCCGCTCCCCATCAGGGCCTCGCCCGCAGCGACAAAGTCGTCGAAGACGTGCTGCTTGTTGCCGCGCATGCCGGCGCGATGCCAGCGCTCGCCGAACTCCGCGCCGCCGCGCAGATTCGCGACCACGTAGAGGCCGCCGGCCTGCACCCACGCTGCCGTGGCCCCGCTGAACGCTGGCGTCCGCGAGATGTTGAAACCGCCGTAGCCGTTGAGGATCGTCGGGACATCGCCGACCGGCCGGACGTCCCGGCGGTGCACGAGGAACATCGGCACCGGCGTCCCGTCCTTCGAGTGGAACCACTGCTGCTCCACCGCGATGGACGCCGGATCGAAGGCGTCCGGCGCGGCAAGCTCCGCGATCACCTCGCTGCGCCCGGTGTCGGCATCGCCGACGTACGCGACCGCCGGTCGGGTGAACGAGTCGACGGTGTAGCCGAACCGCTCGCTCTCCGGGTCGGCCACGGGCGAGATCACCGGGGGGCGGTCCAGCAGCGCGACGAACGGCTCGAGCGGCACATCCCGCTCCCAGGTCCCATCGTGCGACCAGATCGCCAGACGCGAGACCGCGTTCACGAGCGTGTGGACGACCAGATGCGTCCGGGTCA
>JALZAB010000108.1 GCA_030948585.1 Chloroflexota bacterium
ATTCCGAGCCATCGCCCGGCCGATGACGAATCCGATCGCGGTCAACCCACCGATCACCCCGACGGACCCGATCAGGAGTCCGACGATGTTGTTGGCCAGGTTGCCCGCGACGGTGAATCCCGCCGCGAGGAGGAATCCGGCGACGAGGCCGGCAAACGCTCCGGGAATCGCGTAGGTCTTGCCGCCGATCTCGGCGGCGCGCGATGGGTCGTCGGCGGTCATCTGCACGCGGTCGGCGTTGAAGCCGGCGGCGTCGAGGAACCGCAACGCCTCGGCGGCTCTCTGGTCGTTGTTGAAGATGCCGACGACGGTCTTGAGCGGGGTCTCCTGGCTGACGTTGCTGACGTCGCTTGGGCGATGCGACCGGAGCCCCATGAGGCATGCCTAGTCGCTGACGAACCGCCGCCGCACGCGTGCGAGCTCGGCGGCCAAGCCGGCCGGCGCGCCGATCGGCGCCGAGCATTCTTGCTCCACACAGACGTACGCCGCGACCCGGTCGGCTGGGTAGCCCCACTCGACGATGCGCTCGGTGTCCCGGCCGGGCACGAGCCATTGACGCGAGCCCGCCGGATCGTCGCTCGCCTGGGCGATGTGCCAGAGCGCTGCCGCGATCGGATCGCTGACGGGTCCGACGACCACGACCAGCCGCGGCGCGCTCTGCGCGCGGGCGGTCGCGGAGCCGAACGGCGCCGCGAACTGACCCCACTGCCGGTACTCGCCGACGAAGCCGCGTAACGCACGCGTGGCGCGGTCCCGCCACGCGTCATCGCCGGTCAGCGCGGCGAGCCGCATGAGGACATCGGCCGCGGCCGCTCCATCCTCGATCGGCTTCTCGCGCATCGCCAGCCGACCGGGTGCGTCGCGCTCCGGCGCGTCCCAGAACCCGCCGCCCACGGGATCCTCGAGCTGCGCGCACATCGACGTGGCGAGCGCGACGGCGGCGTTCAGCGCGTTCGGCCGGGTGCCGGTCTCGTACTCGTCGACGATCGCGGCGATCACCGCCACGAAGTCGGTGAGGAGGCCGCGGACGTCGTGGGCGGCGGGCTGGGCGTCCGCAACGCGCGCGAGTGACGTACCGTCCCACGCGCGCTCGCCGAGCGAGTCCATGATCGCGACGGCGCGCTCGCGCGGTGCGGCGTCGCCGAGCGCATTCGCGGCCGCGACGTACGCGGACGCCGCCTGGGCATTCCACGCCGTGTACACCCGCCGGTCCACGAACGGGGCGCCGTGCGCGGCGCGGGCCGCCGCATCGAGCGTGTAGTAGTGCTCGTCCGCGTCCTGCGAGCCGGCGAAGGCGTGCACGTCCTCGCGCCAGAGCACGGTGTCCATCCAGCGCATCACGTCACGCCCGATCCGGTCGTAGCCCGCCGATGGGAAGGTGCGGTGGGCCTCGCTGTAGATCCACAGCAGCTCCGCGTTGTCTTCCAGCATCTTCTCGAAGTGCGGGATCCCCCACTGCCGGGTCGTCGAGTACCGGAAGAAGCCACCCTCGAGCGGGTCGTACATCCCGCCGGAGGCCATCGCGGCGAGGGTCTTGTGCAGCATCGCCGCCACGTCGCCGCTCTGGGTGCGCCGGTATTCATCGATGAGAAAACGCAGCAGCTTCGGCTGCGGGAACTTCGGCTCACGGCCGAAGCCACCGTACTCCGGGTCGTACTGGCCACGGATCAGCGCGGAGATCGCGCCGACAATGCCCCAATCGAGGTCGCCGGGGGTCTGCGCGTGGGCGTGGTCCTCGTGGGCCTTCATCTCCCGAAGCCGCGGCTCGAGCTCGTCGCGCTTGTCGCGCCAGATGTCGGCGACCTCCGCGACGTAGCGGCGCATCGCGTCGGGCGGGACGTAGGTGGCCCCGTTGAGGATCTCGCCTCCCGGTGTGAGGAACGCCGTCGTCGGCCAGCCGCCCATGTTGTAGCGACGATTCACGTCGGGCCGCTCGTCGTTGTCGACGCGGATCGGGATGTAGCGCTCGTTGATGCCGGCGATGACGGCTGGATCGCTGTACGACGTCTCGTCCATGACGTGGCACCAGTGGCACCACACCGCGCTGATCGCAAGGAGCACCGGCTTGTCGGCCGCCTGTGCTTCCCGGAACGCCTCGTCACCCCACGGCCGCCAGGCGATCTCGTGCGCACGATTCGGCCGCGGCGAGAAATGGAAGTCCGTCACTCGGTCTGATCGAGCTCGATCTTGTTCCCGAAGGGGTCGAACACGTAGCACCGCGTCCAGCCGGTGATGAGCGTGGCGTCTTCCGACCGCACGCCCTGGCCTTCGAGCTCGCGGCGCATCCGCCCGACATCGTCGACGCGGAGGGCGAAGTGCCGGCGCGGATGGAGCGCCAGATCCGGCTCGACGGCCAAGTGGATGTGCGCGCCGCCGGGCACTTCGAACCACAGGCCGGGCTGCGCGCCCAGCGACTCGGGCCGCGGGATCTCGCGCAGGCCGAGCTGCGCCACGTAAAACCGCCGGGCGCGGGCCTCCTCGCCGGCCGGATAGAAGACCTGGGCGTGGTGGAGTCCTAAAACGGGCATAAATCGAGTGTATGGAGGGTGGAGCAGGCCTCTCGGACCACTGGAATCAGGTGTGCATGACCCCTAGAATGAGCAGCGGAACACTCGCAGGAGGACCGTCTTGGCGATCGACACCACCCCGCAGGAGACCGGCACCAGTGACGCCATCGTCACCCTCACGGCGAAGGCGTCGGAAAAGCTGAAAGAGATCATCGCGAAGCAGGGTCGCGCTGACCTGGCTCTTCGCGTCTACGTCACCCCGGGCGGATGCTCGGGCTTCTCGTACGGCATGACCTTCGCCGATGGCGCCGAGGACGGCGACGCGATCGTCGATCACGATGGCGTCAAGGTCGTCGTCGACCCGATGAGCGCCATGTACGTCAAGGGCAGCGAGATCGACTTCGTCGATGCCCTCATGGGCGGCGGCTTCGCGCTCCGCAACCCCAACGCCGTCTCGAGCTGCGGCTGCGGTCAGTCTTTCAAGACCGCCGGCGACTCGGGCACCGCGAAGGCCTGCGCGCACTAACCATCCAGGGGCCATCGTCAGGTGTGCTTAAGGGCGCGGCGCAAGCCGCGCTCTTTCGCTGTTCGATCAGCGCTGGAGGTAGAGCACGCCGATCCAGTACCAGGTGCTTCCGACGCGCTGCAGCATGAGCTTCACGTTCCGTTGCGGCTGCCCGACATCTTTCCAGGTCGCGCGGATCGTCGCTCCAGCCGGCTGCGGCCCCGCGCTGAGTTCGATCGGACGAGGCTCGACCGTGACGACGAATCCGTTCGCAAAGGCCTTCTGTGTGTCGGACAGGACCTTCGCCGCCGAGAAGAACGAGCCTCCGGCGCTCTCGGCGGCGCTGTTCAGGCAGGCGCTCGCGACCGTCGCCAGGATGCTCGTGTCTTTCTCGCGATATCCGCGCGCGAGTGCGTCGGCCACCTCTTCGGCGGAGCGTGCAGCCGGAACGGGCGGCGAGGCGAGGGTCACGCGCGCGTCGGCGAGCTCCGCGTCGTCCAGAACGTGGAATGAGAGCATCAGCGCGCGAGTCGCTGTATCGGTCGCAGGCGCTTGGTCGCGGAGCCCTCGGCTGAGGGCGTAGATCGAGCCGCGCGCATGGATGACATACGCGAAGCCGGTGGCCCCGTCGTTGGTCACGATCTGCGCAGCGTCCGGGTTCCCGTCGAATGTCGTCTGCTCGAATCGGCTACCGCTGGAGAAGCCCATCTTCCCGGATTGCAGCCAGGCGAGGGCCGTTTGCCCAGTGGGATCATCCTCGATCCGGATCACGGTCACGTCGTTCGCGGGCCCGGTGTCCGTGCCCGTCTCGGCGTCGACGCTCGCGTCGGTGAACGTCTCCACACCGGGTGGCTGCGTCGGGTCCTGAGTCGATTGGCAAGCCGAGCGCCGCCAGCCGGTCGGGATGCTCATCCGGTAGGCGTAGGCGAGGCTCGTGTACACGCCCGGTCCGGCAGTTGGGTTGGGTCTGAGCGTTGGTGTCGGCGACCGGGTCGGCGTGGGCGTTGGTGCGGCAATCGGCGCGGTTGCGGCTGGCACGGCAGTGCCAGCGCTTGGTGATGCGCCAGCATCGTTCGCCAGCGAACCGCAGCTCATGGTCAAGGTCAGCAGGACCGCAACGAAGCGCACCGCCGCCATGCGGTGACTCTAAATGTCACCCCGCCTTAGCAACGACGGATCCGTCACGCGCGGCGCATCGGGGCGTCGGCGTAACCCGCGGTGACTTCGTTCTTGTGGGCGGCGAAGGCGGCGAGGACCTCGTCCTTCTCGCGCGTCGGGACCTTCACGTGATCGAGCGTCCGCCCGAGCTCTGCGGCAACTTCGTCGAACTCGGCCGGCGAAATGCGCAGATCGCGGTGAGCCTCTTCCAGGCCGACCGCGGTCTTACCGGGCCGCGTCGCGGAGTAGTCGAACGGTCCGCCGGCCACGTTGCAGACCCATAGCGTGCGCATGAACTTGAGGCCGGGCAAGCGGCCGAGGTTGTTCGTATGCCACTCGCGAAGTGCGGGATTCTTGGAGTTCTTGCCGACGATCGGGTTCTGCACGACGGCGTCGCTGAAGTGGTCGATCACAGCCGCGATGGCGAACACGCCCCCGAGGCGGTCATAGAGGCTTTTGTCTGCTGAGGCCGTCTTCGATCCGGCGCTCGTAGGTGCGGACGTCGTCAGCGCTCCTTTCGGCGAGGCCGGAGCGTCGCACTGGTGCATCGCCGGCTCTTCTCGTACGGCCCACCCGCAGCGACGGATCAGCCGTCATGCGCGAGTGAGTCGTTGCGGGGAGCCCAAACGCTTGAGCTCACCGCGGGCCTCGAGGTCGAGCTTGATCGCCATGCCGTACCACTGCGCGCTGAGTGCGCGGTCCCAGCCCTTGGTACGCAGCAGGCGTTTTCCGAGGGCGCCCCGGAACTCCTCGAGGGTCATGCCCGGGCCGGTGCGCGGCAGCGTCGCGAGCGCGGCTGCGCGCACGAGCGCGTACGTATCCGCATCCATGCGCGGGCCCTTCTTCTTCGGATCGGGGTTGCGAAGCTGGATGCGCTCGGCCATGCGTCCTCCGTCGCGGATCGGCCGATGCTATCGCCGCCGGCCCGCCTGGCGCCGTATCATCCGCCGTACACCGTATGGCTGAGAGTACGTATCGCGTGGTCCCGGCGGTCGACAAGGCGGCCCGGCTCCTCGCGGAGCTGCGGGACGACGAGGGCTTGGGCATCTCAGAGCTCGCCCGGCGGATCAACGCTTCCAAGGGCACCGTCCGCGACATCCTCCTGACGCTCGCGTCGCATGACCTCGTCGCCCGCGACGGTGAGGGCCGGTTCCGGCGCGGCGCGCAGCGCCCCGACCTGGTCGCTCTCGCGCAGCCGCATCTGGAGGCACTGCTCGGCGCGTTCGGCGAGACCGCGTTCCTCGGCGTGGTGACCAATGGCGGGATCGAGATCGCCGCTCGCGCGGAGCCGGCGACGGACCTGCACATGAGCGCGCCCCTCGGCCGGCGGCTCCCCGCGAACGTCGGGGCGCACGGCAAGGTCCTGGCCGGACAGGTCGCCATCGGATACGACGACGAGGAGTACCTTGCCGGCGTGCGCGCCGCCGCCGCGCCGGTGATCGATGCGCGTGGTCGACGGATCGCGGCGCTGCTCGTCGTCGGCTCCAAGGAGCGCCTCGACCTGCGAACGCTGAAACGGGTCGGTGAGGCCTGCGCTCGCGAGGCGACCGAGTTGTCCGCGCAGCTGGGCCGGCGGGAGCGGGTGGCGTGACCAAAGAGCTGCTCACCATTCGGGTCAACGGCGAATCGCACACGGTCGCGGCCGAGCCGCACCACACGCTGCTCGAAGTGCTGCGCGAGGAGCTTCAGCTGACGGGCACGAAGCATGGCTGCGAACTCGGCGAGTGCGGCGCCTGCACCGTGCTCATCGACGGGGTCCCGGTGCTCTCCTGCCTCACGTTGCCGGCCCAGCTCGGCGACGGCGCGATGGTGACGACGGTCGAGGGCCTGGCGACGGGGGCGACCCTGCATCCGCTGCAGACCGCGTTCGCGGAGGAGGGGGCCGCGCAGTGTGGCTACTGCACGCCCGGCATGCTCATGAGCGCCAAGGCCCTCCTCGACGCGAATCCGCGCCCATCCCGTGACGAGATCGCGCACGCCATCGCCGGCAACCTCTGCCGCTGCACCGGCTACACGGCGATCTACGAGGCGA
>JALZAB010000136.1 GCA_030948585.1 Chloroflexota bacterium
TCCGGTACTTCGGGAACACGACCGTGCGGGTCACTTGGTTGATCCGGTCGTCCTGGGCCTGCGCGGCGAGGATCGTCGCGACCAGGAGCTGGAGCGGGTCGGCGAACTCGAGGGTCGGGCCCCAGTCGGGGTACGCCTTCACCAGCCGCACGAGGATCGTGCGGGCCCGGGCCCGCTCTTCCGGCGTGGCGCCGGCGACGTAGGGCTTCTTCGCAACCCGCTTCTTGGGGACCTTCTTCGCGGCCCGCATCAGTGCAGGTCGGCCCAGGTGACGAGCACCGAGAACTGCCGGCACCACACCACCACGCTCCGCGCGAGAGGGCTATTGGACTCCCCGGGCACGACGTAATTAAAGGAGCCGTCGGTCGCCTTGAGCGGGCCAAGGTAGACGCTCGTGGCCTCGTTCCACCGGCCGCCCTGTTCGCTCGAGAGGTAGACGTGGACATCGGGCGCGTTCGTGATGGCGACGTTCTCGAACCGGAGGACGATCAGGTCGCCGGTGCGCACGAGGAGCACGGCGCCCGTCCCGTTGTGCAGCGCGTCCACGCGGCCGAGCTCGCCCGATGCGAGGGTGACCGGCGACGACGGCGGCGACGCCGTCACCGAGACGCTCGCGCTCCCGGCGGCGAGGGTCGGCCGCGCGGTCGGCAAGGCCTCGTTCACGGTCGTGCGGAGGAAGAGGGGCGAACCGAGATACCAGGCGAGCGCGACGACGCACGCGACGATCCCCGCGACGCCAACGCGCCGGAGGATCATGGGAAGTCCAGCTCCTCGCCGATACCCAGGACCTGCGCGCGCTCGTACGCGCGCGCCGCGACCACCAGGTCCTGGATGGCGCTGCCGACGCTCTTGAACACTGTGCGCTGGCCAGCCGTTTCGCGACCAGGTGACCGGCCGGCGAGGATCTCGCCCAGCTCGACGAGGTGGTCTGGCTGCCGGCCGCGCAGCTCCCCGGCTTCGGCGAGGGCGGCGGCGCGCTGGTCGACGACGATCCGCGCGTGACGCAGGGCCTCCTCGTCGAGCTCGCGCATCGCGTGGGTGAACGAGCCCACCGCGGTGACGTGGGTGCCCGGGGCGAGACCAGCTCCGTCGAAGACCGGGGTGTGGCTCGTCGTCGCGGTGACGACGATGTCGGCGTCGGTGATCGCCTCCGCCGCCGAGCACGCCCGCACGGCGACCGCTGACAGCTCCGGCTGCACGCGGACCCACGCCCCGAACGTCGCGGCGTGCGCCGGATCGCGCGACACGACCCGCACCTCGCGCACCGGCCGGACCGCGGCGACCGCCAGGAGCTGGGTCTGCGCCTGCGCGCCGGCGCCGAAGAGGGCAACCCGCGCGGCGCCCGCCCGGCTGAGCTCGCGCGCCGCCACGCCGCCCGCCGCACCCGTGCGCAGGGCGGTGAGGGCGGTCCCGTCGATGAGCGCCAGGAGCTCCCCGGTCACCGCATCGCCCAGGAGCGCGGTCGCGGACACGACCGGACGGCCGGCGGCGGCGTTCCCCGGGGCCACGCCCACGACTTTGACCGAATAACAGGAGGAGCCGGCCAGCGCAGCGGGCATCGTGAGCGCCACCGCGTCGTCGTGGAGCGGGATCGCGAGGCGGACCGGCACGACCGCCTGCCCGTTCGAAAGGGCAACGAAGCCCTGTGCGACGGCGGCGATCGCCTCGCCCATCGGGCAACAGGATGCGAGGTCCCGGGCGCGCAAGACCCGCACGGCCATTTCGTTGACGAGCCTAGGGGGTGCCCGTAGGCTCACCTGTCACGGGGCCCAACGGGCCCCAGGGTGGGGCGGCCGGCCTTCGGCGCACCCAACTGGCGAGGGAGGACCTATGCAGAAGCGCTGGCTTTCCACGGCTTCCGTCCTTTTGGCGATCGCACTCGTTGCGGCAGCCTGCGGCGGCGGCGGCGCATCCGGCACGACGTCGACCCCGGCCGCATCCGGCTCCGGGGCCGGAGCGACCACCGCCGCATCCGGCGGCGAGATCATCATCGCGAGCGACCTGCCGACATCTGGTGCGGACGCCTCGAGCGGCCTGCCGACCCAGAACGGCGCGGCGTTCGCCGTGTCGCAGACCAAGAACTACAAGGGCATCACGATCACGTTCAAGCCGTTCGACGACACCGTCAACGGCGTGCACGACCCGCAGAAGGGCGCGCAGAACGTGCAGCAGATGCTCTCCGACCCGAAGGTCGTTGCGATGGTCGGGCCGTTCAACTCGAACGTCGCCCGGGCAGAGATCCCGATCGCGAACCAGGGGCAGCTCGCGATGATGAGCCCCTCGAACACGAACGAGTGCCTCACCCAGGACTTCCCGTACTGCGACCCGAAGCCGGGGGCGCTCCGCCCGACCGGTAAGAACAACTACTTCCGCATCGCGGCTCCGGACACCGTCCAGGGCCCGGCGATGGCGGACTACATCCTCAACACCCTGAAGCTCACCAAGGTCGCGGTGTTCTCTGACAACGAGACCTTCGGCAAGGGTGTCGCGGACAACTTCGTCAAGCGTCTCACCGCGAAGGGCGGCACGATGACGAACCGCCAGGACTTCGACATGAAGACCACGAGCGACTTCAAGGCCTTCATCAACGCGGCGAAGGCGGCGGGCGCGCAGGCGATCTACGCCGGCGCGACCTCGGCCACCAAGGCATGCATCGTCCGCAGCCAGATGAAGGGCATCATGGACGCGGCGACCGTCGCGTTCACCGGCCCCGACGGCATCGGCGATGACCAGTGCCTCAAGGACGCCGGCGACCAGGCGACCAACATGTTCTTCACCAACGCGGCCGGCGACGCGGCCCAGAACCCGGACGCGGCCAGCACGGTCGCGTCCTTCAAGCAGGCGTACCCCAAGGCCTCTGACCTCGGTGCGTACACCTTCCCGGCATACGACTGCGCATTGATCCTTGTCGACGCGGTCAAGCGCGCCATCGACACCGCGGGCGGCAAGGTGCCGACCCGTCAGCAGGTGATCGACGCGGTGCAGGCGACCAGTGGCCTCAAGGGCACGGTCGGCACCTACGCCTTCGACGCGAACGGTGACCCCAAGTCGGCGACGATGGCGTTCTGGGCAGCAAAGGGCACGCCGGTGGCGTGGACCTTCCAGAGCCAGTTCAGCGTCGGCCAGTAGCGACGACGATCGAGGAAGGGGGCGGCAACGCCCCCTTCCTCCGTACCTAGCGCCCCTCGCATAGCGCGCGCACAGCGGAGGAAGGCGTAGTGGTCTCGAGCGTCGCCAACGCCCGCACCCGGCTCCTTGCCGGGAGCCGCGGACGCATCCTCAACGCGGTCCTGCTGGTCCTCATCGGCGCGGCGCTGATCCTCGTCGTGACGCGGGCCGTGGCCCTCGGGCCGGCGTATTTCATCCAGGTCGTGGTCTACGGCCTCGCCGACGGCTCGATCTACGCCCTGATCGCCCTCGGGTACACGATGGTCTACGGCATCGTCGAGCTCATCAACTTCGCGCACGGCGACGTGTTCACCCTCGGCGGGTTCATCTCGCTGTGGCTCATCCCGATGTTCGGCCTGGACGAGGCGACCTCATCGGGCGGTGGGATCATCCTCCCGCTCCTGGCCATCCTGATCATCTCGATGCTCGTCTGCGGCATCGTGAACGTGACCATTGAGCGCGTCGCGTACCGGCCGCTGCGCCACGCCCCGCGCCTCGCGCCGCTTATCACCGCGGTGGGCATGTCATTCGTGCTCGAGGGCCTGATGTTCCTGTGGCGCGGCCCGTTCAACCTCCACTACCCGAACCTCCTTCCGGGTGATTCCATCGCCCTTGGCCCCGCCGGCGGCGCGACCATCGCGTACAAGGACATCGCGGTCATCGTCATCGCGGTGCTGCTCATGGTGTCGCTCAACCTGTTCGTCGAGCGCTCGAAACTTGGCAAAGCGATGCGCGCCACGGCGCAGGACCGCGACGCCGCGGGCCTGATGGGCATCGACATCAACCGCACCATCGCGGCGACGTTCTTCATCGGAGCGCTGCTCGCCGGCGCCGGCGGCATGATCTACGGCCTCTACTTCACCAGCATCACCTTCGACCTCGGGTTCTCCGCCGGCCTGTACGCCTTCACCGCAGCGGTGTTCGGCGGGATCGGCAACATCCAGGGCGCCGCGATCGGCGGTTTGCTGATCGGTATCGTGCGCGTGCTCGTCGACGGCTACTTCGATTCGGCCTGGACCGACGTCGTCGTGTTCGCGCTCCTCGTGCTGGTGCTCGTGTTCCGGCCGACCGGGATCATGGGCATGCGGGTCCCCGAGAAATGAAGATCCTCCGCAAGCTCTGGGAGACCGACCCGCGCCGGGATCCGAATCCGCTCGTCTACACACTCCTCGCGATCGTCGCCATCGCGTACCCGATCTGGGCCCAGGCATCGACCGGGGGGCAGGGCGACTTCCTCATCAGCTTCCTCGCCGACGGCGGCGTGTACGTCCTCCTTGCGATCGGCCTCAACGTCGTGGTCGGATTCGCTGGGCTGCTCGACCTCGGGTACGCCGCGTTCTTTGCCATCGGGGCGTACACGTACGCGTTCCTCGCGTCGGACCACCTCGTGGTAACGCCCCTCCACGAGGCCGTGCATCTGCCGTTCTGGATCGTCCTGTTCATCGGCATGTTCGTGGCGGCAGCGTTCGGCATCGTCCTGGGCGCGCCGACCCTCCGGCTGCGCGGTGATTACCTCGCGATCGTTACCCTCGGGTTCGGCGAGATCGTCCCGCGCGTGTTCCGCAACCTCAGCACCTGGACGAGCGGCGTCAACGGCATCTCCGCCCTGGACAAGCCCGCGCTGCCGCTCTGGCTGCAGGGCCCGTGGTCGGGTGATCCATTCGAGGTCGTGCAGAACTTCAAGATCATTCAGCCGCTCGGCTTCTACGTGATCATGGTCATCCTCGTCGGCATCTGCGTGGTCCTCGTGAACAACCTTCGACGATCACGGATCGGGCGCGCCTGGATGGCCGTGCGTGAGGACGAGGTTGCGGCGGCCGCCATGGGGGTCAACACCGTTCGCATCAAGCTCCTGGCCTTCGCCATCGGCGCCGCGTTCAGCGGCTTCGCCGGCGCGTTCTATGGGGCGAAGCTGTCGCTCGTGAGCCCGGAGAACTTCGGCTTCTCCGTGTCGATCACGATCCTCGTGATGATCGTCCTCGGCGGCATGGGCAACATCCCAGGCGTCATCGCGGGCGCGATGCTCATCTACGTGGTCATCTTCGGCCTGCTCGGCGCGCTGCCGCCGCTGGCCGAGGAGTGGGCCACCAGCCTCGGGCTCGGCTCGCTGGTCGCGACCAACGGCGAGTGGCCGGGCATCGCCCAGGAGGTCCAGCGGCTCCGATTCCTGATCTTCGGCCTCATCCTCGTGATGACGATGCTGCTGCGGCCCCAGGGGCTCATCCCGAGCCGGGTCCGGCAGCAGGAGCTGAAGAAGGGCGTGCACGAGGACCAGACGATCGAGGACGTGAACGCGGAGACATCCACATGAGCGTGGTCGTGACGGCCCCGGCTGACGCGCCCGCGGCGCAGGACATGATCCTACGGATCGAGCACGTGACGAAGCGGTTCGGCGGGCTCGTCGCCGTGGATGACGTGTCCTTCGACGTGAAGCGCGGCGAAGTCTTCGCCCTGATCGGTCCGAACGGCGCGGGGAAGACCACGCTGTTCAACTCGATCACCGGGATCTTCCCGCCGAGCGAGGGCCGCGTCGTGTTCGAAGGACGCGACATCGCGGGCGCCAAGCCGCATCAGGCCGCGGCCCTTGGGATCGCCCGGACCTTCCAGAACATCCGGCTGTTCGAGTACATGAGCGCACTCGACAACGTGCGTGTCGGCCAGCACTGCCGCACCAACAGCAAGCTGTGGGACTCGCTGTTCAAGACGCCGCACGAACGCAAGGAGGAGCACGACATCAGCGACCGCGCGATGGAGCTCCTGCAGTTCGTGGGGATCGAGAAGCGGGCCGAGGAATACGCGCGCAACCTCGCGTACGGCCAGCAGCGCCGCCTCGAGATCGCCCGGGCGCTCGCGACGCGACCGCATCTGCTCCTCCTGGATGAACCCGCCGCCGGCTTCACGCCGCAGGAGAAGGTCGAGCTCATGCGCCTGGTCGACAAGATCCTGGCCGAGGGAATCACCGTGTTCCTCATCGAGCACGACATGAAGGTCGTCATGGGCATCTCGCGGAACATCGCCGTGCTCGACCACGGCGAGCTCATCGCGCTCGGCCCGCCGGAAACCATCCGCAAGGACCAGCGGGTCATCGAAGCGTATCTGGGCAAGAGCGCCTGATGGCGCTCCTGGAGCTGGAGGGCGTCGACGCTCTGTACGGGCGGATCCGCGCGCTGCGCGGCGTCACCATCTCGGTCGATCAGGGCGAGGTCGTCGCGCTCATCGGCAGCAACGGCGCGGGCAAGACGACGACCCTGCGGACCATCTCGGGTCTCATGCATCCACCGAGCGGCTCGATCCGCTTCGGTGGCACCGACATCAGCCGGATGGCCGCGCATCAGATCGTGGGGCTCGGCATCTGCCAGTCACCCGAGGGCCGGCGCCTCTTCCCGCGGATGCAGGTCATCGACAACCTGCGGATGGGCGCGTTCCTGCGCAACGACCGGGACGGGGTCCAGAAGGACATGGACCGGGTCTACGAGCTCTTCCCGCGCCTGAAGGAGCGCACCACGCAGCTCGCCGGTACGCTGTCGGGCGGCGAGCAGCAGATGCTCGCGATCGGCCGAGCGCTCATGTCGAAGCCGAAGCTGCTGATGCTCGACGAGCCGTCGCTCGGCCTGGCCCCCATCCTCGTCGAGACCATCTTCCAGATCGTCCGCGAGATCAACGCCCAGGGCATCCCGATCCTCCTCGTCGAGCAGAACGCCCACAAGGCCCTCGAGGTCGCGCACCGCGCGTACGTGCTCGAGACCGGGTCCATCGTGAAGACCGGGTCGGGCAAGGAGCTCCTCGATTCCCCCGACGTCCAGCGCGCGTACCTCGGCATCTAGCACCGCGCTTCCTAGACTCCATCGCGTGACCGCATCGCTCGCGCTCGCGGTCCCGAAGGACGTCGAGCGCGTCGTCGACACCCTGATCGCGAACGGCTTCGAGGCGTTCGTCGTGGGCGGCTGCGTGCGGGACGCCCTGCGCGGTGTGGATCCCCAGGATTGGGACGTGGCGACGAGCGCGAAGCCCGATGCGATCCAGAAGCTGTTCAGGCGGTCGCTCTACACGAACCGGTTCGGCACCGTGGTCGTCTCGAGCGGTGCGCACGAGATCGAGGTCACCACGTACCGCGTCGAAGCGGACTATGCCGATCACCGCCGCCCGGAGGAGGTGGCCTTCACCGAATCGCTGCACGAGGATCTCGCCCGGCGCGACTTCACGATGAACGCGATGGCCTGGCGGCCGACCGCAGGCAGCGGCGAGCTGGTCGACCCATTCGACGGTCGTGCGGACCTCGACGCCAGGATCGTGCGCGCCGTCGGCGATCCCGGCGAGCGCTTCGCCGAGGACGCCCTCCGGATGCTGCGCGCGGTGCGCTTCGCCGCCGTGCTGCGGATGCGCATCGAGCCGGCGACCGCGGATGCCATCGCCGCCCACGCGTCTCTCGCGACGGCGCTGTCGGGGGAGCGGATCCAGCAGGAGCTGAACAAGATCCTTCTGGCGGAGCGCCCATCCACCGGTATACGGCTGCTCTCGGACCTTGGCCTCCTCGCCGTGCTCTGCCCGGAGCTCGAGCTCTGCAAGTCCATTCCCCAGGACAAGGCGGTCGCCCAGGACGTATTCGAGCACTCCCTCATCACGATCGACGCGACGCCGGCCGATCTCGTACTGCGCCTCGCGGGGCTGTTCCACGACGTGGGAAAAGCGGAGACCATGGCCGACGGGCACTTCCACCAGCACGAGTTCGTCGGCGAAGCGATCGCCCGACGGATCCTCCGGCGCTGGAAGTATCCAAAGGACACGGTCGCCGCCGTTGCCCACCTGATCCGCCACCACATGTTCTGGTACCAGTCGGACTGGACCGGCTCGGCGGTCCGCCGCTTCATCCGGAAGGTCGGCCTTGAGGTGATCCCCGATCTGTTCGCCCTGCGGCGCGCCGACAACATCGGGAGCGGCATCCGTGCACCTCGGATGTACGCGCTCGACGACCTCTGGACCCGCGTCCAGGCGGAGATCGAGCGCAGGAGCGCCTTCTCACCGCACGACCTGGCGGTCGACGGCACGGACGTCATGCGCGAGCTCGGCATCGGACCCGGCCCGGCGGTCGGCCGGGTCATCGCGGCGGTCTTCGAGCGGGTCCTGGACGATCCGGACCTCAACCGGCGCGAGCGTCTGCTCCCGCTCATCCACGAGCTCGGCGCGACGCCCGCGTAAGCCGGGGCTATTCTTCCGGCCAACGGCTCCGAGCAACAGATCAGGG
>JALZAB010000063.1 GCA_030948585.1 Chloroflexota bacterium
GTACGGCGGACACCGCCAGAGCGATGCCGACGAGGCTGCCGACCAGCGCGACGGCGCTGACGACCGTGGCCGGCGTCTGCGCCGCGCCGAGGGCGACGGCGGCCCACAGGGCGCCGGCCACCGCGGCGATGAACAGTCCGACGCCCCGTTCGAGCCACCACGCCGCAGCGATGACGGCGATGAAGAGCACCGGTGCCGTCTCGATCCGGTCGCCGGAGAGCCATTCGATACCGACAGCGAGCGCGACGATGAGCATGATCCCGACAGCAAGTCCCGCTCCGTGCGCGGCCGGGAGCCGCGGGGGCTCAATGGACGCGACGGCCGGAAAGTCCTCGGGCAGCGGGGCCTGCGGCGGCGCCGGAAGCTGTGTCTCGCCGGACGCCGCGCGATAGGTCGTCACTCCCAGGTGATGTCGATGGGCGCGATGCGGTGGTTCGTGTGGTCGGTCTTACCGCCATCGGCACGTGCCGCCGATGTGGACCCGAGCAGGCTGACCGCGACGGCGAGAGCGATGACGACCGCGCGAATGGTGCGATGCATGATGTTCCCCCTTCTCTATCGCGCCGTGAATCGCACGGCGTCGACTGCCCGCTGGTAGACCGTGAGATGTTCGAGCTCGCTCGTCGGCGCGACGTTGAGCTCGGCGATAAACGCTTCGACGACCACGGGATCGAATTGGCTGCCGGCCCCCGCGCGCAGCTCGGCGGCCGCGGCCTCCGGGGTGACCGCGCGTCGGTACGGGCGCGGTGTGGTCATGGCCTCGTACGCGTCGGCGACCGCGATGATCTGCGCCGCGCGCGGGATGGCCTCTTCCTTCAGTCCATTCGGGTAGCCGCGCCCGTCGAACCGCTCGTGGTGCGCGAGGATCAACGGCCGGATGTGGTCGAGCTCGGGCATCTGCGAGAGCAGGCTCGCACCGATGATCGGGTGGGCGCGGATCTCGGACCATTCGCCACCGCTCAGGCGATCCGGCTTGTGGAGGATCGCGTCGGAGATCGCGATCTTGCCCAGGTCGTGAAAGAGGGCGCCGAGCTGAACAGCCTCGACCGCGATGTGGTCGAGCCCAAGCCGTTTCGCGACGGCGACGGAGCGGTAGATCGTCGCGGCGAGGTGCGCGGTACCGGTCGGGGTCTTCGCCTCGAGGGATCCAAGGAGCGCGCCGACAATCGAGATGTGCGCCTCCTCGAGCCTCGTGTTCGACTGCCGGAACAGTCGATTCAACTCGACGACGTGCGCGCGCTCCGCGCGGGTCTCGGCGGACCGGGACACGTACAACTTGAACGAGTACCAGGCGACGCCGAGTGGCAGGACGAAGACGGCGGCGCCGAATACGCCAAGGGCCTGGTAGGCGAGCGCGAGCGCCGCGCCGTTCACCGCTGTGGCGGCGTAGTTCACCGGCATCCAGCTGAAGTTCTGGCGCCAGACCTCGACGAACCGGGCGTCGGAGGTGAGCGCGATGACTCCGGCCGTGAGCGTCGAGTTCACCAGGAAGTACACCGCCGCCGACACCGCCACTGCGACCACCGTGCTCGTGATGTCGCTTGGCGGCGTGCTGCCCCCGACGGCGCCGTAGGTCGCCGCCGCGAGTGCGGTCGAGATCGAGAGCTGCCCGAAGTTGAACGCGGCCTTGCGCACCGGCTTGGGCTTCGGCGTGAACGCGTTGACCGCGGCGACGGCGACGTTGACCCAGAGCGCGATGCCGACGCCGAACAGCACGTAGGCCGCAACCTTCACCGCGAAGGACATGGAGATCGCACTGGAGCGGAAGAGCATCACCGGGTTGCGTTGCGCTGCCGCGGCGAGCCCGAGCAGGAGGACGAACATGAGCGGGTCGAGCCGGGCCACCTGGACCCCGAGGGATGCCGCGAGAAGCACGCCCGCGCCCATCGCCACGACCGCGACGATGTAGATATTCGCGACGACGCGCTTCACGCCCGGCTTGCCACTGTCCCCCACCGGTATCACCCTCCGAGTCTCCCCTGGTCGCCTGCGTGTTGTACCGGGAGAGGTAGGCCGGGTGAGGCCCCGTTCGGGGGATTCGCGGATCGCCGGGTCCGGTGCGCTGGTCCTAGCCCGTTCGGCGGCGGTCGGGCTAGCGGTTCCGCTCCGACCGGACGAAGAAGAAGGTGCCGATGACGAGGGACACGAGGAATCCCGGCACGATGACCGCGAGATTCGCGGCCGGGGACTGGAGCACGACGTGCTCGTAGTCCGGGGAGCCCGCGTAGAACACACCGCGTACGAAATCGACGGCGTACCGAAGGGGCGCGATGCGCGAGGCGAACTCGAGGTACCAGGGCATGACCTGGATCGGCGTGAACACGCCGGCAAGGAAGAACTGCGGTAGGAAGATGAACGGGAACACCTGGTTGGCGGCCCGCTGATTGTTGAGGAACGCGAGTACCAGGACCCCGAACGCGCCGCCGAAGAAGGCGACGACGATCCCGGTGCCGATCAGGGCCAGGAGCTGGGCCGGCGAGATGTGGATGCCGATGATCAGGCCGAAGGCGATGATCGCGAGGGCCTGGGGCAGCGCGACCAGCGTTTCACCCAGGATGCGGCCGGCGATGATCGTGTACCGGGACACCGGCGCGATGAACAGCTCCTGGCTGAAGTCGTTCTCCCGGTCGATGACGAGCGAGATCATCCCCATCGCGGTGCTCTGGAACAGGGTCTGGGCATACACGCCGGTGAATGTGAGGGTGAGGAAGTCGAAGCCCGGCCCGGTGCCGAAGTTCGCGGCCAGCGTCCCGCCGAGGGCGCCGATGAAGATGAACGGGAAGATGACGGTGGTGATGAGCCGGGCCCGATCGCGCAGCAGCTTCGTGAGGTCGCGCTGCGCGAGCGCCAGGACCGAATGCAGCTCGCCCGCACCGATCATGACCGCGCCAGGACCTTGATGTACGCATCTTCCAACGACGGCGCAACGGTCCGCACGACGGTCAACGGCGTGTCGATGGCCTTCAGGATGGCGTGCGCGCCCACACCATCCAGCGGGATCTCGAACAGGGGCGTCTCGTGGTGCG
>JALZAB010000073.1 GCA_030948585.1 Chloroflexota bacterium
ACCATCAAGCTGACCGAGGACATCCTCCGTCACATCGTCATTCGTCGCGATGAATGAGTTTGAGGAAGTGATCTAGATGGCATCGATGGCCAAGATCTCCATCATCGGCAATGTCGGGCGTGACCCCGAGATGCGCATGACCCCAACGGGTCGTCCGGTGTGCGACTTCTCCGTCGCCGTGAACCGGGTGTCCAACAGCGGTGGCGAGCGGTCCGAGCAGACCGATTGGTACCGCGTGAGCTGCTGGGGCAAGCAGGCCGAGACCGCGCAGCAGATCATCCAGAAGGGCCAGCAGATCTACGTCGACGGGCGGTTCAGCCCGCGCACGTACACGAACAAGGACAACGTCGAGAAGACGAGCCTCGACATCAGCTGCAACGACTTCCAGCTCCTCGGGCGGCGCAACGAGCGCGAGGGCGGGATGGGCGGCGGTCCGATGCCGGCGGCGGCGGGCGGCCAGCCCCAGGGCGACTCCGGGTCCTTCGACCCGGACGAGATCCCGTTCTAAGGAGACGAGATGAGTCAGGAACGTTCCGGTCCGCGTCGCGACGGCGCCCGCTCGGGCGGCGGCTCTCGCGACCGCGGTGGCGATGACCGCGGTGGTGGCGGCGACCGTCCGCGCTACGGCGGACCGCGCCGGCCGCGCCGCAAGGTCTGCGCGTTCTGCGTGGACAAGGTCCAGAAGATCGACTTCAAAGAGGTCGGCCGCATCCGCCGGTACATCAGCGATCGCGGCAAGATCGATCCGCGCCGCAAGAGCGGCACCTGCGCGAAGCATCAGCGGATGCTGACCGCGGCCCTCAAGCGTGCGCGCCACATGGCCCTCCTGCCGTACACCGCCGAGCACGTGCGCTCGCTCATGAGCCCGCAGGCCCGCGCGATGGCCGGCGGACCGCCACCGCCAAAGCCTGACCGCCCGCCATACCGGCCGGGCGGCTACGGCGCTCCAGGCGGCTTCCGACCGGCCGGCGCACCGCCGTCATTCCAGGGAGCACCAGCGCCTGCTCAGCAGGCGGCCCCGCAGGCGCCTGCGCCGCAGCCCACCGCCGCTCCCAAGGCGGACCCCGCCGCGTAATCCGCGTGGACCGCGCACCATGGAGGCTGGCACCGGACTGGTGCCAGCCTCTTTCTTTGTTCGGGAGGAACGACATGGCAACGGCAAAGGACCCGATCTGCGCGATGGATGTGGACACGGCGAACCCGCCTGGCGGGAAGTCCGTGCACGCCGGTCAGACCTACTACTTCTGCTCGAATGGCTGTCGGCAGACGTTCGAGAAGGACCCCGCCCGGTACGCGAGCTGACCTAGGAGGGCGCCGGTCCCACCGGGAACAGCAGCGGCACGATGAACACGATGACCATTGTCGCCGCGACGAGCAGCGCGCCGAGGCCGACCCGGGCCCACAGTGACTTGCCGCGCGCGAGCAGGATCACGCTGCCGGGAAGCAGCGCGACCCCGAACAACCCGAGGACCGGGATCGCGCCGAGCAGGACGCTCACCGCGAACGCGATCCACAGCAGGCGATCGGTGCGCCGCACGGACCTGCGCGACCAGGTGAGGTACACGGCCCCCGCGACGAGGGCCATCGGCAACGCGAAGAACAGGCCGAGCGGGAACGAGCCGAGGATCAGTCCAGCGGTGTAGCTGGCGATATCGACGGCCAGGTCACGGCCTGCCCAGCGATCGGCGAGCGCCGTCCAGCCGGCGTAGATGGCGAGCGGGAAACCGATGAACGGGACCGCGAGCGCGCCGTTTCCGTTGAGGGCCCACGGTCCGAAGGCGAGCCTGGTCTCGCTCAGCACCTGGAACAGCACCAGGATGGCGAAGCCGGCCGCACCGCCCACCAGGAATGCAAGGAACGGGCGCCGCATCACGGCCATCGTATCCACAAGAAAAGGCCGGCCCCTGCGGACCGGCCTCTCCACGACGATGCGATCGCGTAGCTACGCCGGCGTGGCCTCCGCGTGCAGCGGCTTCCGGTCGATGCGCAGAAGCGTCTGATCCTTCGCGGCCACGGTGAACGGGATCACGCCGGGGATGAGCCACTCGGTCCACATCTTGTCGACGGTGGCCTGGAAGTGCTCCACGTCCTCGTCGAGGAAATGCGCGAAGCGGCCCTGCCGCTTCAGGTACTCGTACACCGGCTTGCGCTTCTTGCGGCCCTCGGCGATCTGCCGGGTGGGGCCAGTGAGGTTGCACACGCCGTCGATGACTTCGTACAGCGGCCAGATGCCGGTCTCGACCGCGAGGTGGCCGAGCTCCTGGCTGTACTGCGGGTGGTAGTCCCAGCCCTTCGGGCACGGGTCGAGCGTGTGCACGAACGTCGGCCCGCCCAGCTCGAGGGCCTTACGGATCTTGTTCATGAGATCGACCGCGTACGCCGCGCACCCCGCGGCGATGTACCGCGACTCCGGATGGCCGGCGGCCATCATGCCGGGCATGTTCTTCTTCCACCGGGTGTGCATGAGCCGCTTTTCGGTGCCCGACGGAGAGAACGTCGTCACGGCGCCATACGGCGTCTGGCTCGAGAGTTGGATGTCCGTGTTCGCGTACGACTCGTTGTCGTACAGGAGGATGAGCGAGTTGTAGTCCTTGTGCGTGAGCGTCGCGCTGATCGCGCCAATGCCCATGTCCGCGCCGCCGCCATCACCACAGAACGCGATGACGTTGATCTTCTCATCCTTGATCTTGCCCTTCCGCATGAGGACCTTGAGGCCTGCCGCGGTGCCGAGCGCCGCGGAGCCCGAGGCGCCGAGCTGGGTGTGCATCCACGGCACGACCCACGGCGTCGTGTAGTACGTCGTGTTCGCGACGTACATGCAACCCGTCGATCCAAGCACGATGGTTCGCGGTCCAGAGGCCTTCACCATGTGCCGCATGACCAGCGCGGACTCGCAGCCCTGGCAGGTCCGGTGACCCGACACGAAGAGCTCGTCGTACGGGACGTCTTTGACGCCCTTGATCTGGGGAAGGTCGAGCGGGGTGTTGCTCGCGGTCACTGTCATCGTCGTCTCCCTTAGTTCCGCACGCCGATCCAGTGAGTGATGTCACCGGATGTGAGGCCACCACTCGCAGTGGCGGTCAGCTTGTCGAACATCTCGCGGGCCATCGGCTGCTCGATCTCGCGGCCGCCGAGGGCCGCGATGAACCCGACGATCGTCGGGCGCTTCTCGACCGAGTACATCGCCGAGCGGATCTCGTTGTACAGGACGCCGCCGTAGTAGGGCGAGCCGAAGCTGTAGTCGCGGTCGATGACCCCGACGGCCTTGAACCGGCTCAGGCTCTTCACGACGTCCGCGGTCGGGAACGGCCGGAACCACTTGAGGCGGACGAGACCGACCTTGTGGCCCTCCTTGCGGAGCTTGCGGATCGCGACCTTCATCGGCAGGGACAGCGTGCCCTGGCCGATGAACACGACCTCCGCGTCGTCGGTCATGTACTCATCCAGGAACGGGTTCTCGCCGCCACGACCGAAGAGCTTCTTGAACTCGGCGTGGGCCTCGGTGATGACGCCGAGCGCGTTGCGCATGGCCTGGTCGTTCTGCATCCGGATCTCCATGAGCCAGTCCTGGTCCACCTGGGGCGCGATCGTGATCGGGTTGTCCGGGTGCAGAAGACGGTCGCCGAGGTCGAACTTGGGCAAGAACTGGTCGACCGCGGCCTGGGTCGGGATCTTCACGATCTGCTGGGAGTGGGTGAGGAACGCGCCGTCGAGGCCGATCGCGAGCGGGAGCGACACCCGCTTGTCCTCGGCGACGCGCCAGGCCGTGAGGGCGAAGTCCAAGGACTCCTGGGCGGTCTCGGCCCAGCAGAGGAGCCAGCCCAGATCACGCACGGCGAGGGCGTCGTTGTGCTCGCAGCCGAACGCGCCGGGATCGTCGAGGGCCCGGTTGCCGCAGATCGCGACCACCGGCAGGCGAAGGCCCGCGGTGACGGCGATGGCCTCCATCGCGTAGAACCAGCCGACCCCCGAGGAGCCGACGAACACGCGCGAGCCGACGGCGCACGCGTGCTTCACGATCTCGAATTGGCTGTGCTCGCCGTCGGCGACGATGTACTCGACGTCCATCTTGCCGTTGGCGATCAGCTTGGCCGCGGCCTGCATCACGCCGTCGTACGGGCGGATGGGGTACGCGGCCATGACGTCGACGTCCGCGAGGCGAATGGCTTCGGCGATGGCCTCGCAGCCCGTGGCGAGCTGCTCGGTCTCGACGTCGCGATGCTCTTGCTCCTTGATCTGGATGGCCACCTAATCTTCACCTCCAGCGGTCGTCGGATTGGCGCCGGGTGCCGCGTTCTCGGCCGCGCTCGACGCGACTGCGGCCCGCTTCGGGTCGGCCGACACGCCGCTCTTCTGCTCGAACCAGCGGTTGTACGCATCGTGATCGCTCTTCCAGAGCTGCCACTTGTCGTCGTTGTCCTCGAACCGCAGCTCGTCCACCATCACGATGCAGTCCTTCACCGGACAGACCTGCGCGCAGATGCCGCACCCGATGCAGGCTTCGTAGACCACCTCGTAGTGACCCTCGGGGGTGACCTCGAAGCACTCGTCAGGACAATCGAGCCAGCACATCGTGCACTTGATGCAGGTGTCGAAGTTGACGACCGGTCGGAGGGTCCGGGCGCCGTACTTCTTGTAGTACGGGTTCCGCTCGCCGGGCTTGCGCGCGTCGACGATGATGCCGGGCCGCATCGTCGTCCAGCCGGGCTTCTCGAACTGCAGGACCTCGTGGCCGGTGGTGCCGTCGCCGACGTTGATCTGACGGAGTTGCGTCCGTTCGTAGCCTTCCTGGGCCGATGCGACCGCGCTGCCATCCTGCGTCTGTTCCTGGATGAGCGTCTTCACGTCCTCGATCCGGACCCAGTCCGGAGCGACCTTGGCGAGCGCGCCGAGCACCCGGTAGTCGGTGTGATCGTCCTTGTAGACCCAGAGGCCGGCGAACGACGCCAGTCCCGGGACGATGCCCATGAGGTACGGCCGCTCGGCGGCGTCCGTCTGCGCGAGGACAGCATCGAGCGTGTTGTCGGAGGTGATGAGGACCGCCCCCCGCTCGTGCACCGGCTTCCAGATCGGCTGCCGGCCGTACCAGGCCCATGACTCGACGCCCTTGACCAGGGTGTCGTCCACGGCGACGGCGATATCGACGACGCTCGGCTCGTACTTGGCCATGGACGATTCGAGCTCGAGGTCGTTGATCGCGACGACGGCGAAGTACTTGGCCGGCACGCCATTGCGCTCGGGCGAGTCGCCGTAGCGGCCGAACGCGGTGCCGGTATATCCGCGCTTTCGCGCCGCGAGCACGACCGAGCGGCAGATCCGCTGGGCCAGGGTCTTCTGGAAGATGCCGCGGTAGACGATCTCGATCGTGATCGATGCTGGATCGGTCTTGACGACGTCGTTCATCTTGCTCCCTTCGCGATGGCCTGAGCGGCCGTGGAGTGCGAGCGCTCGTTGTCCGCGATGCGCGCGAGGATCCCTTCGCCGACGGCGCGGATGTGATCGGCGGCCGCGGCGCGGGCCGCGTCCGGGTCATGCGCCTCGAGCGCCGCGAGGATGCGCTGGTGCAGGTCGATCGACGAGTGGGCCCGCTGGTTCGTCTGGAGCCATTGCTCGCGTGAGGCCCGCAGCACGTCCCAGATGACCCCGAGCATGGTCACCAGCAGCCCGTTGCGCGCCGCCTGGCCGATGAGCTCGTGGAAGCGGGTGTCCTCCTCGGCGTATGCCTCGCCGGCAGCGATCTTCTCGGCCTGCTGCCTAAGGATCAGGCGCAGCTCCTCGAGCTCCGCCGCGTCGATCCGCTTGGCCGCGGCGGCCGCGATCGCGGGCTCGATGAGGCCGCGAACCTCGATCACGTCGGTGAGGCTGTGGCCGCGCACGATGAGGTTCGAGAGCGGCCGCGCGAGATCCTCCGGCACGGTGCGGTGGACGAATGTGCCGCCGCCGGCGCGGGTCTCGACGACCCCCAGGAGCTCGAGCGAGCGGAGCGCCTCGCGCACCGAGGCCCGGGAGACCTGGAACTGCTCGGCGAGGGCCCGTTCGGGAGGCAGCTGGTCGCCGGGGTGCAGCTCGCCCCTGTCGAGGAGGGCCTCGATCTGGCTGACGATGTCCTGATACAGGCGGCTACGACGGACCGGCTCGATGACTGCCAGTGGAGGCCTCCCCACGGAATTGGTCAGGTGGTCTGACCAGAACGCCGAAACCCTATCAATGGGCGGGAACGGGGTCAAGTGACGGCGGCTCCGCCGGGGG
>JALZAB010000078.1 GCA_030948585.1 Chloroflexota bacterium
GGGAGGATGAGCTTGATCGCCGTGCCGGCGTGGGTGATGCCCGCGTTGTCGAATGCCGCACCGATGCCGCCCACGATCCCGCCGATCCAAGCGATCCCGAACAGCACGAGGGCGATCACGCCGCCCACCATCCCGGAGAGACGCGTCGATAGCAGGAGGGCGAGGGTCATGATGACGAGGCCCTCGGCGATGATGAACGCGATGAACTGCGCAGGCTCCGGCGGAACGTAGCCGACGACCGCGTTCACCACGCCCAGCTCGATGGCTCCGGCCGCGCCGGCGTAGATCACGACGAGCGCGGCGAGCCCGAGCCATTTCCCGACGACGAATTCGGCGCGGCCGATCGGCCGTGACAGGATCGCGAGCGCAGTACCCGACTCGACGTCGCCGCTGATCTGCGGCGCCGCGATGAAGACGGCCGCCATGGCGAGCACGAAGCTGAACATGAACATCGTCACGATGAGGAACTGGGAGGCGAGCAGCTTCACCTGCAGGTCGGGCAGTGGCGCGCCGCGCTGCGTGATCGTGGGGATGCGCGAGAAGCCCCACCCGGTGAGCGCGATGACGATGAGCGTGAGCACGAGCAGCGCGAGGAGCAGCCGGCGCCGCGCGGCCTCGCGAAGGACGAGCCTGGCGATGACGAGCGCCCTCATGCGTGCGGCTTCTCGAGGAGGCTGAGGAACCGGTCCTCGAGCGACTCGTGCCGCGGCTCGACCGCGTAGACCCGCCCGCCGGCCTCGACGATGGCGCGCACCAGATCGGGCACCCGCTCGGGCGCGATGCCACGGACCACGGTCCACTCGCCCTCGCTCTGGATCTCGCCAAAGGCGCGGACGGCGGCGAGACCGGCGGCATCGAGCCCGGCAGCGCGGATGCGGACCGCGTGGGTGGTGAGGAGCTCGTCGAGAGTGCCGACCTGGATGACCCGCCCCTTGTCGACGATGGCCACCCGGTCACACACCTGCTCGACCTCCGTCAGCAGGTGGGAGTTCAGGAACACCGTCGTGCCGCGTTCCTTCAACGCCCGGATGACCTCGCGCACGTCGTGTCGCCCGACCGGGTCGAGCGCGCTCGTCGGCTCGTCCAGCAGCACGAGGGCCGGACGGCCCAACAGGGCGACGCCGAGACCGAGCCGCTGCTGCATGCCCTTCGAGTAGCCGCCCACGCGGTCGTCCGCGCGCTCGGTAAGCCCGACGATGGCCAGGGCGTCCTTGATCTCGGCGCCCCACGTCGCCCGATCAAGGCCGATGAGCTCGCAATGGACCCGCAGGACCTCGCGCGCCGACAGCCAATGCTGGTACCGGAAGAGCTCGGGCAGGTAGCCGACCCCGCGACGTGCGGTCCGGTGCGCTGCACGGTCGGAGAGCGGAGCCCCGAGCACCCAGCCTTCGCCGGCGCTCGGACGCGCGAGCCCAAGGAGGAGCTTGACCGCGGTCGTCTTGCCTGCGCCGTTCGGGCCCAAGAAGCCGAACACGTCTCCGGCCGGGATCGACATGGTCAGTCCCGCGAGCGCGGTGATCTTCCCGTAGCGCTTGGCCAGCTCTTCGGTGCGGATTGCGACCGGCGCGGGCCCCACTACTTGAGGCTGTTGGCGACCGCGAGGACCTCCGCCTCGGTGAGCGTTCCGCCCACCACATAGACGAGCCCGTTCTGCTGCCAGAGCACGCCGCTGCCGAGACCGGTGGAGTCACCGACGAACAATCCGCTCGTGCCATGCACGCTCACGGTCCTCGCTGCGGCCTGGCCAACGGGGATTGGGATGGGCAGCGTGGTCGATGGGTCGCTGATCGCGCGGATCTGCGCGGCGAGCGCCGGCGACACGCTCGGCTGTGACAGGAGGTAGGCCTGGATCTCGGCCACGGACGCGCCGTCCGAGCCGACCGTCGGCGCCTTCGCGACGCCGACCATCAATGCGCCGGCGGCGCCGCTCGAGTCGCCATAGGTGATGAGGATCGCGGGACCGCCGGTGAACACGAGGGAGCTGCCATCGAGCTTCGCGGGCATCGGCGGCGCCGTGCGGCCGATCGCCGCAGCGCTCGCGCGAGCGAGCGTCGCGTCGAATACGAAGGTGGCTGAGGTGCGCGGCACGACGCCGTACTCGGCCGTCGCGGTGACCGACGCGGGCACGCGCACGCTCACGGCGGGCAGGCCCGTCTCGGCGGTGGCCGCGGCGAGGCTCGCGACCGGGTGCGGGTTCGGCTCTGCCGACCAGGTGAGCTTCCCGAACTGGGACAGCTCGCCGAGCGTCTTCATGTCCGTGGTTGTCACGTTGACCGCCGCGAACTGCTTCGCTTCGAAGATCTGCAGGATCGAGTCGGCGACGCCGGTCATCGTCAGGGTGAGGGCGACGATCACGATCGCCGCCGCCGCACCGAGCCATTTCGCCGGCGCTCCGAAGAGGAATGTGGGCCCGGCGCGCCTCGGCGCCTGCGCGTCGGTGGTCCGGAGCGTCGACGCGAACCGCGTCAATCCGCGTTCGGTGTCCACCGCGAGCGGCGGCATGGCCAAGAGCTTTTCATTGCTATCGATGTTGTCCACGAGAGGCCTCCTTGCGAAATGCGTCGTGCGCGCGCCGCAGGCGCGTGCCGACCTGATCGATCTTCGTGCCCGTCGCTGCGGCGACCTCGGCGTAGCTCAGACCGCTGTATCGAAGCGCGAGGAGCTCGGCGGCTCCGCGTGGCAGCCGTGCGAGCACCGCGCGGACCTCGCGGGCGCGCTCGCGCTCGAGCGCCGTGACCTCCGGGTCCGCGACCTGGTCGCGCCCCCGGGCGTCCCGATCCTCGCGCACGCTGCGCCGGCCGCGGGCGCGTACCGCGTTGAGGGCGGTGTGCGCTGAGGCCCGGTGCAGCCACGGCGCGGCGTAGGCGGCTTCGGCCGGATGCGACCGGTAGAAGGAGATGAAGACGTCCTGGGCCACATCCTCGGCCTCACCCTGATCGCCGACGACGCGGTACGCGATCCGGACCACCCGGGCGTACTCCGCGCGGAACAGCAGTTCGAAGGCGGCCGGCACCGCCGCCGCGCGAGGCCAGGGTCGTTCGATCAAAACGGCGGTGTCCGCTTCCATGCGTTCATCCCCTCAAGCACCGCCACGCCCTCGAATGTGACAGGTCCATGACAGGTATCAGCGGGTTTTCGTGACTCTACTTGCTTGTCCACAATCCAAGGCACCTACGGCACGGGGGTTGCCTTGAAACCGTCCAACTTCGGCGTCGACCGACCCCAGATAGGACGGTGTCCATGCAACGCTCCGGCTCCAAAGGGACGCTCGTGCACTTCCGGTGTACGAACCCCGCTCATGACCGCCCCGCCGTGCAACGGAGCGACACATTGACCCTGTTCGAGGGGCTCTGGGCATATTGCCCGTTCGACGTCAGGGCGGGCGAGCACGACTGGACACCGACCGGCGGAGTGACGATGGACACGCTGCGCAACGAGAGTGGCCTCTAGCCGGGCAGCCGGCCGAACACGATCCGGGAGAGCGCAAGGACCCCGATGCCGAGCGCGGCCGACCACGCGATCGCGGAGATGAGCGGGGAGCTGAAGTCGGTGCCGGACAGCAAGCCATGCAGGAACATCGTGCCGAACGCGACGTAGCTCGTCCGGTGGATCCACCGCCACAGCCGGTCACCGGTCCTGCGGCGGAGCCAGCTCGTCACCGTGATGAGCACGATGATGTCGAGCGACAGCGAGCCCAGGCCGATCGCCACCGGCGCGTAGCCCACCCGGAACGGCACGACCACGTCGAGGAGCCCGATCTGCGCGGTCTTGTCCAGCAGGAGCGATGCGACGTGCGTGAGCCCGAGCGGGATCCAGATCCACGTCATGAAGTCATGCAGCGATCGAAGCGCGCGGTTCGTCGCGAGGAAGTCGAGCACCGATGTGCGGAGCGCGATCCCCGACAAGATGGACAGGCAGACCGCGATATAGGCGGCGACGCCGGTGGCTCGAGCCACGGTCCAGACCAAGAGCTGCGGGTCCATACGTTAGGAAGTGTGCGTGAAGGTGATCGGGGCGAGGGTCGCGCTCTGGACGCCGGGCGCCAGCGTGAGCCGGGGACCGGGGGTGGTCGTCGCGGGTCGCTGGCCGGGACGGGTGGTGAGCAGTGGGCCGATGGTCGGTACCGGGACCGACGGCGCCGCGGTCGCCGCCGGAGCGTCGGCGACCGGCGGCTGCAGCGGCGCGTTGGGGTTCTTCACGTGCCCCTTCGCGTAGTCGAACGAGCCGACGAACACGAAGAGGGTGATGAAGATCGCCGAGAGCTTCAGCGACCAGGAGGGCATGTCTAGTTCGCTATGGCCCGCATGAATGGGATCACATCGAAGCTCGATCCCAAGACGTCCTTGCCGTCGAGGCCCAGGTGCCCGCTGAGGATCTCCTGGTACACCGAGCGGAAGTCCACGTTGAAGCTGACGTTCTGCTGGGTGTCGAGCTTCGCGAGGCTCGGGCCTTGGCCGTAGAGGCCGCCCTTCACCGGGTCGCCGATGAGGAACACCGGCGCAGCGGTCCCGTGATCGGTCCCGCCGCTCGCGTTCTCCTGCGGCCGGCGGCCGAACTCCGACCACGTGGCGATGAGCACACGGTCCGCCATCCCGTACGCGGAGAGGTCCTGATGGAACGCGGAGACCGCGGCGTCCAGGTAGGCCATGAGGTCCCCGTGGCGGGTCTGCTCGGTGTAGTGCGTGTCGAAGCCGCCGAGGGTGACGTGCAGCACTTTGACCCCGGTGCCGGTCACGATGAGCTCCGCCGCGAGCTGCAGGGCCGCCGCGAGCTGGTTCTTCGAGCTGAAGACGAGCTTCTGGTTGTCGGAGTAGCTCGCCTTCGGCACGTACTTCGCGGCCGAGGTCTTCAGCTGCGCGACCGTGTCGCGCACCGTGGACATCGCGGTGTCGAACAGCGCGCCATAGATGCCGGGGGTGCCCGTGTAGAGGGTGCCCATCACCCGGTCCACGTTGTCGCTGTTGCCCTGGAACTTGAAGGACGACTGGTCGTTGATGACCGTGAGCGTCGCCTGCAGGTCCCGCAGCATGCCCGGCGTCGACGTCGTTCCGGTCGCGCAACCGACGAGGGGGTGCCCGGCGGAGTCGTAATTCTTCTCGATCGTCTTGCCGAGCCAGCCATCCTGCTGCCGGCGCGTCGGGTCGCCCGTCTCCCACACCCTGATGGAGTCGAAGTGCGAGAAGCTGGGCGTGGGGTAGCCGACGCCCTGGACGATGGCGACCTTGCCCTGGTCGTAGAGCGACTTGATGCCCTTGAGGTTCTGGTGGAGCCCGTGGTCCTTGTCGATCGGGAGAGCGGCGTCCGCCTCCTTGCCGAGGGTCGGGCGGAGGTCCCGGTACTTCGGATCGCCGATCGGGATCACGGTCTGCAGGCCGTCGTTGCCACCGCCGAGCTGGATCATCACGAGGACCTTGTCATTCGTCACACCGGCGCCCTTGGCGCTGTACACGGCCTTCGCGAATACGTCGGGCACCGCGGCGTAGCCTGCCGCGAGGCCGCGCGCGCCGGCGCCGAACACCAGGCCCTTCTGCAGGAAGTCCCGGCGCGAGATCTTGTCGATGCCGACGTTCTGCATGCTCATATCGATCTCCTTACTTCAGCTGGAACTCGGGCGAGGCCAGGAGGATGAGCCAGCGGGTCTGGTCATCGGTCGCCGAGTTCAACAGCTGGGCAGTCTGCTCGCTGACGATCCCGTCGATGTGCGTCTGGTGCGCGTTCCCGAATGCCGGCAGCTTTTGCATGCCGCCAAGCGTCGTGACGACGAAGTTCACGCGCGTGAGCACGTTGTTGCTCGACACCCACGACGCGTTGCTCGGCCAGCCGCCGACCTCGGGCGGATCGAAGAGCGCCTGGCCCATACCGCTGCCCGACTGCGCGATGGTCTTCGAGAGCTGCGGGGCTTCGAGGGCCCGCGCGATGTGGACCATCACCTCGGTCGGTGACTTCACGAGCGATCGGTACGCCGCGGGCTGCAAGAACTCCGGGCTCATGAAGACATCTCGCATCAGGGACTTCACGTCGTAGCCGCTCTTCTTCCAGCCCGCCGCGATCCGGACGACGTACGCGTCCGGCGGATCCTGCATCACGAACTCGCGGAGGACCTTTCGCGTGATGTACGGCGCGACGGAGTCCTGCTGCATGATCCGGTCGAGCACCATGTTCGTGTCCCACTGCTTCGTCACGCCGAGGAACGTCACGTTTCCCTTGTACGTGCGCGCCTGATCGAAGACGCCGGTCTTCACCGTGTCGGCGACGAGGTTCTTCGGGGCCGGACGGCCCTGCTGCTGCGCGCGCGCGATGAGGTAGTCGACCATCGCTTGCGTCTGCGGCTCGCGCCAGCCGGCCAGAGCCTTCGCCCCGGCGCGCACATCGTCCTCGGTGAACGTGCCGACACCCATCGTGAAGAGCTCCATGAGCTCGCGCGAGTAGTTCTCGTTCGGAGCCTTCCCGGTGCTCTGGCCGAGATCGAGGTATCGCAGCATCCCGGGGTCTGTGGTGACCTGATAGAGCATGTCGCGGAACCTGCCCAGCGCGTTCTTGCGCCAGGTCAGGTTCTGCCAATAGATGTACGGCGACTGCGTCGTGACCTTGCGGAAGTCGCTGGTGAAGTGGCCGTGCCAGAAATAGGTCATTCGCTCGGCGAACGGCGTCGGTGTCGACAGCATCTGATCAAGCCACCAGGACTGGAGGTTCGCCACGTTGATCGGTTTGTCCTGCGTCGCCGCGTCAGCACCCGCGAGATCCTTGGGCATCGCGGCGGGCGTGTCGATGAGGTTGTCGACGGTCTTCTTGAAGCCATCGGCCAGCGCCTGGTCGTACTGCGCTTTCGTCATGCCGAACGTCGCGCGACGGAGCAGCTGCGCGACCTGCGCGTCCGGCCGGTCGAGCGGGCTGACCCAGTCTTTCGTGTTCACCACCGGCGCGGTGGTCGGGTCGCCGAGGGTCAGCCGATCCAGCGTGTGCAGCCCGAGGACCCGCGAGACGGCCAAGCCGCCGGCCGCGGCGCCTGCCCCCACCACGACGGTGCGGCGGCTGAAACGGCGCGTTGGCCGGCTGGGGGGCTGCGGCTGTTGCATCTCTGACAGTCCTATCGCACGAGGGCCTCCCGTAGTTGCGGGAGAGGGCCCCCAACCCGTAAAGACCCTGTGAAATCGCGATTTCTAGGGCTCGGTGGCCTCGAACGCGTGTTTGATACGGGCGGCGTGGTCGGCGGCGTCCGCTTCGCTGGCATACGCCCGGCGCCTCCAGATCGGCCGCGGTGAGAAGAAGCCGTCACCCTGCCTGCGCGGGACGACGTGCACGTGGAGGTGCGGGACGCTCTGGCTCACCCGCGTGTTGACCGCCACGAACGACCCTTCCGCGGCCAGGGCGCGCTGCACGGCGATCGACATCCGGCGCACGATGTCGAACAGCGGGCCGACGTGCTCGGGTGCGAGGTCATCGAGGGTCGGGGCATGGGCTCGCGGCACGACCAGGGTGTGTCCCAGAAAGAGCGGCGCTCGGTCGAGGAATGCCGCGACCTTCCCGTCGCGATACACGATGTTCCCGTCGAGCTCGCCCGATGCGAGCTTGCAGAAGATGCACGCCGCGGTCATGCGCCGATGCGCTCCATCAGCAGTGCGCGCTCGGCGGGATTGTCGGTCAGCGCGAGGGCCCGTTCGTCGGCGACCCGGGCCTCGGCGATCCGGCCGAGGTCGCGGAGCAGCGCCGCGCGCGTGGCGTGATACAGGTGATACCGATCGAGCTCGTCACGTATATCGTCCACCTCCGCGAGCGCGCGCTCCGCCCCGGCGATATGCGAGAGCGCGATCGCACGATTCAAGCGCACGACCGACGAGCCCGTCATCCGGGCGAGACCCTCGTACAACCCGAAGATCTGGGTCCAATCGGTCCGCCCCCACGACGGTGCCTCCGCGTGACACGCCGCGATCGCGGCCTGGACCTGGTACGGACCGGGGCGCCGCATCCGCCCCGCCCGCTCGATCAACCGGACGCCCTCGGCGATCGCCTGCGCGTCCCAGCGTGATCGGTCCTGCTCCTCGAGCAGGACCAACCGCCCATCGGCCGAGAACCGCGAGTCGGCGCGGGCGAGCTGGAGGGTCATGAGCGCGAGAAGCCCGATCGCCTCCGGCTCGTCGGGCATCAGCCGCACGATGAGCCGCGCGAGCCACTGCGCGTCCTGCGCGAGGTCCCGGCGCTCGGGCGACGCGCTCGCCATGTAGCCCTCGTTGAACATGAGATACAGGACGCCGAGGATCTCGGCGAGCCGGTCCGGGAGCTCGTCCGGGTCCGGCACCCGCATCGGGATGCCTGCGCCCTCGATCTTCCGCTTGGCCCGCACGAGCCGCTGGGCGATGGTGGCCTCGGGCGTCACGAACGCGCGGGCGATCTCCGCCGTCGTCAGGCCGACCACGCTCCGGAGCGTGAGCGCGATCTGCGACTCCCGTGGGAGGGCCGGGTGACAGCAGGCGAAGATGAGCTCGAGCCGGTCGTCACCTTCGGCCGCTGTCGTGGGCATCGGCTCCTCCTGCAGCTGCGCGAGCTTGTCGCGGTAGCGGGCCTCGCGGCGGAGGCGGTCGATGCCCTTCCGCCGCGCGGTCGTCATGAGCCACGCGCCCGGGTTCTGCGGGATCCCGTCCCGGGGCCAGTGCTCGAGGGCCGCGACGAGCGCGTCCTGCACGAGCTCCTCAGCGAGGTCCCAGTCGCCGAGGGACCGCACCAGCGCCGCGGTCAGTCGGCCGTGCTCCTCGCGGAAGACGCGCTCGAGCGGGTCCGCTCCTAGTTCTCGACCAGCGGCCGGATTTCGATCGTGCTGAGGGCCGGCCAGCTCTTCGCCATCGCGATCGCCTCGTCGAGGTCTTTCACGTTGACGATGGCGTAGCCGCCGATCGACTCCTTCGACTCGCTGAACGGGCCGTCGGTCACCGTGACCTTCGCATCGCGCTGGCGGATCGTGGTCGCGGTGTTCGTGCCCTTCAGCTCCTCGCCGCCGGTGATCTTGCCGCTCGTGGACTGCTCGGTCCACCACTCGCCGATGCGCTTGTAGACCGCCTGGGTCTCGGGCTTGCCCGGGTCCCAGTTCGAGTCGTCGCTGATGAACATCAGGATGTACTTCACGGTGGATCCTCCGTTGCGCCCTCTCGGCGCGTTCTCAGCACTACGACGCTCAGGCGGGGCGTATATCGACATCGTGCGGTAGGCGTGATGTCCGTTCGCACAGTTGTAATGAAAAGGCCGATCCCGGGCTCATTCGCCCGGGACCGGCCACGTTCGCGTCGTCAGCAGCGCGTGCTAGGAGGGTGTGACGTTCTGCGCCTCTTCCTTGTTGTTGCGCGAGCTCACGCCCTTCTCGTAGGTCACGGCCTGACCGACCTGCAGCCGGTCGAATCCGCCGCCCGCCACCTGCGAGCGATGGAAGAAGAGGTCCGTGCCGTCCGCCTGCGCGATGAAGCCATAGCCGCGATCCGTGAGTGTCTTGACCGTACCGTTCACTTTCGACTCCGTTCTTACTTGGGCAACGCGTTACCACTCACAGTAGTCCCCGCCGTTACAAGCCGTCCCTGGGGGCTACATGACTCGGCGATCGAGTCCGCGGTCTCCTAGCGCCCCAGCACCAGACCCACCGCGGCGCCCACCACGATCATCGCGGCCGGATGCAGCTTCCCGTGGGCGGTGACGGCGACGGTCACGACCACGAGCGCGAGCTGCCATGCCGCCGTACCGCTGCCCTGGACGATCGTGACGCCGGTCGCGAGGAGCAGGCCGGCCGTTGCCAGCGATACGCCGCGCACGAGCCCGCCGAACCACGCCGAGAGGAGCCACCGCCGCGCGAGTGACGTGGCGGGCAGCATGACGAGCGGCGCGACGCTCGCGCCGATGAGCGCATACAGCGCGCCGGTCCAGCCGGCGACGATGTAGCCGAGGCTGACGATGTACAGGCCGTTCGGACCCGGCGCGAGTCTCCCGACGGCCAGGGCCTGCACGATCCCGGCGTCGGTGACGTACTGCGGCACGAGATCGGCGCGGAGCAGCGGCAGCGATGCGAGCCCACCGATCGCCAGCGCCGAGGCTTTGAGGAATACGAGGAAGAGCTGGGCCTGCTCGAGCACCCGGTCAGCTCATCGGCGCGTCGCTCGATGTCGGGCGCTCGCGGCCAAGGAACACCGCTCCGCACGCACCGGCCGCGAGGATGACCGCGAGGCTCTGGGCGTAGCCACCGAGGAGAATGGCGAATGCCGCCACGACGACCGCGACGTCGAGGATCGCGTAGCGACCCCGCTGCAGCACCGGCCGGACGAGGGTGAGCGCGAGCCCGATCGTCATGCCGCCGGCCACCGGGCCGATGCCCGCGAGCGCGGCGATGGTGAGCGGGTGCTGGGCGATCTCGCCAAGGAAGGCCGTCGCGATCGCGGTGATGATCGCCGCCGGCACCATCATGCCGGCCACCGAGACGAGGACGCCGCGAACGCCGGCCATCTGACGACCGAGGAGGCCCGCCAGCGCGACCAGGTGGATCCCCGGACTCAGCTGCGAGAGGGCCCACGCCTCCGTGAACTCACGCACCGTGATCCACTGGTGCCGCTCGACGAGAATGCGCCGGATCATGAACAGCGTGCTCGAGCCTCCACCGACGGACTGCGTCCCGATGTCGAACCAGGCGCGGGCCAGCGCGCGCGACGACGGCGGAGGT
>JALZAB010000092.1 GCA_030948585.1 Chloroflexota bacterium
CGCGAGCTGATGTTGGCTCTCCAGAACGATCGAGACAGTTCGAGCCGGTAGGGCGTCAACCTCTGTCCCGTCCAGACCTGCTATGTCCGTGGACCCGAGGGCATCATCGTCATGCTGGCGGAGCAAATCGGGTGAGGCACCGGCCGTCGCCTGGAGACGTGCCACTCAAGGCCTCAACGCGGTCAGGCGGGCTGCCACAGCTCGACCCGATTGCCCTCGGGATCGGTGACCCAGCCGAATCGACCGACACCCTCCATGTGCTGCGTCTCTTCAGCCACGTCCGCTCCCTTGGCGCGCAATTGCGCGAGCATCGCATCCAGGTCGCGGACCCGGAAGTTGAGCAGGGTCTGCTGGGTGCGGGACCCGAAGTAGTCGGTGTCGGATCCGAACGTCGCGAACACACCGTCAGCCGGGGTTGCTGATGCCACTCGCCATGCTCGTCGGCGTCGAGGCCGAGGCACTCCCGATACCACGCGCCCAGGGCCGCCGGGTCGGCGGCCCGCACGAAGGGTCCACCGATCCCAAGCAGGCGTTCCATGCCGCCACCTTGCCGTTGAACTCGCTGGGGTGTCGCTCGACGGTACGCCTGGAGGGGCTCGAACCCCCGACCTCAACGTTCGTAGCGTTGCGCTCTATCCAACTGAGCTACAGGCGCGCGCGGAGAGTCAAGTTTAGCATCGCGTCCTGATGCCGGTGCTCCCTTCAGCGTTCGATCGGGCCTCCCCGCAGGCCCGCTCCAGTCGCGATTCCATGAGCGCACTGGTCACGGAGCTCCACAAGAAGCTCGACGCCGTCAGGCAGGGCGGCCCGGAGCGGGCTCGCGAGAAACACACCAAGGCCGGGAAGCTCCTCCCCCGCGACCGCGTCGAGCGGCTCCTCGATCCGGGCTCTCCGTTCCTCGAGATCGCGCCACTCGCGGCGCTCGACCTGTACGACAACGATGCTCCGTCGGCCGGGATCGTGACCGGCATCGGGCGCGTCTCGGAGCGCGAGTGCGTCATCGTCGCGAACGACGCGACGGTGAAGGGCGGCACGTACTACCCGCTCACCGTGAAGAAGCACCTTCGCGCGCAGGAGATCGCCCTCGAGAACCGGCTCCCCTGCGTCTACCTCGTCGACTCGGGCGGCGCGTTCCTGCCACGCCAGGACGAGGTCTTCCCCGACCGCGAGCACTTCGGGCGCATCTTCTACAACCAGGCCCGGATGTCCTCGCTCGGCATCCCCCAGATCGCGGTGGTCATGGGCAGCTCGACCGCGGGCGGGGCGTACGTCCCCGCGATGAGCGACGAGTCGATCATCGTGAAGGGTCAGGGAACGATCTTTCTGGGCGGGCCGCCGCTCGTGAAGGCGGCGACCGGCGAGGAGGTGACGGCGGAAGAGCTGGGCGGCGCCGATGTGCACGCCCGCAAGAGCGGGGTGGTCGACCACTACGCGCTCGACGATGCCCACGCGCTGTCGCTCGCACGCGAGGTCGTTTCGAACCTTGCGCCGCAGCCGGTGCTCTGGGGCGAGGACGTGAGCACGTCAGCGGCGCCCGCTCACGATCCGGCGGATCTGTATTCGATCGTGCCCGCCGACACGCGCACCCCGTACGACGTGCACGAGGTCATCGCCCGTCTGGTCGACGGCTCGCGGTTCACCGAGTTCAAGGCTCTCTACGGCCAGACGCTCGTGTGCGGATTCGCCCGGATCATGGGGTTCCGGGTCGGCATCGTCGCGAACAACGGGATCCTGTTTAGTGAGTCCGCTCTGAAGGCCGCACATTTCATCCAGCTCTGCGACCAGCGCGGCGTGCCGCTCGTGTTCCTCCAGAACATCGCGGGGTTCATGGTCGGCAAGGAGTACGAGGAGGGCGGCATCGCGAAGGACGGGGCCAAGATGGTGACCGCCGTCGCGTGCGCGGTCGTCCCGAAGTTCACCGTGATCATCGGCGGCAGCTTCGGCGCCGGGAACTACGGGATGTGCGGCCGCGCGTACGGGCCGCGACAGCTCTGGATGTGGCCGAACGCGCGCATCAGCGTCATGGGGGGCGACCAGGCGGCGACCGTGCTGTCCCTCGTGGGGACGTTCGAGGACGATGCCGCCCGTGACGCGTTCAAGGCGAAGATCAGGGACCAGTACGAGACCCAGGGTTCGCCGTACTACTCGACGGCGCGCCTCTGGGACGATGGGGTCATCGATCCCATGGATACGCGCGCCGTGCTCGCACTGGGCCTGGCCGCCGCGCGCCACGCGCCGATCGGCGAGCCGCGCTACGGCGTGTTCCGGATGTGACCGAGCTCGTCCGAAGCACGGTGGACGAGCGCCACGTGGCGCGGATCACCTTTTCGCGCCCCGCGGTCAAGAACGCCCTCGACGCCGAGGTCATCGCCGAGCTCACGAGCGCCGTCGACGCCGTGCCGGGGGACGCGCGGTGCGTCGTTCTGGGGAGCGAGGGCGACACGTTCTGCGCCGGAGCCGATCTCGCCTGGATGCGGTCGATGGCCGACTACACGCTCGAGGAGAATCGCGCCGATTCAGGAGCCCTTGCAGATCTGTACGCCCGGATCGACGCGCTGCCGATGCCGGTGCTCGCGCGGATCCAGGGCCCCGCGATCGGGGGCGGCGTCGGGCTGGTAGCCGTCGCCGACGTGGCGGTCGCGGTCGAGGCGGCGACGTTCGCCTTCACCGAGGTGCGCCTCGGGATCTTGCCGGCGGTGATCTCGCCGTACGTCGTGCGCAAGGTCGGCCCGAGCTTCGCCACCGCCGCGTTCGTGACCGGCATCCGATTCGACTCGCATCGCGCGTTTGCGGCGGGGCTCATCCACAGCGTGGTCGACGAGGGCCAGCTCGACCTCGAGATCGGTCGGTTCGTCGACGCCATCGTGTCGGGCGGCCCCGAGGCGGTGAACGCGGCGAAGCGGCTCGTCCGCGAGGTCACCGGGCGGGCGCCTGCCGAGATGCGCGACCTCGTGATCGATCGGATCGCGACGGCCCGGGTCAGCGCCGAGGGGCAGGACGGGATGCGGGCGTTCCTCGAGAAACGCGCACCGAAGTGGCTCGGCGGCTCACGCCGCCAGAACTAGGCGCAGCAGCGCGACGGTCGCGACGCCCGCCAGCACGCCGGCGAGCAGGTTCCGCCGCCAGACGACCACCCCGATGACGACGAGCGCCGCGATGAGCTCCGGCCCGCGGGTCGGTGCGCCGTTGGGCACCAGGATCGCCGGGCCGGCCAGGGCGGCGATGATCGCGGCGGGCAGCGCGTCGAGATACCGGCCGACGCGGCGCGGCAGGTTCGCCGGCATCGCCACCCGGAACGCGGATGCCCGAATGACATACGTGACGATCGCGGAGCCTGCGATCGCGAGCCAGGTCATGCGCCAGGCTCGTCGCGCGTCGCGAGCACGAGCAGCGGCGCGAGCGCTCCGGCCGTTACGACCGCGACCACGGACGCGCCCAGATAGGCGAGAGCGGCGGCCAGGAGCGCAGCGACCATCGCCACGATGGCGTCGGTGCGGCGCCGCACCCCGAGCACGACGATGGCGATGAACGTCGCGGTGATCGAGAAGTCGATGCCGAATCGCCGCGGCTCGCCGATCGCGGGACCGACGAACATGCCGATGGCCGTCCCGGTATTCCAAAGGACGTACAACGCGACCGCGAACGTCACGTAATAGGCGATCTCGGTGCGGCCGCGGCGGAACCAGCCGATCGCCATGGCGAAGGCCTCATCGGTGAGGACGAACGCAGCGGCGAGACGCCTCCCGACCGAGACCCGAGCGAAGTACGGCCGCAGGGCCGCGGCCATCAGCAGATGCCGGAGATTGATCAGGAAAACGGTCGCGACGATGACCGGCCAGGCCACGTGGTCGGCGAACAGCTGGACCATCGCGAACTGCGACGCACCCGCGAACACGAACAGGCTCATCGCCATGATCTCCGCCGGCAACAGACCCGACCGGCTCGCGACGATCCCGAACGGGACCGCGACGACGAGCACCGAGACGAGCACGGGCCAGCCTTCGACGAGCGCGGCGCGTTGCGGTGACAATCTGGGTCACATGATGACCGTCCTCGTGGCCAATCGCGGCGAGATCGCGCGCCGCGTCTTCCGCACCGCGCAGCGGATGGGTCTTCGGACCGTGGCCGTGCATTCGGACGCGGACGCGGGCGCGCCGTTCGTCCGGGAGGCCGATGCGGCCGTCCGCATCGGCCCGGCGGCCGCGCGCGACTCGTATCTGAACATCCCCAGCATCATCGGAGCGGCGCGCGAAACGGGATCGCAGCTGATCCACCCCGGTTATGGGTTCCTGTCCGAACAGGCCGCGTTCGCCGAAGCCGTCGCCGCGGCCGGGATGACGTTCGTGGGACCGAGCCCCGACGTCCTTCGGCGGCTGGGCGACAAGGGCCAGGCCAAGGCGGCGGCGGAGCGCGCGGGCGTGCCCGTCGTCCCGGGGTACCGCGGCGCCGATCAGCAGGACGGGGCCTTCGCGGCGGCGGCCCGGACCGTCGGCTATCCGGTCATGCTCAAACCCGCGGCCGGAGGCGGCGGGATCGGCATGCAGCTGGTGGCGCGCGAGGCCGACCTGTCCGAGGCGTTGGCCCGCGCCCGGCGTACGGCGACCGCGGCATTCGGTGACGAACGGCTGATCCTCGAGCGCGCGATCGATCGACCGAGGCACGTGGAGATCCAGCTGCTCGCCGATACGCACGGGGCCGTGGTCGCACTCGGTGAGCGCGACTGCTCCGCGCAGCGGCGCCATCAGAAGGTGCTCGAGGAGACGCCATCACCCGCCGTGGACGCGGCGCTGCGGCAGCGGATGAGCGACGCGGCGGTCGCGCTCGCGAAGGCGGTCGGGTATGTCAACGCGGGCACCTGCGAGTTCATCGTCGACGTGAACGGCGACTTCTTCTTCCTGGAGGTGAACGCGCGCCTGCAGGTGGAGCATCCGGTCACCGAGCTGGTGTGGGGCGTCGACCTCGTCGAGCAGCAGCTGCGCATCGCGATGGGTGAACGACTCTCCGTCCCGGCCCAGCCGCGCGGCCACGCCGTCGAGGTCCGCCTCTACGCGGAGGATCCGGCGAGCGGGTTCCTTCCATCGACCGGGCGGATCGCGCTGGTGGAGTGGCCCGACGGGGTCCGCGTGGATGCCGGGATCGAGGAGGGAAGCGTCGTCACCGCCGATTACGACCCGATGCTGGCGAAGGTCATCGTGCAGGCCGTCGATCGCGCCTCGGCGCTGGACGCACTGGACGCCGCCCTGCGCGCGTCAACGGTCCTCGGCGTGCGCACGAACGAGAGATTCCTGCGCGGCCTCATTGCGCACCCGGAGATGCGCGCGGGCCGTGCCGATACCGGCCTCATCGAGCGCAGCCCTGAGCTGGCCGCCGGCCCCGGTGACCCACCGCCCGACGCTCGGGCGCTGGCGGCCGCCGCGTTCGCCGCGAGCAACGCCCCGACGACGGACGTGCGCGATCCGTGGCGATCCCTCGCCGGCTGGCGCGCCGGCGGGCCCCCGAGGATGAACGTCGTGCTCGACGACACGTCGATCGTCGTTAGCGGCGCCGGTCCATTCACGATCGATGGCCGGACGATCGAACGAGACGAGCGGGCCGGTCATTGGCTGATCGGCGCGGAACGGGGGATCGCCGTGAGGGACGGCACCGAGCTGTGGGTCAAATGGCGTGGCGAGACATACGTCTTCGACAGTGCCGGGCGCGAGCGGAGCATCGACGCGCAGGCGGGCAGCGAGATCACGGCGCCGATGCCCGGGACGGTCCTCGCCGTGCATGCCAGCGCCGGTCAACAGGTCACGCGCGGCGATCTCATCTGCGTGGTCGAGGCGATGAAGATGGAGCTGCGGGTGGAAGCCCCGGCCGACGGGACGATCAGGAGCGTGCTATGCGCGCAAGGGGATCAGGTACGGCGGGGTCAGCGTCTCGCCGAGTTCGAGCCGGCCTAAGTCCAGGACGTCTCCCGCGCCGGCGAGACGCTGCCCGTGACCGCGTGGCCCAGCTTCCCGTCCACCACCGATGTTTCTACGTGGAGCGCTGAACGCGCTCGTCCCCCATCCGGGGGCTCCGCCGCCCTGCGCACGGGCACTGATACGGGAAACACGCAAACTGAGGCTACAGATGACGCAGGTCGCCCGCGGGGACGGCGCCGGCGGCTGGCTTCGTTGGGTAACGCCGGACGGACGCCGGCTCCTGCTCGCTCGGGTACTCAGGACCTTCGCGTACGGCTACCTGGCCGTCGTCCTGGGCGTGTACCTCGACCGCCTGGGCCTCGATGCCACGCGGATCGGGATCGTGCTGACCGCCGCGATCGCCGGGTCGGCGCTGATGACAGTGGGATGGTCCCTCTACGCTGACCGCTACGGCCGACGGCGCACGGTCTCGACGATGGCCGGGCTGATGGCGGTCGGCGGTCTCGCGTTCGCGCTGACCGACAGCTTCGCCGTCCTCATCCTCGCGGGCTTCACCGGCACGATCAGCGCGACAAGCTCCGAGGTCGGCGTGTTCCAGACCGTGGATCAGGCAATGCTCCCGCAGACCGCGCCCGACGCTCGCCGGACCTGGCTGTTCGCCGTGTACAACACGCTCGCGACATTCGGCGCCGCGCTGGGCGCGCTGTTCGCGGCAAGCGTCGCGCTGTTCGCGCAGCTCGGGCTCACCGGTGCCGATGCGTACCGGCCGCTGTTCCTCCTCTACGCGCTCATCGGTCTCGCCAACCTCGCCCTATTCGCCGGTCTCACGGACCAGCTGGAGGTGGCCAAGGTGCATGGCCAGCGGCGGTTCATCGGGATCCACCGCTCGCGCGGGACCGTCGCGAAGCTCGCCGCGCTCTTCGGGCTCGACGCGTTCGCGGGCGGCCTGGTCGTGCAGTCGCTGGTCGCGTATTGGTTCTACCTGCGGTGGGGCCTCGACCCGGGCCAGCTGGCGGTGCTGTTCTTCGCGGTGAACGTGCTGTCGGGCATCTCGCTCCTCGCGGCGGGCTGGCTCGCGTCGCGCTTCGGTCTGCTCAACACGATGGTGTTCTCGCATCTGCCATCCAACGCGCTGCTGATGCTGGTGCCGTTCATGCCGACCGCGCCGCTTGCGGTGGCCGTGTTCCTCGCTCGGATGAGCATCTCGCAGATGGACGTGCCGACACGGCAGTCGTATACGATGGCCGTCGTCGATCCCGACGAGCGGACGGCGACGGCGGGTCTGACGAACGTCGCGCGGACGGCCTCCGCCGCGTTCTCGCCCCTCGTGACGGGTCTTGCGTTCGCCGCCGGTTCGTTCGCGCTGCCGTTCGTCCTCGCGGGCGCGCTGAAGGTCGCGTACGACGGACTGCTCTACGTGACCTTTCGCGGCGTTCGACCGCCGGAGGAATCGCCCCGGCCGTAGCTACCACCGGCCGCGGTGGACGACATCCGCCGCGGGCTTGCGGCCGACGTTCGTGAGCGACGGCGACGGCCGGTCGGTCGCGGCCTTGTGGCCGATCGCGACGGTCCCCACCGCGGTGTAGTCGTCCGGCACGCCGAACGCCGCGCGGAAGCCGGCCTGGTCGGGGATCCCGAAGAACACCGCGCCGAGGCCCGCATCGACGGCGGTCTGCAGGATGAGGAGCGCAGCCATGCCCGCGTCGATGTCCCAGTACGGGACCGGCCAGCGCTTCTCGTCGCGATCGACCCAACCCTTGTCCGGACGGGCGTACCGGTCGAGATAGGCGGCCTTATGCGAGAGGCATACGATCAGTGTCGCGGCGTTGAACATCCCGGGCCACCCGAAGTCCGCGCGCCGCTCGGGCGTCATCGTGGTGTTCCAGTAGCGCTCGGTCTCGACCTTCCCGTTCAACACGAGGAACGCCCACCCCTGACTGAACCCAGCGGACGGAGCGCGCTGCGCGTTTGCGATGATCCGCTCGAGCACCTCCGGATCGATGGGCCGCTCTGCGAACGTGCGCACCATCTTCCGCTTGCGAACGACGTCCTGGAACTCCATACCCCGACAATGTACGAATGACCGAGGCCCGCGTGCAGATCGTCGAGGTGAGCCCGCGCGACGGCCTGCAGGCCGAGGATCGGATCGTGTCGACGGAGACGAAGCTGGAGCTCCTCGGTCGACTCGCCGACGCCGGCCACACGGTCATCGAAGCCACATCGTTCGTGAGCGCCGCGGCGGTCCCGCAGCTGGCCGACGCGGACGACCTCATGCGGCGACTCCAGCGCCGGCCGGGCGTCCGATATCCCGTTCTCGTGCCGAACGAGCGCGGGCTCGAGCGCGCGGTCGGGGCCGCAGCGACCGACGTGGCGGTGTTCGTGTCCGCGAGCGAGAGCTACTCCCGGAAGAACCTGCGCCGCGGCCGAGACGAGGCGATCGCGACCGCCCTCGCGGTCACGACGGCGGCCAAGGCCCGCGGCATGCACGTTCGCGGCTACATCTCGATGGTCATCGCCGATCCAGACGATGGGCCCACGGATCCAGCCGCGGTCGCGGGGATCGCCGCGCGCTTCCTCGCGGGCGGCGCGGATGAGGTCTCGCTCGGCGACACGATCGGCAGCGGGACAGCCGCCCACGTGCGCGCGCTCATTGCCGCCCATTGCGACCTGAAGGTGCCGCTTGGGCGGTTGGCGGTGCACTTCCACGACACGTACGGGCAGGGGCTGGCCAACGTGCTGACGGCGATCGAGCTCGGCATCGGGACGGTCGACGCGAGCATTGGCGGCATCGGCGGGTCGCCCTTCGCCAAGCGTGCCGCCGGCAACCTCGCGACCGAGGATGTGGTCTGGATGCTGGATGGCATGGGAGTTGTCACAGGGATCGATGTGCGCACGCTCGCGGCGACCACGAAGTGGATGGCGGAGCAGCTCGGCCGCGGGCTGCCCGGCCGCGCCGCCCGAGCCCTCGCGTGACCGAGCTGTTCCGCGTCTTCCGCGAAGGGATCGCCGCCGTGCTCGCCGTCGTGGCCCAGCACGAGTACGTGACCCTCTTTGGCATCGTCGCGATCGAGGAGTCCGGTGTGCCGCTCCCCGCGCCGAGCGACCTCGTGATCATGTTCTACGGCGATCGCGCGCGGGCCGACCTCGGCAGCCTGGCCCTCGTGGTGCTCATCTGCGCCGCGGCATCGACCTTCGGGACCCTCATCCCCTATGCGATCACGCGACGCTTCGGCGACGCGGCGGCGCACAAGCTGGCCCGGATCATCGACGTGGATCCGAAGCAAGTGGATGAATGGGAGACCCGGATCGCCCGGCACGGCTTCACCGCCATCCTCCTCGGACGGCTGATCCCCGGCCTACGCGTCGCGATGTCGCTGATCGGCGGCACCGCGAAGGTCCCGCTCCACGAGTTCTCGGCCGGGGTCTTCGGGGCGGGTCTGGTCTATTGGTCGTTCTGGACCGGCCTCGGCGCGCTGTTCGGTCCGACCGTGCGCCGGCTGATCCCGCGGGCCTACATCGAATACGTCGTGATCGGCATCCCGGTGCTGTTCATCGGGTACTTCCTGTTCCGCTTCATCCGCGGCAAGCGCCGGCGCGCTCGGGAGCGGCGCGCCGCCGCCTAGGCCGGTCCGAGCTGCGGGGAATCCATGAGCCAACCGGAGCCGCTGCGCACCATCGTCCAGATCCCCGACCAGTGGCGCGCGGCTGAAGAGGTCACCTCCGTCAGATAGACGCTGACAGTCGCGGTGTTCAGGCCCTGCGAGGTCACGACGGCGCTGTCGGCAGAGATGGATCGGGTGTCGGCGAACCGCTGATCGATGTTCGATGCCGGCGGGTAGTTCGCCTGCATCCGCGCGCTCCACAGACGGGCCGCGTCCGCGTACTGACGGGCGGTGACCAGCCGATAGAAGGACACCACCGTCGCCGCGGGATCGGCCACCGAGACGGGCACCGCCGCCGGTGCGGCCGTCGCGGGTACGGCGGTGGCCGGGGCCGGCGTGACCGCGGGTGCCAGGGTCGGCACCAGCGTCGGTGTCGGCGTGGGCGGCGGGCTCGTGGGC
>JALZAB010000101.1 GCA_030948585.1 Chloroflexota bacterium
GCTCGCGGAGCGCTTCGAACGCGACTTCTGGATGGAGAACGAGGGCTGCTACGCCCAGGCGCTCGACGGCAACAAGAAGCAGGTCCCCGCCGTCACGAGCAACGCCGGACACGCGCTCTGGGCCGGCATCGCGCGTCCCGACCGCGCCCGCCGGGTCGCCGAGCGGCTGATGGCGCCGGACATGTTCAGCGGCTGGGGCGTGCGCACGCTCTCGAGCACGTACCCCACGTACAACCCGATGAGCTACCACAACGGCTCCGTCTGGCCGCACGACAACTCGCTCATCGCGCAGGGCTTCGTGCGGTACGGCTTTCGCGAGGAAGCGAATGCGATCATCGAGGCCCTCATCGAGGCCGGCAAGCGGTTCCCCAACGCGCGCCTCCCCGAGCTGTTCTGCGGATTCCAGCGCGACCTGCGGTTCTCGTCGCGCCCCGCCGACTACCTGGTGTCGTGCATCCCGCAAGCGTGGTCTGCCGGCATGGTGTTCCTCTGCCTGCGCTCGCTGCTCGGGCTCGAGCCTGACCTCGAGCGCCGCCGCGTCCTGGTCGATCCCGCGCTGCCGGTATGGCTCGACCGCATCGAGGTGCAGCACCTGCACGCGTACGACTCGCTCATCTCGTTCCGCGTTCGCCGCTCGGGACGGAGCGTGACGGTCACCGGCGGCGGGTCACGCGTCGCGCGCGGGTCCGCGCCGGCCGCGGTGTGAGGCGCGCGAAGAAGCGGATCCTCCTGGTCCACTACACCGCACCGTCGGTGCTCGGCGGTGTCGAGCGGATCATGGGCGTGCATGCCCGCGCCCTCCGCGCTGCCGGTCACGAGGTGGCGATCGTCGCGGGTCGCGGGAGCGCCCGGCCGATCAGGATGATCCGCATCCCGGAGCTCGATTCGCGCAACCCGGCGGTGCTGCGCGACTTCGGGGCGCTGGCCCGCGGTGACGTCACGGCCGAGCACGAACGCCTCGTGACGCGGATCGAGGCGAAGCTGCGGCCCCACGTCGCTCGCGCCGACCGCGTCGTCGTGCACAACGCGTTCACCCTGCACAAGAACGCTGCGCTCACGGAGGCCCTCGCGCGGATCGCGCGCACGCTGCCGGACCGGATCGTCGCGTGGACGCACGATCTCGCCTGGACCGATGCGCAGTACGCCGGACAGCTGCACGATGGGCCGCCCTGGTCGCTGTTCCGCACCGCGCTGCCGGGCGTCCGGTACGTCGCGGTCTCGGACAAGGCGCGGGACGAGCTGATCGCGCTCACCGGCATCGGTGCGACCAAGGTGCGCGTCGTCCCGAACGGCGTCGACCCGGCGAGCCTCCTCGGACTGTCTGCCGCGGGGGTCGCGCTCGCGGAACGGCTCGGACTCTTCATCGCCGATCCGCTGCTGCTCCTGCCGGTGCGCATGACCAGGCGGAAGCGGATCGACGTGGCCATCGACGCGGTCGCGCGCCTGCGACGGGGGGAACTACCGAACACCACCCTGGTCGTGACCGGCGGTCCCGGCGCGCACAACCCCGGCAACGCGGTGTACGCCCGCGAGCTCGCCGCGCAGGCCGGACCCGGGGTCCTGCTGCTGCATGACCAGGGCGTGCGGGTGAGCGATCGGGTCCTGGGCGATCTGTACGCGCTCGCCGATGCGCTCGTCCTGCCGTCCGCGAACGAGGGCTTCGGCATCCCCGTCCTCGAGGCCGGGTGGCATCGCCTCCCGATCGTGTGCTCGGACATCCCCGCCCTCCGCGCCGTCGCCGGCGACGACGCGACCTATGTCGCGGCCGACGCGAATGGCGCGTCCCTCGCGGCCGCGATCCGCGGGCGGCTCGAGACGGACCCGATCGCGCGGCTGCACCGCCGTAGCCGGGCGCACGCGTGGCCCAGGGTGCTGGCCGAGCACGTGCTACCTGCGATCACGGGGATGGATCCATGAAGTGTCTCGTCGCGATCGTCGATGCCACGCGCGACCGCGGTCTCATCGAGGTGGCTGCGGCGCTCGCGGGCGCCGAGGGCGAGATCGTCGTCGCCTCGGTGATCGAGGTACCCGGCACCGACACGCTCGCGTCCGCGCAGCCGCAGGCGCGCGCCCGGCGACGCGAGCTCATGTCCCTGGCCGGCACCCACAGCGTGCGCCCGCTGGTGACGGTCGCGCGCGTGGGCTGGGCGGCCATCGTGGAGGCCGCGCTCGCGGAGCGCCCGGATCTGCTGCTCCTCGGCTGGCGCCGGCCCGGGTGGGATTTCCTCGGCACGACGATCGAGGAGATCCTCCGCGAGCCGCCGTGCGACCTCGCGATCGTGAAGGGGCCGGCCGGCCGGGCGCGGCGGATCCTCGTCCCGGTGCGCGGCGGACGGTACGCCGAGCTCGCCGCGAAGCTCGGCGTCGATCTGGCGCGGGCCCGCAGCGGCACCGTCACGCTGCTGCACGTGGCGCCGGAGGACCGCACGTCGCGGCGGACCGCGGCGACGCTGTACCAGCTCGTGGGCGAGCGCGCCTTCGACGAACGGGTCGACGAGCTGTTGACGCGCGTCGGGGACGCGGAGCCAATCATCACCGACGAGCTCGAACGGCACGACCTCGTCGTGTTCGGCGCGAGCGGCGGGCCGCAGCCCCTCGGCGCGATCGCCCAGCGGATCATCGCCGAGGCGAAGGCGGCCATCATCGTGCGCACCCGAACGCCGGTCGCCTCCAGCGTCTTCCTCTCGCCGACCGCGCTGCCGACAGATCGGGGTGGACGAAGCGTCGCGATCGGCGAGCTCGTCGACAAGTGGTTCGTCGAGAACACGTTCACGAGCGCGGAGTTCGCGAACCTGGCCGCGCTGCGCACACAGAAGGAGAAGCTCGGGCTGCGGATCTCGGTCGGGCTGCCGACGCTGAACGAGGAGGCCACGATCGGCAAGGTCATCCACGTCATCCGCTCGCGGCTCATGGAGCGGTTCGCGCTCGTGGACGAGCTCGTGGTGATCGATTCCGACTCGACCGATCGCACCCGCGAGATCGCCCTCGGGCTCGGCGTGCCGGTCCATATCCATCAGGAGCTGCTCCCGGAGATGGGGCCGGGGCGCGGGAAGGGCGAGGCGCTTTGGAAGAGCCTCTCGGTCCTGACCGGCGACATCGTGGTGTGGGTCGACACGGACGTGTCGAACTTCCATCCGAAGTTCGTGTACGGCCTGCTCGGCCCGTTGCTGTTCCGTCCGGACATCGCCTTCACGAAGGCGTTCTACCGCCGACCGCTCGACGTCGGCGGCGAGCTGCAGGCCACCGGTGGCGGCCGGGTGACCGAACTCATGGCCCGGCCGATCCTCAACATGTTCTTCCCGGAGCTGTCGGGGATGATCCAGCCGCTCTCCGGCGAGCAGGCCGGACGCCGCGCGCTCCTCGAGCGCCTTCCGTTCTTCTCGGGCTACGGCGTCGAGACCGGGCTCCTCATCGACGTGCTGCGGGACTCGGGGCTCCGCGCGATGTCCCAGGTGGACATGAAGCAGCGGATCCACCGCAACCAGTCGCTCATGGCCCTCTCGAAGATGGCCTTCGAGATCGTGCAGGTGGCGATGAAGCGTCTTGGCGAGGGCCGCGGGGAGCGGCTGCTCGACGACGCGAACCTCACGATGAAGCTCATCTCGCCGACGGCCG
>JALZAB010000155.1 GCA_030948585.1 Chloroflexota bacterium
GCGTGGCCACACGACGAAATCGCGGTTCGATACAGCGTGCGTCCCGCCGCACCGCGACTTGACCGCGGATTGGACTCACGCCGTGCAATAGTCAGCATTCAGTGCCGGAGACGCAGGCGGTGTACTACCGAGACCGTCGTGGTCGGGAGCCGGTCGACGACTTCATCAACGAGCTTCGCCCGCGAGCCGCCCAACGAGCGTTCGACGAAGCGTGTGCGCTGCTCAACGGCCTCCCGCCGGTCGCACCGCCGCTCGCCTTTCCGCACAGCTCACAAGTCGACGGAGAGCTGCGCGAACTGCGTTGCCACTACGGCCGCCGGCTCTTTCGGATCCTCTATCGTCGCTCGCGCAACCTGTTCGTCCTGCTCCACGGGATCGAGAAGACCAGCGGTCCACTGCCCGCCACCGATATCGCGGTCGCGAACGCTCGGTTTGCGGACTTCCAAACCCGGATGGAGGCATCGAAACGCGTGCCGCCGCGCCCAATTGGCCAGGATGCGCCACCCGCTCGGCGCACGACTTGACCGTCACTTAGCACTTCTGCTAAGGTCTGCCTGTGGCCAAGACAGGGATTAGCCCCATCGGTAGGACAGCAGCGGCGGGCGCGGCGCGACGGATGCGCCATCCGGCATATCGGGCCGCGGCCGCGAAGCACGCGAGGGCCGCAGCGATTGCGAAGCACATCATCCATCTGCGAACAATCGGCAGCATCACCCAACAAGTCCTCGCCGACCGGATGGGAACGAGCCATACCGTGATCTCGCGCCTCGAGAGTGGTCGCCACAGTGTCAGCCAGGACACCTACGACCGGGCGATTCGCGCACTCGGCGCGACACCTCTCTACGGATACGAGGTGCGCACTCCCGGTCGAGCCGCGCATCGCGAGCTGATCGCAGTCTAACGACCGCGTCCCCAGCTCGGCGCTGCTTAGCGACACCGCTTCCATCCACAGCCGCGGCTTGGTCGTCCAGCTCCCAACGCGTGAGCAATGGTTTGCCAGACCAATGTTGTCGGCGTTCGGCGACGGCCAATTGCCGTCGCCGCGCGGTTGGCCGTTGTGCTGAGCCACGCATATGGCCCACGGACCTATCGCTGGTCCAATACCGCCCACGCCTCGTCGCTTTGCGCGATGACCCTGAATACACCGTCGGGCAGTGGGAGCGGCGACCGCCAGGAGCCGGCCGGATCGAAGGAGACGTCGACGAGCTCCGGTCCATCGGCGCCGTCGACCAACAGACGAAGCCCGGCGCCTGGTCGCCCCACCACGACCACGTGCCGATCAGGATCCAGCGTCAGGGAAACGCCGCCGGGCGGGACGAGCCGATAGTTGGAGCTGCGTCTCTCGGCTCCGAGTTGGACGGTCACCGCGCGCGCACCCGCGGAGAGGGCGTCGGCTGCACCGGGAAGAAACGTCGCCCTTGCGTCGGCGGTGACCCCGGTGCGCAGCGGGGCCAGAAACTGGTTGCGTATGACGCGCTTGCCATCCACCGCGAAGATCGGCGTGCCTGCATCCACGAACGTCGCGCGGACCTGCACTTCGGTGAGCGGTCCGCCGCTAGGCGGTTCGATCGCGAGTCCGATCGCCGCCTGCTGCGTGGTGATCGCCGCGATGGCAAGCGGGACGAGGAGCGTAACGGCCGCGAGGACGGCGAACAGGGGACGCGCGCCCGTCGCTCGCCGCTCAGTCACGAGGACGGCGACGGTCGCCACCAGCGCGACGGCAGCGCAGAGGGCGAGCCACGGGACGGTGAGGACCACATACCGACCTGGACCTGGGTCGAGGAGTGCGGCGAGGGTGGCGGCCGGATTGTCGTACCGGATGAACGGGAGGGGAATCAACGCGATCGCGACCGCGATGCCTCCCGCAACCGAAGGGACCAGGCGCCCGATCAGCCATGCCAAGAGCGGGAACGCGGCCCACGTCACCACGACACGTGTCAGGTTGACCGTCCAGAAGTCGCTCGGCGGGGTGAAGCGCAGCGGCGTGATGCCGATACCGGCCGTCGCCTGATCGATGAAGATCACGACGAACGCGGCCGCGAGGCCGAAGGCCATGCCAACCGGGCTGATCCGCAGCGCGAACAGTCCGATGAGCGTGAGCAATGCGGCCTGGACGCTCAACTCTTGGCTCGCGGCCGGCAGCAGGCCGAACCAATTCAACTGCACGGCGCCGAACAGGAGCGCGAGCAACGCGCCGACCGTGAAGCGCGCGGTCCAGTTCCAACTGTTCACCGCAGCTCCTCGGGATGCCGCGAGATATAGGACAGGAGCGTCAGCAGGTCGCGCGTCGCGGCACGCAGTGCCTCCGCGCTCGGCTCGCCGGGCACCGCACCCTGCTGATCGTTGAGCCCGAACACAGAGGCGCTCGCGCCCGCCGAACGGAGCATGTCCCGCAACGGTGACGCTACCGGGCGCGTGCGCAGGCCCAGCGCGTCGGCGACGCGCCCACCCACGCGACCTCCGGGTGTGGCATCACCGGGATTAGCCCGATTGCTCTGCTCGACCTCGACCGACGGGGCGCCGCTTTGCACGGAGCCGAGGCGGACGGCGGCGACCATGCGCGCCGCGTCGCCGCGGTCGAGTGTGGAGAGGTACGCGGCGACCCCGGCACCGCCGAGCGAGTCAGCGCCGACGGCAACGAAACGAACGGCCGCGGCCACTGGCGCCGCGCGGAGCTGCACGAGCGCCTCGGCGGCGACCCCGACGGCCGATGCCGTGTCCCAGGTCGGCTTTAGGGCGAGATAGTGCGGGTAGCTCGCCGCATCGAACGGCATGAGCACGAGAATGAGGGGCGCAGAGTCCGAGGCCCCTTGTACAGCAGCAATCACGTTGGCGCTCGGGTACGCATGTTCGCTGACCGCGACGGCGATGCGCACCTCCCCCGTCGGCAACGTCGTCGCTGCAGCGTCCAGGCTCATGGGCAGCGTGCCGGTGAGTGCACGGAACGCGGCGGTGCTTATTCGGACGGTGGGCACGGTCTGCTGCGTGCTCGGGGTGTACCCGCCGATGTCGTCGTCAACGATGATCACGCCCACCGCCCCGCCCTGGCTGGCGACGAATGGCAGCGCACCGAAGCGCGACTTCGGGCTGGTGACAAGGACCTGACCGGCGAAGGACCCGGGCTTGAAGCTCGTGACCGGGCTGCGATCCAGCTCGCGCAGCAGCCCGGCCGCACTCCCGTTCAGAAGCGAGAGGCCGCTCAGGTCCGGACCCTCGGAGATCGTCGTCGCGCCAACGGTGACACTCGCCCCGGCGATGCTCGTGACCGACGCGGCGAACCGCCGCACCGTACCGACCCAACGCTCGCCGATGACGTCGGCCGCAGCAATTGCGCCCGGCGACCCGGCGACGCGCCCCGCGAAGGAGGGGTCGGCTAGAGCCCGTCCAGTCGCGAGGGCTACCGCGCCCGTCGCGCGTTCGCCGTAGGTCAGGTCGTCCGCCAGCCGGCTCGGCCACAGCAGCGTCGGCAAGACCAGCGCCGCGCATATGACGCACAGGGCCACCGACTGGCCCGGACGGAGGAGCCGATACACGTCCAGCTGCTGCGCCCGTCGCGCGAGCCCGTCGCCGAGCAGGTTCGTTCCGATCACAGCGCCGAGGAGTGCGAGACCCGGCACAAGGACGGTCCAGGCGGCACCGTACAAGCTGAAGATCGGCCGGGTCGCCGCGAGCATCGAACCCCAGTCCGGGTGGGTCGCCAGAACGATCGATGGCCCGCCGAAACGCTGATCGAACTCCACAACCTCGGCGCCGCCGATGAAGATGCGTAGCAGGCCGATCTCGCCCAGAAGCAGCAACACCGCCGAGACCTGCAGCGCCCCGAGCGTCAGGAGCGACGGCGCGATCCCAGGGACAAGGTGCCGCAGCACCACGCGGGTCTCGGTCATGCCCTGAGACCGCGCGCTCTCGATGAACGCCTTGGCCCCCTCGGCACGGGCGTGTCGCCGCGCGTGATGGAACGCGTCCCCCCAACCGAGCAGCCCGAGTGCGACGGCGCACCCGAGAGGACCCGAGTACACGTTGAATGCGAGCACACCGAGAACCGCGAGCACCGTCGCCGGCACCGACGAGAATGAGAGCGCGGCCCGCGTCAGCACCGCCTCCTTCCATCCGCCCTGCCAGCCGGCGAAGGTGCCGAGGAAACCGCCGATGGCCATGCGGAGCGCGGCAGCACCGGTGGCCATCACGAGCGTGCTGCGCGCGCCGATAAGCACCCACGAGAGCAGGTCGTGACCTGTGTCGTCGGTACCGAGAGGGAACCGCGGACTGGGGGGAAACGGTGGCGGTTTCCCATCCAGCAGCGACTGAGTGAAATAGAAGTCGTGCGGGGCGACGAGAGGGCCGTATAGGGCGAGCGCGAGGAGCGCGAGCAGTGCGCCCAGGCCGGCGAGCAAGGTCCAGTCCGGTTCGGCCCTGCGGCGCCGGCGCGCGCCCGGTGCGCTTAAAGTCCGTGCGCGGAGACCTGCAAGCAGGCTCATCCGCTCACGACCCCGGTGCGCCCGGTCGCGAGGTCGATGCCCTTTTCCAGCAGCAGAAAGAGCGTGCCCAAGATCGCAACGCCGAGCAGCAGGACCATGCCGTCCTGCACCCGCATTGCGCGAAGCAGCAGCGACCCAAGGCCCGGCCAGACCACCAGGTACTCCACGATCACCAAGCCGCCAAGGATCAAGCGCAGCCCGCCGAGCGCGGCCTCGCTCAGCGCGCCCACCATGTTCGGCGCGATGTGCTGATAGATGATCGCCCGCTCGCTAAGACCCTTGGCCCGCGCCGTCCGAACAAAGTCGCGCGCATTGAGGTCGGTCGCACCGAGCGCGACCAGCCGCGTCACATACGCGAAGGGCGCTGCCGCGAGCGACAGGACGGGGATGACTAGGTGTGCGTCCAGGCCGAACCCGGTAGTCGGCACGAGCGGCCGGCCAGCGCTCTTGGAAAGCTCGACGGCGGCGACCTGCAGCAGGAACGCGAGGAAGAACGCGGGTAGAGCGACCCCCAGATTCGTCACCGAGCGAAGCCCCTCGCCGATACGCCGCGGCGCATGGATCGCGAGGTAGAAGCCGAAGGGCACGCCGACGCCGAGCGCCACGCCGATCGCCAGCATCGCCAGGAGCGCGCTATGAAGCGCTGCGACCAGGACGAGCACCAGCACCGATGTATCCGAGCGACCGGCTAGATCCTGGGGCGCGGTCGCGTCGAAAATCCCCCCCTCACCTCCGAGGATGTTCCAGAAAGTTCCGGGCGACGGCAGGTAATGCGGACGCGCGAGCAGGAACAGCATTCCGGCCACCCCGACGAACAGGCCGATGGTCATCGCGTTCGGCAGCAACCGCCCGATTAGGCGCATCGTTCGGTTCTAGTTCTACCGCCTTCCGCTCCGCCCGTCAGCCCCCGGCTTCGGGACCGTCACGCACCAGCACCTGATTCGAGATCAGGCGAAGGTGATCGGATCCTCGACAGATTTTGCCTCGCATACGTGTCGTCGTGTCTGAGAGACTGCGTACACCCGTTCGACGCACGAGCGGCAGGCTGGTCGTGGAGCGGCAACCCTGCTTCCGACCCGCGGACGCCGGAAGTGCGGAACTTATCCAAGCGCGCTTGCGTTAGCTCAGTAATGCGGTTCATCGTCCTCGTGGTTGCGTGCAGCATCACAGCCTGTGCCGCAACGGCGGCCACTCCCGGCGGGTCGCCCCCAAGCACACGTGCGACATCGGCAGCGGATGCCAGGTGCGCCCAGGCCGGATACGCCGGAATCGTTGCCGGCGCGTTCACAGTGCCTGCAGCCGATCTTGCGCAGCAGGACGAGACGCGCGGCGGGGCGACCGGCCCACATCCGGTGCGCTCATGGTTCCGCGACTATCCCGCTGACGCACTGATCGTGCTGTGCTTCTTCGACGGCTTCATCGCGGCGCCCGGAGGGCCGCCACCGATCCCTCCCGCGACATTCCGTCCATACGACCGCTATGTGGTGACGGTCGATCCCTCAGGGCACGCGGCTCTTGCGGTCGCAGGTCACCGGGACACGATCGCGGTAGCGCCTCGGCTGCCCTGACGAGGAATCCTGTGTGGCGATTCGGACGCCACACGGACGACCAGCAGCGACGGCTCGGCGCCTAGCCCGACGTCGACCTAGCGGTCATATGACTCCATATCAGCCGAACGTCGGAACCTCGCGGCTGAACGATGAAGAAAAGGCTGTTCGGAGAGTCTCGGCAAAGTTTGTGTGCGGCCCGGCGATGTGGTCGAGGTGACGCGGCTCGAGCCAGCGGGGACTTCCCGGCAGCGATTGCCTCCCTGTGGGACGCCGGTCCGGTGGT
>JALZAB010000115.1 GCA_030948585.1 Chloroflexota bacterium
GGTACGAGCGCTTCGAACAGTTCCGCGCGCGGCTTGTCCCGATGGTCGGATCGCTCCTCGACCTCCTCGAGCGAGAGCCGCGGTTCCGCTCCTTCACCTTCGATGGCCAGACGATCCCGCTCGAGGATCACCTCACCGTCCGGCCGGCGGACCGGCCGCGGATCGAGGCGCTCGTGCACGCCGACCGGCTCCTCATCGGCCCGTGGTACGTGCTCGCCGATCTGCTGCTCGTGTCCGGTGAATCGATCGTGCGCAATCTGCAGGAGGGCCTGCGCGTCGCCGGCTCGTTCGGCCGCGCGTCGCGCGTGGCCTACGTCGCGGATCCGTTCGGCCACCCGGCCCAGCTGCCGCAGGTGCTGCGCGGGTTCGGGTACGGCTCGTACGTCTTCGCGCGCGGCGTCGGGGACGAGGGCGAAGAGCTCGGGAGCGAGTTCCAGTGGGAGGCTCCGTCGGGCGACCGTGTGCTCGCGTCCCACCAGGTGGCGCACTACGACAACGCGCTGCCCCTCGTCGCGGAGGGCATCGAACCGGTGAGCGACGTGCGCCGCCGGGTCAGACGCATGTTGCCGCGGATCATGGACCGCACCGCGCCCTACGCCGCGGGAGACGCACTGTTGTTCATGGTGGGGACCGATCACACGCCCGCGTTCGACACGCTCCCGGACGCGGTGGACGCGATCGGGCAGGCCGCGCCCCGCACGAAGGCCGCGATCGCGACCCTTGAAGAGTTCATCGCCGCGCTGCCGGCGCCGCGGGGCGTTTTCCACGGCGAGATGGTCTCCGGCAAGTACCGGCCGATCCTCCGCGGGGTCAATTCGACCCGCGTGTGGATCAAACAGGAGAACGCGGCGTGCGAGCGGCTCCTCCTCGAGCGCTGCGAGCCGCTCGACGCGCTTGCCGGCGGCGCCGAGCGCGAGACCTTGCGGTCCCTGTGGCGCACGCTGCTCGAGAACCACCCGCACGACTCGATCTGCGGCTGTTCGATCGACGCGGTCCATGACCTCGACATGCGCCCGCGGTTCGCGCGCGTCCGCGCGGACGGCGAGCGCCTCGCCACGCAGCTCTCAGCGCGGCTCGCGGGGGCTGGCACCGTGCCGGTCGTCTGGAGCTCCCTCCCGTGGATCCGCGACGCGGTCGTTCCCGTCGCCGGCCGGCCGACGCTCGTGCGCTGCGCTCCGCTGGGGGTGACGCCCGCCGTGCGTGGCGCCACCGACGGCGTCAGCGCCCCGGAGGCCGGCGTCATCGAGAACGAGCGGCTGCGGGTCGAGGTCGACGAGGACGGCAGCTTCACGATCGTCGACCGCCGCAGTGGCACACGGAGCGCGCGGATGAACGTGCTCATCGACGAGGGGGATCGCGGCGATGAGTACACGTACTCGTATGCCGGTCCCACGGTCGGATCGAAGGGCGGGCCCGGCCGTCGCGTGACGAGCGTCGAAGGTGATCGCGCGGTCGTCACTATCGAGACGACGCTCCGCCTACCGGCCTCGCTCCGAGCGGACCGGCTCGCGCGGCGACCCGAGCTCGTGGACAACCGGGTCCGCTTCGCGATCTCCCTCGATGCCGGCGCGGCCCGGGTCGACGTGGCCGCGAGCGTGACGAACGCGTCGCGCGACCACCGCCTCAAGGTCATCTGCGAGACCGGACTGCGCAGCGCGACGCATCTCGCCGGGACCGGCTTCGCGTGGCTCGAGCGCCCGAATCGCGTGCCGAGCAAACGGGGCTGGGTCGAGCCACCGACCCCCGAACGGTGCTTCCACGACGTGGTCGCCGTCGGCGACGAGAAGGGTGGGACCGCGGTCGGCGCCGACGGCCTGCGCGAGTATTCGGTGCTGCGCGACGGCAGCGCGATCGCCGTCACCCTGTTCCGGGCGGTCGGCTTCCTCTCGCGCGGCGATCTTCCCGAGCGCCGCGGGCATGCCGGGCCCGAGATCGAGACTCCCAGCGCCCAGTGCCTCGGCGAGATGACGTTCCGCTACTGCGTCGTGCCCCTCGGCAACGGCGTTGGGGTGCCGGCCGCCGTTCGGGCCGTTCGCGAGCACCTCTCGCCGCCGTGGCTCGCGACGGGGGACGGTTCGGCGCGATCGTTCTGCTCGCTCGACGGGGACCCCGCCGTGACCCTGACGGCGCTCCGCTCCGGGTCAGGCGACCGCATCGTGGTGCGCCTGGTGAACCCGGGCGCTGGCGTCGCGCGGTCGACACTGCGTTTCGCTCGCCCAGTCCGGGCGACGCGGCCTCTGGACCTTCGCGAGGGGGACGCCGCCCTCGGCAACACCGGGCTCGATGTCGTCCGCACGGCGGCGCCGCTGGAGCTCGTCGATGGAGCGGCTGCCGCGACGCTCGAGGCGTACGAGATCGGCACCTGGCAGATCGAGCTCGGCTGATCGGACCTCGTGACCCGGGGGATGAGCCAGGGGGGTCGAACGGCCGACACGACACGGGACTGATGACCTGCGTACGGTGCGGCCCATGCGCTTCGCACCGATCGCCCTCGCCGTCCTCGCGCTGCACGTCTATGGATCCGTCGCGGCGGCGGACCCGGGTGACTTCGGCCGCGTCCACCGGACGACCCCGCGCGGCTCGCTCGAGCGCGAGCCGAGTGGACTCGTTGTCGGCATCCCCTCCGGCCGGGCGTGGGGGATCGAGAGCGACCTGATCCCGCTGGATGGAGGCGGTCGGGTCACGGTCGTGCTTGCGGTGGAGGACCCGGATGTCGCGGAGGCCTTCGTGCGCATCGCCTACTACGCCCGCAGCGACGCGCGCTCGCGGCAGCTGGCGACCCGTGACTCGCCGTTCGTTCGCGTCGGCGAGGAGCGGCGGATCGCGGTCGACCTCGATCCGCCGGCGGGCGCGATCGCGTACCGCGTGCGGGTCCTGGGCCGTCTGGTGTCGGGGGCGGTGCGCTCGCGGATCGATGCGATCACCGTCCAGCCCCTCGCGGCGGCGGCCGACCGAGGTCGTCCGCGACCGTCCCTCACGCGCCTTCTGACCGACCTCCCATGACATACTTTGGCCGTCCATCACGCGTCGGAGGGGTTGCATGGCCACGGTCACGTTCGATCACGTGACGAAGAAGTTCGGGGACGCCGTCTTCGCCGTCAACGACCTGTCATTGCAGGTCAAGGACGAGGAGTTCCTCGTGCTCGTCGGTCCATCCGGCTGCGGTAAGACCACCGCCCTCCGGATGATCGCGGGCCTCGAGGAGCAGACGAGCGGGGACATCTTCATCGGCGAGCGGCTGGTGAACGACGTGGCGCCCAAGGACCGCGACATCGCGATGGTCTTCCAGAACTACGCCCTGTACCCGCACATGAGCGTGTACGACAACATCGCGTTCGGCCTCAAGCTCCGCGGCATGCCGAAGGCGGAGATCGATCGGCGGGTCGGCGAGGTGGCCGAGATGCTCGGCCTCCAGAAGCTGCTGAAGCGCAAGCCGAAGGAGCTATCGGGTGGCCAGCGCCAGCGCGTCGCCGTCGGCCGCGCGATCGCGCGCGAGCCCGCGGTGTTCCTGATGGACGAGCCGCTCTCCAACCTGGACGCGGCACTGCGCATCGAGACCCGCGCCCAGCTCCAGAAGCTCCATCAGCGCATCCGCCGGACGACCGTGTACGTCACGCACGATCAGGTCGAGGCGATGACCATGGGCGATCGCATCGCCGTCATGCGCGATGGTCTGCTGCAACAGATCGACACGCCCGAGAACCTGCACGCCCGGCCGGCCAACATCTTCGTCGCGGGGTTCATCGGCTCGCCGGCCATGAACTTCTTCCCCGCGAAGCTCGGTGGGACCGCCGCCGCTCCCGTCGCGGACGCGGGGTTCTTCCAGGCCCCCCTGGCCGGGGGGAAGGGCGGCGCGATCGGGCGCGAGCTCGTGGTGGGCATCCGGCCCGAGGACATCGACGCGGGGACCATCGCGGCCCAGAACGGGCACATTCCGGTCGACACCAAGGTCGAGGTCGTTGAGTTCCTGGGCAACGAGTTCCAGCTGCATCTTTCGAGCGCCGGCCAGACGTTCGTCGCGCGCGTGGACACGCGCACGCAGTCACAGCCCGGCGATTCCCTCCGTGTCGGCTTCGATCGCGCGAAGCTGCACGTGTTCGACAAAGAGACCGAGGAGGCCATCGCATGACATTGCGAGGTGAGATCGAGTCCTTCCCGCTGGAGACCGTCGTCCAGCTGATCCACTCGACCGGGAAGACCGGACAGCTCGAGGTGCGCAGCGCGACCGGCACCGGCGGGACGCTCGGATTCGATGACGGACGCCTCATCGCCGCCGTGACCGGCGATGACATCGGCGAGCCGGCGCTCGGCGCGGTATTCGCCGTGGCGACCGGTGCGTTCGAGTTCATCCCCTGGAACGACGCGCCCGCGGCCAATCTGTCGGGCGACCTCGATCAGCTCCTCGACAAGGCCGTCGAAGAGCGCGATCGCATCAATGCCATCCGGGCGATCGTGCCGGACGACCGCTCACGCTTCCGCCTGTCGGAGCGCGCCGCTGAGAAGGGCGACATCACGCTCTCCGCGGACCAGTGGCGGACCTTGCTCGCGGTCAACGGTGATCGCGACGTGCCCGCGGTGGCCGAGCATCTGAAGGCCGGCCTCACCGTGACCCGGGCATCGCTCGCGGGTCTCGTCGATGCGGGCTTCATCGATCTCGTCGATCCACCAAGCGAGGACCCGCCGCAGTCGGCGAGCCCGAGCTGGGCGCCCGCAGCCGAGCCCGAGCCCCAGGCCCCGCCGCCACGCGAGCCCGAGCCCCAGTGGAGCGCGCCGCCGCCGGTCTGGTCGGGCCCCGAGCCCGAAGCCCGGCCGGAACCGCAGCCCGAACCACAGTCGGACGCTCCGCCCGCCCAGTCAGACCCCCGATCAGATCCCTGGGGCGCGCTGACGGAGACCGCGCCGGCTGCAGCCGAGCCGGAGCCGGAACCGCTGCCCCAGAGCTGGGATCAGTCGGCCTCGGTCGGTCGTCGCTGGGAACCGGAGGTCCAGGCTCCGCCGCCTGCGCAGTGGGGCGGCCAGCCGGAGCGCGAGACTCGCGAGCCGGACCGCCGTGAAGACCTCGCTGCGGCGCTCGACGCGCGGATGAGCACGCCCGCTGCGGAGCCCGATCTGTCGCCGGCGCCAGAGCCGGAGGTCGCCCCGCCGCCGTCGCCGATCGACATCCCACCCGCGAACGACGACCGGCTCGCCGCGCTCAGCGGGGTCTTCGGCCCCGCGCAGCCGGTCACTCCGGACGTCGTTGCGCCTCCGCAGGCCGACCGGATCTCGGAGTGGTCGCGGATCACGCGGCCGCAGCCGGCGGAACCGGAAGCCGACGCCGCACCGGAGTCCGCGCCCGAAGAGAAGAAGAAGGGACTCTTCGGGTTCCTGAAGCGTGAGGAGCAAAGCGACTCGAGCGCATCGACGGCCACCGCGGCGTCCGGCCGCGGCGGGCAGCTCGCGTCGCTCGCGAACGCGCTCCTTGGTGAATACAACAACGGGCAGTACGGCAAGGGTCGTCTCGATGATCGGATGGCGAACCTGCTCATGCGCGTCGACGAACAGGCTGATCCCATCGACCGCCCCCTGCCGATCGTCGATGACCGCATCGACGCGCAGGCCCTCGACCGCGAGAACGTGCCCGAGCAGCAGGTCGTCCCATACCTCGCCATCCTCGTCTCGCAGATCTACGAGGATGCCGAGCGCACCTTCGGGAAGGACAAGGCGAAACGGGGCTACAAGGCGGCGCAGCATCAGGTCTTCGGATCCGATGCCTCCGCGCTGAGCTCGCCCGATATCGCCGGCAAGCTGCCCCGCGTTTGACCGGGGCCTGAGCGCGCTCTACCTCGGCATCGATCTCGGCGGCACCAATGTCCGCACGGCCGTCGTACACATCGACGGCGATCGCGCCACGGTCCGCGGGCGCGATGCCCGCGCCACGCCTCAGACCGGTCCTGAGAGCGTCGTCGCTGCGCTCGCCGAGAGCGGTCGAGCCGCGCTCGTCGCGGCCGACACCGGGATCGCCGACATCGCCGCGATCGGCCTGTCATCACCCGGGCCGCTCGATCATCTGGCCGGCGTGATCCTCACCACGCAGAACATCGCCGGCTTCGTCGATTCGCATTTTCCGATCGCTGCGCGCCTCGCGACCGCGCTCGGCGCACCGGCGGTGTACCTCGACCGCGACACGGTGATGGCCGCGATCGGCGAGGGCACCATCGGCGCGGCCAAGGGGGCGCGGGACTTCGTCTACCTCACGGTGTCGACCGGCGTCGGCGGCGCGATGGTCTCGGGCGGCCGCATGGTGCGCGGGACGACGAACACCGCGGGCGAGCTCGGCCACTTCCCGGTGGCTCTCGCCGGTGGTACGCGCTGCCGCTGCGGCGGGTACGACTGCGTCGAGTCCTACGCCGCGGGCCGCAACGTGGCCGAGGCGTTCGGCGTGGCCGATACGAGCGTCGTGTATGCGAGCGCTGCCGCGGGCGATACCCGCGCAGCCGGCATCATCCTCCGCGCGGAAGCGGCGCTCGAGAACCTCGCCGTCGGCATCGTGAACGCGCTGAACCCGGAGCGCATCGTGGTGGGCGGATCGGTCACGGAGCACCAGCCCACGCACGTGCTGGATCCGATGCGTCGCGCGATCGCCGAACGCGCGTTCAAGGTCCCAGCCGCCGCGGTACGGGTGGTCCCGTCGGCCCTCGGCGGCGACGTTTCCATCATTGGCGCGGCGATCGCCGCTCGTGACCGCGCGGACGGCAACGGGCAATGGTTCCTTTAGATTGACCCGGTACAGGGGAGTTGTGAGATGACAAGAGTTGCGATCAACGGCTTCGGTCGGATCGGGCGGCTATTCCTGAAGGCGATCCTCGAGCGCCATCCGAAGGTCGAGATCGTCGCCGTAAACGATCTGGCCGATCCGAAGATGAATGCGCACCTGTTCAAGCACGACTCGAACTACGGCACCTACAAAGGCGATGTGTCATCGACCGCCGACTCGATCGTCATCGACGGTCGGACCATCAAGGTCGTTCAGGAGCGGGACCCGGCGAAGCTCCCGTGGAAGGCGCTCGACATCGACATCGTCATCGAGTCGACAGGCTTCTTCACGGACGCGACGAAGGCGAAGGCCCACATCGACGCGGGAGCGCGGTACGTGATCATCTCCGCTCCGGCGAAGAACGAGGACAAGACGCTCGTCCTGGGCGTGAACGAGGGCGAGTTCGACCCGGAGAAGCATCACATCATCTCGAACGCGTCGTGCACGACAAACGGCCTGGCCCCGGTCGCCAAGGTGCTGAACGACGAATTCGGGATCGAGAAGGGCTTCCTCACGACCATCCACTCGTACACGAACTCGCAGAAGGTCCTGGACGTGACCTCCGACGACCCGCGCGACGCCCGGTCTGCCGCCGAGAACATCGTGCCCCACGACACCGGCGCAGCGAAGGCCGTGGCGCTCGTGATCCCCGAGCTGAAGGGCAAGTTCACCGGCATGGCCTTCCGGGTCCCGACACCGACGGTGTCGGTCGTCGACTTTACGGCGACCCTGAAGCGCGAAGTCACAAAGGACGAGGTCAACGCGGCGTTCAAGCGTGCGAGCGAGGGAAGCCTGAACGGGATCATGGCCTACACGGACGAGCTCCTCGTGTCAACGGACTTCAAAGGGGACGAGCACTCCACGATCGTCAGTGCCGCGGACACGCTCGTGCTCGGCAACATGGTCAAGATCGTGTCCTGGTACGACAACGAATGGGGCTACGCCTGTCGGCTCGCAGACATCACGGCGTTCGTCGCAGCGAAGCTGCGGACCAGGCAACCCACCGCCGCGACCGCCTGAGCTCCGTGGCCAAGCGAACGATCGCCGCGCTCGACGCGAAGGGCAAGCGCATCCTGGTGCGCGTCGACTTCAACGTACCGGTCGAGACGGATCCGGCTCGCGTCGCCGACGACACGCGCATCCGGGCAGCCCTCCCGACGATCCAAGCGCTTCGCGAGGAGGGCGCGATGGTCGCGCTCTGCTCGCACTTCGGCAGGCCGAAGGGTCCGGACCGGAAGCTGAGTCTCGCCCTCGTCGCGTCGCGCGCCGCGGAGCTGCTTGGCGTGCCGGTGCCGATGGCGCCGGACTGCATCGGACCCGAGACCAAGGAGCAGGTCGGCGCCCTGAAGCCCGGTGACGTGCTCATGCTCGAGAACGTGCGCTTCCATCCGGAGGAAGAGCAGAACGACCCGGCGTTCGCGAAGGCGCTGGCCGATGGCTTCGACGCGTACGTGAACGACGCGTTCGGCGCGGCACACCGGGCCCATGCGTCGACCGAGGGCGTCGCGCACCTGCTGCCGGCGTACGCCGGGCTCTTGCTGGACCGAGAGGTACGCGTGCTCACGTCGCTGCTCGAGTCGCCGGCGCGCCCGTTCGTCGCGATCATCGGGGGCGCCAAGGTGAGCTCCAAGATCGACGTGCTGAAGGTGCTCGTCTCGAAGGCCGACGTGGTCGCGATCGGCGGGGGGATGGCAAACACCTTCCTCGCGGCGACGGGGACGGACGTCAAGGCGTCGCTCAGCGAGCCCGACCGCGAAGCCGACGCCCGCGCGATCCTCGCCGCGGCGACGGCTCGGGGGGCCCTGGTCCTGCTGCCCGTCGACATGCGCTGGTCGGGCGACAAGATCCTGGACATCGGTGAGGAGACCGAGCGGCAGTTCGCGGCGCATATCGGGGCGGCCAAGACGGTCTTCTGGAACGGCCCGATGGGTCTGTTCGAGCAGCCGGAGTACGCCCAGGGCACCGAGGCGATCGCCCGCGCGATGGCCGAGGCGACCGGCAACGGCACGGTGACCGTCGTCGGCGGCGGCGAATCGGTGCAGGCCGTGGATCAGCTCGGTCTGGCGGCACGCATGTCCCACGTCTCGACGGGCGGGGGAGCCGCGCTCGAGCTCATCGAAGGGAAGAGACTGCCGGGGGTGGAGGCGATACCAAATGCCTGATGCGACGATCGAGATGATCCGCGCGCGCGAGGTCCTTGATTCGCGTGGCGACCCGACCGTTGGCGTGGACGTGTTCCTCGCGAGCGGCGCGGTCGGTACCGCGATGGTGCCGAGTGGCGCCTCGACCGGCGCGCACGAGGCGGTGGAGCTCCGGGACGGCGACACCGCCCGCTACGGCGGCAAGGGCGTGCTCACGGCCGTGAGCAATGTGGACGACATCATCGCCCCCGAGCTCATCGGGGAGCACGCCTCCGATCAGTCCGCCATCGACTCGCTCCTCCGCGAGCTGGATGGGACGCCGAACAAATCGCGTCTGGGCGCCAACGCGATGCTCGGCGTGTCCCTCGCCTGCGCGCGCGCGGCCGCGGCCGACGTGGGGCAGCCGCTCTATCGGTATCTGGGCGGCCCGTTGGCGCGCACGCTTCCAGTGCCCCTCATGAACGTGCTCAACGGCGGGAAGCACGCGACGGATTCGGCCGACATGCAGGAGTACATGCTCGCCCCGCTCGGCGCGTCGTCATTCAAGGAAGCGATCCGGATGGGCTCTGAGATCTTCCATGCCCTGAAGCAGCAGCTGCACGACAAGGGCATGGGCACCGGCGTCGGGGACGAGGGCGGGTTCGCGCCGTCGGGCCTCACATCCAACGAGCAGCCGATCGAGCTCATCCTCGCCGCCATCGAAGCCGCAGGCTATGCACCCGGCAGCGATTGCGCGATCGCGCTCGACCCCGCAGCCACGGAGCTGTTCGCGGACGGGAAATACGCGCTCGCGCGCGAGAAGGCGACGCTCGACAGTGCTGGGATGATCGCGAAGTACACGGCCTGGCGGGCGAAGTACCCGCTCGTGTCGATCGAGGACGGGCTCGCCGAGGACGACTGGGATGGCTGGAAAGCGCTGACCAAGGCGCTGGGCGACCGGCTGCAGC
>JALZAB010000121.1 GCA_030948585.1 Chloroflexota bacterium
GGCGTACTACGACTCGCCCGAGCGCAAGGCGATGGACCCGGACCCCGCGAGCTTCATCCTCCAGCAGCGCACCACGCTCATCGATCCCGTCTGAGCGTGGACCTGCTCGCGTACGCCGGGGACTGGCTGCACCTCATCGTGCGGTGGCTGCACGTCACCGCCGCGATCGCGTGGGTCGGCGCCTCCTTCTACTTCATCGCGCTCGACCAATCGCTGCGCGCGCCGCGACGGGAGGGCGCTGAAGGCGAAGGCGTGGGTGGGGAGGCGTGGGAGATCCACGGCGGCGGCTTCTATCGCGTCGAGAAGTACCGCATCGCCCCCTCGACGCTGCCGGCGCCGTTGGCGTGGTTCAAGTGGGAGGCCTATACGACCTGGCTCAGCGGCTTCGTGCTGCTCGTGCTCCTGTATTACGTGGATCCGTCGCAGTACCTGATGGACCCGAACCGCCCGCGGTTCCAGGGCTGGGAACTCGTGACCGCGAGCGTCGCGATCCTCGCGTTCTCGTGGCTCGCATACGACGTCCTCTCGCGCGCGCTCGCCGGTCCGCAACACGAGCGGGCGCTCGCCATCGGGATCGTGCTCCTCATCGTCCTCGTCGCGGCGCTGTCCGGATATCTGTTCAGCCCGCGGGGGGCGTTCATCCAGATCGGCGCGACGCTCGGTACGTGGATGGCGGCGAACGTCTTCTTCACGATCATCCCCGGCCAGCGCGCGCTCGTCGCGGCAACGGCCGCCGGACGCGAGCCCGATCCCGGACCGGGCATCCGCGGCAAGCAGCGTTCGGTCCACAACAACTACCTGACGCTGCCGGTCCTCTTCGCGATGATCAGCCAGCACTTCCCGTTCACCTACGGCCACGACAACAGCTGGCTCGGGCTGCTCGGATTCATGGCCCTCGGCGCCGTGGTGCGGCACGTGTTCAACCTGCGTCATCAGGGACGCGATATCCGGCGCACGCTCGTGGCCGTCATCGGCGTCTCCGCCGTGCTGCTGGTCGCGCTCGCTCCCGCGCAGGGCGCGGCGGGCCTGACCGCCGCGGATTACCCCGCGGTGCAGAAGGTGTTCGAGGCCCGGTGCGTGACCTGCCATTCCAGCCATCCGACCAACGCCGGCTTCACCGTCGCGCCGAAGGGCGTGATGTTCGACACGCAGCAGGAGATCGTCGCGAATGCGCGCCGCGCGTACGAACAGGTGGTCGTGACCAGGGCCATGCCGCTCGGCAACATCACCGCCATCACCGATGCGGAGCGCGACCTCATCGGCCGCTGGGTGCGCAGCGGGGCGCCGGCGCCCTAGCCGCGCTCCATCCGGTCACGCGCGATCGCGAGAAATTCCTCGAGGCCCGTGGCCAGCTCCTCATCGCGGCTCCGCCCAAGACGCGCGTCCAGCACGGGAACGATGTCGGCCCGGGTCCGCCCGCGCACGAACACCACGAACCGGAATCCGAAGCGCCGCTCGTACGCATCGTTCAGTCGCGCGAGCGCATCGAGCGTCCCGCCGTCCGTCGCGCCGGCGCTCTGTTCCGCGGCCGATCGGGTCGACAGGCCCGCCGTGGCCCCGATGCGCGGATGCGCATCCAGGACCGCGATGCGCTCGGTCTCGGTCATGGCCGCGAGCGCGGCCCGGGCCCGCGCGATCACGGCATCGGCGTCGCCGCCCTCGCCGACGCGCTCGGCGAGCAGCGGCGCGCGCTCGAAGGCCTCAGCTACCGCGATACGTGACACAGCCGAACGGCGTGACGAGCAGCGGCACGTGGTAGTGGCCGTCGTCGAGATGCAGCTGCAGCGCGACCTCCTCGAGGAACGGGCCCTTCACCAGGAACAGCAGCCGATAGGTGCCGGCGGCGAGATCGCGGCCAAGCTCCTTCACCCGTCCATCGGCATCGGTGTCGGCCCGCGCGACGAGCTCCGTCCCCCGATACAGCGACACCCGCACGCCGGGCACCGGACGTCCGATCGCGGTGTCGAGCACGTGCGTCGATATCGAGGTCGCCATCGGCGCGGATGCTAGCCCTATCCTCCGCTCGTGCAGATGCTGAAGATCGTCGCCGGCCCGTTCACGTTCCGCGCTCGGCTCGAAGAGGAGCGTGCACCCAAGACCGCGGCCGCGATCAGATCGATGCTTCCGTTCCGCAGCCAGCTCGTGCACTGCCGCTGGAGCGGCGAGTCCACGTGGGTGCCGATGGGCGAGACCAAGGTCGGAGGATCGGCCGGTCTGGCATTCGAGAACCACACCAGCCACCCCGCGCCCGGCGAGATGCTGATCTACCCCGGTGGGATCTCCGAGACAGAGATCCTCTTTCCGTACGGACCGACGCTCTTCTCGAGCCGGGTCGGCCAACTCGCGGGGAATCACTTCGCGACGGTGCTGGAGGGGACCGACAACCTCGCTGCGGTCGGTCGGCTCGCGCTCTGGGAAGGCGCCCAGGACTTCGCCATCGAGCTCGCGTAACCGGGTGGACCTCGCGATCCGCGGAGCGACGGTCATCTCGGATGGCGCGTATCCGCTCGACATCCTGGTGGACGGTGGCCGCATCTCCGCGCTCGTGGAGCCGGGCGCTTCGACCGCCGACGCCGAGATCGACGCCACCGGCCTCTTCGCCCTGCCCGGCGTCGTCGACGCGCACGTGCACTTCAACGATCCGGGGCGATCCGAGTGGGAGGGCTGGGCCAGCGGCAGCCGGTCCGCCGCGGCCGGCGGCGTGACGACCGTCCTCGACATGCCGCTGAACTCGCTGCCGCCGGTGCTCGACGGCGCGTCGTTCGACCTGAAGCGTGCCGTGGGAGAACGCGGATCGATCGTGGACTTCGCGCTGTGGGGCGGTCTGGTCGGCGCCGATGCCGCTCCGCTGCACGAGCTTGCGGAGCGGGGCGCGGTCGGCGTCAAGGCGTTCCTCTGCGACAGCGGGGTCCCCGAGTTCCCGGCGCTCGCGGAGGCTGGTCTCGCGGATGCGATGTACGCGGCGGCGGCAGCGGGCCTGCTCGTGGCCGTGCACGCCGAAGACGACGCCCTTGTGCGCGAGGCGACCGAGCGCGTGCGCGCGAGCGGTCGCACCGACGCCGCGGCGTGGCTCGCCTCGCGGCCGGCGCTCGCCGAGGCGCGCGCGGTCGGTCGGGCGTACACGGCGGCCGCGCATGCGCGGGCCCGGCTACACATCGTCCACCTCTGTGCCGCGGAGGCGCTCGGCGCGATCGGCGTCGCCCGAGCGGCGGGGACCGACGTCACCGTCGAGACCTGTCCGCACTATCTGGTGTTCGACGACACCGACGTGCAGGCCCAGGGCCCGCTCCTCAAGTGCGCGCCCCCGATCCGCGATGCGGCGAACCGCGACGCGCTATGGGACGCGCTGCTCGGCGGGCGCATCGACATGGTCGCGTCGGACCATTCGCCATGCCCGGCCGCGGACAAGGATCGCGGCACGACCGACATCTTCGCGGCCTGGGGCGGCGTGTCCGGCGTGCAGTCCCTGTTGCCGGCCGTGTTCAGCGAGGCCCGCAGGCGCAGCGGCGGCCTGGACGCGCGCAAGGTAGCCGGGTTCGTCGCGTGGCGGCTCGCCGCGAAGCCGGCCGAGCGGTTCGGCCTCGCGTCGCGCAAGGGCCGCATCAAGGCCGGCCTCGACGCGGACATCGTGCTCTTCGATCCCGACCGGCAGTGGACGCTCGACCCGGCGGACGTCCAGACACGGAGCGGACGCACGCCGTACGTGGGCCGGACCTTCACAGGCGCGGTGGTGCGCACGCTCGTTCGTGGCACGACCGTGTTCGACGACGGTCGGTTCCCGGCCGCGGAGGGCCACGGCCGCTTCATCCCGTCCGGCGCCCGGTGAGGATCACCGGCGGGACCGTCCTCTCGATGCGACCCGGCGACGCACCGGCGGTCCGTGACGTGTACGTGGAGGCCGATCGCATCACCGCCGCCGCCGGGGGCGATGTGCTCGACGCATCGGGCTGCTACGTCATGCCCGGTCTGGTGCAGACGCACATCCACCTCGTGCAGACCATCTTCCGCGGGCTCGCCGAAGAGCTGTCGCTCCTCGAGTGGCTGCGGGATCGCATCTGGCCGCTCGAGGCCGCCCACGACGAACGGTCGCTGCGCGCGACGGCACGCCTTGGACTGCTCGACCTGCTGACCACCGGGACGACGACGATCCTCGACATGGGCACGACGCACGGTGGCGACGTCATCGGGGAAGAGCTTGTCGCCTCTGGGATCCGGGCGCGCTTCGGCCAGGCGATGATGGACGGCGGCGACGGCGTCCCCACCGGACTGCGCGAGACGACGGCCGCATCGTTGCACGCGAGCGCCCGGCTGGCGATGACCTGGGGGGACGCCGCGGATGGCCGCGTCGGATACGCGTACGCGCCGCGCTTCGCGCTGTCGTGCACCCGGGAGCTGCTCGAGGCGGTCGGGGACATCACGAAGCGGCTGGGGATCCTCATCCACACCCACTCGAACGAAAACGCCAGCGAGCGCGCGCTCATCGAGCGCGCCACGGGACAGGCGCCGACCGCGTACCTCGACAGTGTCGGCCTGGTGACCGAGCGCAGCGTCATCGCGCACGGCGTCAACGTCGACGACCGAGAGGTCGCGATCCTCGCGGAGCGTCGCGCAAGCGTCACCCATTGCCCGTCGTCGAACCTCAAGCTCGGGAGCGGCATCGCCGACGTCCGCCGGCTCCGCGACCGGGGCATCACCGTTGGCATCGGCGCGGACGGCGCGGCGTGCAACAACCGGCTCGACGGATTCGACGAGCTGCGCCTGGCGGGTCTCCTTGCCTCAGCGCTCCACGGCCCCGGCGCAGTGAGCGCGTGGGACCTGCTTGGGATGGGGACGCGAGACGGTGCCCGCGCCATGCGCCTCGACGCCGACATCGGCACGATCGAGGCGGGAAAGAAGGCCGATCTCGTCGTCCTGGACGCGTCGAAGCTGGCCGGTCCGGCTGGCGATCCGGCCACGCGGATCGTGTACGGCGGCGGCTCGCGCGCGGTGCGGGATGTGATCGTGGACGGCCAGATCGCGGTGCGGGGCTTCGTTCCGCAGACGCTCGACGCGGAGGCGGTGCGTGCCGCTGCGGCCGAGGCGTTGCCGGCCCTGGCCCAGCGTGCGGGGATCTAGCGCGTGGATGAGGTCATCGTGGCGACAGTGGACACGGAGCCGGTCGCTGAGCTGATCGCCGGGCGGCTCCGCACCGAAGGGATCACGGCCCGCGTCCGCTACGAATCGCAGGCCGGCATCCCGCGGCAGATCGCGCCCGCGGGCCTGGGCTTCGGCCCGGGTGCGTTCCGGGTAGCCGTATCGGCGAGCGATGCCGGCCGTGCGCGCGACGTGCTTGGGGATGCCGAGCCGCTCCGCCGTGGCCGAAGCCCCGCGTTCCGCGCCGTCGCGCTCGTCTTGCTCATCGCGTTCGTCCTCGTTTGGATCCCCGGGATCGTGGGAGCGGTCCGCGCCTTCTTCGAGCTGGTTGCTCGCTAGCGCGCCACGGTCGAGGGGGCGCGTCCGTCTTCTCGCGGGCTACGTGGGGAAGGCGTCCGGCGTACGCGAGTAGGTGAAGAGGCGATCGGCGTCCAGACGCACATACACGCCATGCTCGCTCCAATCGAAGGCGCTGCTCTCGTAATGTTGCGTGAACATCGAATCGATCTCGCCCACCTCAGGATGGTCCCGATACATGAGCACCACGGGGCCGTGCGCCGTGATCGCGAACCGTTCGCCATCGAAGTACGAGATGCTGGCTCGGGGCCGCGCCCGCAAGCCTTTGATCCGGACCGCGTCACCTCCCGAGCTCCAGAAGAACTTCCCGTGCAGGAACCATCCGTCCATCGGACCCACCAGAGGGTCGCCGTTCGGCGCCGGGGCCGCGACGGCGATCGTCCGCATTCCGTCAAGGAGGTTCACGACCTGACGCGCGGTCAGTGAGTATTTCCCCGGATGGATGATCCCGCGCATGTGCGGCCCCGTCCCAGCGTGGCTCCGGTCGATCAGCGCCTGCAGCTCGGACAGCTCCGCAGCGGTCTCGCGCATACCGACAATTCTGACTGCGCCGGCCGATGGCGATGTCGCTCGCTAGCGGAGCCACGTCCGGCGCGGCACGTGCGTCAGTGTCGGTGGATGTCCGGCGAGCGCCTCATCGATTCGGGTGATCGTGAAGTCGCTGATCGGCCTTGGCAGCGCGTCGCGTGCGAACCAGCCGAGCTCGCTGATCTCGGCGGGGTCGGTCACCGCCGGCTCAGGTGACCCCCGGGCCACACGCGCGCGGAACCCGAAGTGATGCCCGCCCGCAGCGCCCCAGCCCGGCTCCCAGTACACCCCAGCGAGCCGCTCGATCTCGAGGAATACGCCGGTCTCCTCCTGGGCCTCTCGGACCGCCGCCTCCGCCGCTGACTCGCGCGGCTCGAGCACCCCGCCGGGGATCTCCCAGTTGCGCTCGCCATACGTGTGATGGACGAGCAGGATGCGACCGGCCGCGTCCGTGATGACCGACGCCGCGCCCACTGGGACCGGGCCGCTGGGCACCCGCACCGGCAGACCGGCCGCGGCCCAGGCGGTGAAGCCGCCGATGACGTCGGTCGTGTTCGCGTACCCGAGCTCGCGCAGTCGAGCTGCGGCGAGGCTCGATGAGAAGCCCTCGTGACAGATGAGCATGAGGTGCTCCTCGTGCCCCGAGAGCGCCGGCTCCTGATGCCCCGATGCTGGGTCCACCCGCCACTCGAGTACGTTCAACGGAGCGTGCAC
>JALZAB010000024.1 GCA_030948585.1 Chloroflexota bacterium
ACGGCCCCTCGATCCCGAAGCGGGCGCGGAATCGCGCGGCGTCGCGATCCGCCGGGACGTCCACGCCGACGCCGACGATGTCGCTTGGCACGCGCTCGTTGCCGAAGGTGCGATGCACGAGCCGCCGTTCCTCGACGCTGTTGAAGGCGAACGCCCGCGGCGCGTGGAACAGGCGCTTGTACACCGAGAGCCGGAGCGCGGGCTCGTCGTGCGCCGTCGGGACGAGCACCGCGCGCTCGGGGACGAGCGGGAGGCCATAGACGGTCGGGTAGTAGATGTACGTGAAGAACAGGACCGCGTCGAAGTCGCGCCCGTACCGGCGCACGTGCTCGAGGAGCTCGGGACACACCGGCCCCTGCGCGCGGACGAAGGCGTCCTCCGCGGTGAGGGGATGCACCCTGGCGAAGGCGCGGTGCTCGCGGAGGCGGAAGTCGCGCGCCCGGCCGCCTTCGACCGGGAACCGATGCACCGGCACGCCGTCGACCGCGTCGATCCCGGCGGTGTACGTGTTCTCCCAGGTCCAGTAGTCTTTCGCCGCGGTCGTCGCGACCGCGAGGTCCGCGTGCGGCCGCAGGTGCCGCACGAGCTCGCGGGCGTGGGCCTCCGCGCCGCCGCTCACGTCGCCGTAGCGCTGGACGACCACGAGGACGCTCGGGCGATCAGGCGGCAACGGTCGCCTCGATGAGCCGCTCGAGCCGCTCGTCGAACCCGGCGAACGAGCACTCGCGTTCGACGAACGCGCGGCCCGCGGCGCCAAGCGCGTGGCGCTCGGCGATGAGCGCGTCGAGCGCTGCGCCGAAGCCGTGGTCGGCATAGCTGCGGCCGGCCGCGGCGCGCTCGGTCTGCCCGCTCGTCACAAGATTCGCGCGATGCACCAGCACTGGCGTGCCGTACTGCCAGGCCTCGAACAGCACGATGCCGAGGCTCTCCAGACGCGACGGCTGCACGAGGGCGATCGCGCCGGCGAGCGCGCCGGCCTTGTCCAGGTCGGTGATCCGGCCGAGTGCGCGCACGTCCGGCCGGTCGGGAAGCGCCATGCGCACCGTGCCGGCCAGGACGAGCGTCGTGTCGGCGGCCCCGCCGGCCGCGCGATGCGCGATCCACTCCCCGAGCAGCTCGTCGCAGCCCTTGCCCTCGCTCACCTGCCCGAGATACAGGACGTACGGCCCGTCGATGCCGTGATGCGCGCGGAACGCGTCGCTGTCCGCCGCCGGCGCGTCGCCGAGGGCGTAGCCGAGGACCTCGTCCGGGAGCTGCTCGTTGTGGAAGCGCGCGTGGACCATCGACCGCTCCTCGGGGGTGAGGTAGCCCATGGCGCGCGGGAGATGGAACAGCGCCCGGTACGGCGCGAGGCGCAGCGGGTATTCGTCGTGCGCGGTCGAGATGAGCGCGGCCCGCTCGGGCACGATCGGCAGGCCGAGCGCGGTTGGGGCGTAGATGTACGTGTAGAACAGGACGGCGTCGTACTCACGTCCGTGGACGTGGAGGAATTCGAGCAACCCCGGCGCCACGGGCCCCTGCCGATCGGGCCACGCAAGCTCGTCCGTGACCGTGTGGTCCTCCTCGAGGACGTGGTGCTCGAACGTCTTGAACGCCGGATCGCGACCCGCGGTCACCGCGAACCGGCGGACGAGGAGCCCGTCCAGGACGTCATCACCGGAGCGGTAGTGGGGGGCCCAGGTCCAGTAATCGAGGGCCGTCGTGGTGGCGATCTCGACGGTGTGCCGCTGGGCGAGGCGCTGCGCGACGAGCCGGGCGTGCTGCTCGGACCCGCCGACGACGTCGGCGCCGTATCTCTGCACCACGAGCAGGATGCGCCGGCCGGTCATTCGAGCCCGATGAGGTAGCGCATCGCGTTGCGCTCCGGCGACAACAACCGCCGGAGGATGCCGACCTGCCGCACGAGCCGCGCGTGGACCGCCGGCGTGCGGATCTCGCGCATTGCGCGGGCGAGCTGCGCGGTGTCGCGGGCCACGAGACCGGCGCCCTCGTACAGCCGGAAACCCGGCGTGTCGGTGAAGATGCACGGCAGGCCGGCCCAGATGGCCTGGGTCACGACCGCGCTCTGGAACACGTCCTCGTAGAACAGGACGACGGCGTCCGACGCGGCCACGAACCGGCCCATCGACTCGTAGTCGCCGTTCATGATCACGTTCGGCTTCGTGGCCGCCGCGTCGGCGACCTCCTGGTAGTAGCCGCGCTCCCACTGCGACTCGGTGCCTGAGAGCACGAGCACCGCGTCGTCGGGCAGGGCCTCGATCACCTCGATGTAGCGCTTGCGCTTGAAGAAGAACCCCGGTGACACGAACACGAACGCGTCGGTCGGGAGCCCAAGCTCCGTTCGCAGGGCGCGCTTCGACGCAGCGTCCGTGGGCAGGACGGTGTCCTCGAGCGGCATGACGACCAGCGGCACGAGATCGCGCTTGCGCTCGTCGCGCGTCAAGAGGCTCACCCAGAAGTTGGAGCGGTGCGAGTGGACGATGATCCGCGCGGGCAGCCAGCCCATGAGCGCGAGGATCGCCCGGTACGCGAGGAACCACACGCCGATGCGCAGCGCCACCGAGAGTGCGCGGATCCACTCGAGGTACCACGCGTAGCTCGGCCGGTAGTGCAGCGCGTGCGAGAGCTTGCGGTAGTGATGGAACTTCTCGGGCTCGATCTCGTGCGCCGAGAGCACCGTCGGGATGCGGCGCATCCGCAGTGACGCAAGCGCGCGCACGAACGGGATGTCGCTGTAGATGCCGGCCTCGTGCTCGAAGATGACGGCGCCGGTCCCCTTCGCGATGTAGCGGAGCTTCGTCCGCAGATCCGCCGCGTCCAGGTGCTTCGTGCCGACGAACGTGGCCCGGTGCCCGGCGGCGCGCAGACCGTCGCACACCGCGAGCGCGTAGTGGTGGATGCCCGACCGCCGGTCACTCGACACGACCGCGAGCTCGCGCTGCCGGAACGCCGGCAGGTCCCACTCCGCGAGCGCCAGCGCACGGGCGAGATCGTCGGCGACCGCCTCCGGGGTGAACGAGCGGAGGTGCCGCTCGCCGCGGGCGATCAGATCCTTGCGCAGCGCGGCGTCGCGGACGACCTGCTCGAGCGCGGCCGCGACGGTGTCCGGGTCCGTCGCCGAGAGCAGCAGGCCGGCGTCGCCGAGCGTGTCCGGGATCGCGCCCGCGTCGCTCGCGACGACCGGCAGGCCGCTGTGCATGGCTTCGAGGAGCGGCACGCAGAAGCCCTCGTGCTCGGAGAGGGTGACGAAGGCCGTGGCGCCCCGGTAGTACGCGACGAGCGCGGCCATCGGCACCGAGCCGGTGAGCGTCACGGCGCCCTCGAGGCCCGCGGCCCTGATCGCCTCGCGGACCTGCCCGAGATACGACTCGGACATCGCCTGCGAGCCGACGAGCCACAGGCGCGCGGTCGGATCGCCTTCGCGGTACTTCGCGAACGCGGCCACGACCTTGTGGACCGCCTTCTGCGGCAGGATCTGCCCGACCGCGAGGATGTCTGTCCGTTCATCCGACAGCTCGCGCAGCACCGCAGGGTCCGGCTCGACGTCGAACGCGGACCAGTCGACGATGATCGGCACGACCGCCGTCTTCGCGAAGCCCGCGCGAACGAGCTCCTTCTGGTTGTACAGACTGTCGGCGATCCCGAGCTCGGACACCTTCGCGAACTCCGCGAGCTGTTCGCGGCCGATGTCCGAATACCGCCGCGCGTGGTCGTTCCGTCCCGCGAAGAAGTGCGCGGGCGTGATGTTGTGATAGATGACGGTCTTGCGATGGGGCAGCCTCGCGATCTCCCAGAGGGCGTCGTTGCCCATCGAGATGTGGACCTGCAGCGACGTCCCATCGATCGGGGCCTTCTCGAGATCGCGCCACGGCTGGACGAACTGCGCGACCTCGGGCTTCGCCTCCGTGGCGAAGAGATCCGAACGAACGCCGCGCGACCAGTACAGCCGCTGCAGCTCGAAGCAGTCGTTGCCCACGGCGTCGCCGTACGCGATCGTCGGCGCGAGCTGATGCGCGGTCCGCAGCCTCACAGGCCGAGAACCTCCTTGGTGCGCTCGGCGACGAGATCCGGATCGAACGCCTTGAGCCGCTCACGTCCCGCCGCCACCAGGCGCTCGCGCAGCGCGGGCCGCTCGAGCACGAGACCGACGGCCTCCGCGGCCTGCGCCAGGTCGCGCTCCTTGAGCAGCACGCCGGCGTCCCCGACGGTTTCGCCGACCGCGGCGGTGTCGTATGCGATGACCGGCACATCGAAATGCATCGCCTCGAGCAGCGGCACGCCGAAGCCCTCGTGCTCAGACAGCGACACGAACGCGCTCGCCGAGCGGAAGTACGCGACCAGCTCGGCCGGCGAGACCGCGCCGGCGAACGTGACCGCCGCCTCGAGGTGGAGCTCCGCCACGAGCGCCATCAGCCGCGCGTGATACTGCGGCTGATCGCGATAGCCGCCCACGAGCACCAGCCGAGCGTTCGGATCGATGCACGCGCGGTAGTACGCGAGCATCCGGATGAGATCGTCCTGGCGCTTGTGCGGCGAGACGCGGCCGACGAACAGGAGCACCGGACGCACACCGTCGAAGCGGGCCATGACCGCGTCGTCCGGCGGCACGTCGTACGCCGACCAGTCGATGAGGATCGGCACGTGGGCCGTCCGGACGTACCCCGCCGCGTCGAGCTCGCGCTGGTTGTACT
>JALZAB010000096.1 GCA_030948585.1 Chloroflexota bacterium
TCTCGAATGAGATCCCGCCGGTGCGCTTGAACCGCCGCTGCTGGTTCGCTTCGATGACGCCGTAGCGGCCGTCGACGAGGACCACGCATACGATCGCCACGCCGAGCCGCTTCGCCGTCTCGAGCTCTTGCACGTTCATCAGGAAGCCGCCGTCTCCGGCAAAGGCCACGACCTTGCGCTCGGGACGCACGAGCTTCGCGGCGATCGCCCCGGGCAGCGCGATGCCCATCGGCGCGAAGCCGTTCGCAACGATCACCGTGTTCGGCGCGTGGGCTGGGTAGAGGCGTGATAGCCACACCTTGTGGGCACCCACGTCGCAGATGACGATGTCCTCATCGCCGAGAGCTCCGCGGAGCTCCGCGACGACGCGGCGCGGCCACAGCGGGAATGCATCGTCACCGTGCACACGCAGCTCGTGCCGTGCGCCCGTTGGCACCGGCCGCGGCGTGACCAATGGTGCGAGCGCATCGAGCGAATCCGCGATCTCGCCAACGACCTCCGTCGCGATCACGTAGCTCGCGTCGATCTCCGCCGGGCGGCTGTCGATGTGCACGACGCGCTTCTCGCCCTCCGGGTTCCAGAGCGCGGGCGCCCATTCGACGAGGTCGTAGCCGATGCAGATCACGACGTCCGCCTTCGCGAGCTGCGGCAGCGCGGCGAGGTCGCCTCCCGGTCGCTGCAGGCCGACCGCCCGGAGTGCGCCCGGATCCCGATCGTCGATGGCGCCCTTGGCCATGAACGTATGGGTAGCGGGGATGTGCGCGCGCGCAGCGAAGGCGCGCAGGGCGGCGACCGCGCCATGACCCGCGGCGTCGCGGCGGAGCACGCCGTTCCCAACGAGCAGGATCGGCTGGGTCGCTCCATTGATCACGTCCGCCGCGGCCCGTACTGCGTCGTCGCGCGCGGCGGCGTAGCGGGTCCGTCGCACGGGCATCGGCGTGGCCGCCACCGGCCGCTCGGCGACGTCCTCCGGGATCTCCACGTGCGTCGCCCCGGGGCGCTCGAGGCGGGCCATGCGGAACGCGGTCCGGATCACTTCCGGCGTGCCATCGGGCAGCTCGATGCGGGCGCCCCATTTCACGACGGGGGCGAACATCCCGATGACGTCGACGTACTGATGCGAGCGTTTATGGATCCGCTCGAGGCCGGCCTGCCCGGTGAGCGCGACGAGCGGCGCGCCGTCGAGCGTCGCGTCGGCAACGCCGGTCAGCAGATTCGTCGCGCCGGGCCCGAGGGTCGCGAGGCACACGCCGGGATATGAGGTCAAGCGTCCGGCGACGTCGGCCATGAACGCGGCCGCCTGCTCGTGGCGCACGATGACCTGCGTGATCTTCGCGCTGTCCTCGAGCGCGAGGCCGAGGGCCAGGGTTTCCTCGCCAGGAAGCGCGAATACGTGGCGGACGCCTTCGTTCTCGAGACACGCCACCACGAGCTCCGCCACGTTCATCGGCGCGAGCCTACGGCGCGGTCGCTATTCGGCGTTCGCGACGGTCGGCTGCGCGGCCGCGGGACCGATCCAGATCGTTTGCACGTTCACGAACTCGCGGATGCCGAAGCTCGAAAGCTCGCGCCCGTACCCGCTCTTCTTGACGCCGCCGAACGGCAGGCGCGGATCCGACGCGACCATCCCGTTGATGAACACCGATCCGGACTCGATGCGCCGCGCGAGGGCTCGCGCAGCCTCTTCATCCGCGGTCCAGAGGGCCGCCCCGAGGCCGTAGGGCGAGCTGTTCGCGATGCGGATCGCCTCATCCGCGTCAGGAACGGTAAGCAGCGCGGCAACGGGGCCGAACGTCTCTTCCCTGAGGACCGGCATGTCCTCGGTGACGTCCGCGAGCAGCGTTGGCTCGTAGAACCATCCGGTGCCCCGACGCTTCGTGCCGCCGACCACGACGCGCGCCCCCATCCGCACCGATTCCGAGACCTGCCGCTCGAGCGTCTCGCGCAGGTCGCCCCGCGCGAGCGGTCCGACGTCGGTTGCGGGATCGAGCGGATCGCCGACCCGGAGCGCGCTGATCGCGGCGGCGAAGCGGCGTTCGAAGTCAGCGGCAATCGGCTCTTCGACGAGGAAACGCTTCGCCGCGATGCAGGACTGGCCGGCGTTCTGAAACCGGGCTTTGGTGGCCGTGGCTGCCGCGGCCGCCACATCGGCGTCGCGAAGCACGATGAACGGGTCGGACCCGCCGAGCTCGAGCACGGCCTTCTTTACGTGACGTCCCGCCAGCTCCGCGATGCGGGCTCCGGTGTCGGTGCTGCCGGTGAGGGTCACCGCACGCACGCGATCGTCCGCGATCGCCGGCTCGATCGCGGCCCCGGACACCAGCAGGGTCCTCATCAGATCTGGCGGGAAGCCGGCGTCACGGACCGCCTCCTGGATCGCGAGCGCGCACTGCGGCACGTTCGAGGCGTGCTTGAGCAGGGCGGCGTTGCCAGCCATCAAGGCCGGCGCGAGGAACCGGATGACCTGCCAGAACGGATAGTTCCACGGCATCACAGCCAGGATCACGCCCAGCGGCTCGAATGCGACGTAGCTCGCGCGCGCGTTGCTCTCGACGACCTCGTCGGCCAGATACGTCGCAGCGTGCTCGGCGTAGTGGTCGCAGCTCAGCGCGCACTTGTCGATCTCCGCCCGGGCCTCGGTGATGGGCTTGCCCATCTCGGTCGTGATGAGGCGCGCGTAGCGATCCTTGCGGTCGCGCAGGACCGTGGCGAGCAGCCGCATGCGGATCGCCCGCTCGGCCATCGGGACCACCCGCCACGAACAGAACGCCGCATCGGCAGCCGCTATCGCGGCGGTGACATCGGCGTTGGAAAGATGGTCGAACCGCGCGCGGACCGTTTCGGTGGCGGGCTCGATCGACTCGATCGTGGTCACGATGGGCTAGGCGGCGGCTTCCTTGCGCGGGCGACGGCCCCGCGGGCCTGCGGCGAAGTCGGGCTTCGCGACATCGATGATCCGGTGGGCGTAGCCGTGAACGGCCAGCTCGTGGGCGTCGCGCTCGGCGGCGGCCGCGAGGAGCAGCTTGAGGGTCTTGTCGTCGGCCGGCGTGAACACCACGTCACAATCCATCGTGGCGCGGCAGGGGAGTCCTGATGTCTTCATTCGGTGGTTCCTCCAGTTGGTCCATTGGTCTTGGGGCCGGTGGACCGGGTGGTCGGTCGGCAGCCGCGTGGCGCGGGTGCGGCTGTGACGTCCGGTGCGGCGTCGCGACATGTGTCGCGTGGACGCTCAGGATACCACAGCGATAGTTGTTGCAGCAACTTCCTGGTCGTGCGGGCATCATTGGCGATCAGATGACCACCGTCGCCCGGGCCATCGGCGAGCGACTGCGGGCAGCGGGCGTCCGGCACGTGTTCGGGCACCCCGGCGGGGAGGTCGTCGACCTCCTCGAGGGCTTTCGGCAGGCGGGGCTGGAGTTCGTCCTCGCCAAGCACGAGACCGACGCCGCCTTCATGGCCGAGGCGATGGCCAGCTCGACCGGGCGACCGGGCGCTTGCGTGGCCACGCTCGGTCCCGGCGCGACGAACCTCGTGACCGGGGTGGCCCATGCGTACCTCGATCGCGCCCCGCTGATCGCCATGACCGGTCAGTTGCCGGTAGGCCGGTACGAGGCGACGACCCACCAGAAGTTGGATCTGCGGGCGCTGTACGCGCCGATCACGAAATGGCAGGCCCGGGTCGACGCCGGCAACGCAGTGGCCGCCATAAACCAGGCCCTGCGGATCGCCCAGCTGCCCCGCCAGGGCCCGGTGTTCCTTGAGGTGCCGAGCGACGTCCCGCTGCAGGAGGCCGGTGGCGCGCCCGCCGAGCCGTCGGCACCCCATGCGACGGAGGTCGTGGATGCGGGCGCGCTCGACGCCGCGAGGGCGCTCGTTCGCGCCAGCGCCCGGCCGGTGCTGCTCGCGGGTCTCGACGCGCTCGATCTCTCTACCGCGGACGCCGTACGCGC
>JALZAB010000166.1 GCA_030948585.1 Chloroflexota bacterium
TGAAGTCGATGGCTGACGCCGCGGAAGAGGCCATCGCCGAAGCGAATCTCCGGCTGGAGGACATCCAGCTGATGATCCCGCACCAGGCGAACATGCGGATCATCGAAGGCGTCGCCAAGCGGCTGCATTTCCCGATGGACCGCGTCTTCGTGAACATCCAGAAGTACGGCAACACCTCCGCGGCGTCGATCCCCATCGCGCTCTGCGAGGCGGCTGGCGAGGGCCGACTGCACCGCGGCGACAAGGTGCTGCTCGTCGCGTTCGGTGGCGGCTTCACGTGGGGCGCGTCGGTCCTCGAGTGGTTCGGCGAGCACGAGCCCGGCCGGCCGAAGTCCATCGTCCAGCGCGCGAGCCGCCGTGTCGAAGATCTCGTCGATCGAGTTCTCCCCAGCTAGACCCGCGATTTACGCGAGCTCGCCGGTGGCCTCCGGCTGCTAGTCGCCCAAGCCGAGGACCTTGATCCCCATTGCAGGCCCGCCGCAGTACAGCGCCCCCTTGCCGTCGAGCAGGACGAGGGTCTGACCGCGCCGCAACGCGAACTGGACCGGGCCGATCTGCGCGGCTCCGTCCCAGCCGGAGAGTTCGTTGACCTGCGCGTGCCGGAATTCGAGCACGTCACCATCGCTCCGGCGCGCCACAAGATGCTCGACGGCGCTGTCGCGGCCGTAGGCGACGTCATCGCGGCCGAGGACATTGAAGGAAAGGGCCCAGAGTTCCGGGCTCAACGCGCGGCGGATCGTCGCCGGGTCCCCCGAGTTGAACGCCGCCGCGAAGTGCTCGAGCGCTGCATCGACCTGCGCGACGTCGCGACACGCCGAGCTCGTGGCCGCAGGAGAGGGAGAAGAGGACACGGTGGATGTGCTGGTCGCGCACGCCGACAGCAGCAGCAGCGCGCCCAGCGCCACACGCAGATCGAGCACATCTACGTACCACCGCGCAGCGCGCGCGGTTCCCACGGGTGGGCCGCCCCGCCTAGTGTGGCGACTAGAACATCCATTCGATGTATGAAGCCGACCCCAACTTGCCCTGACATTGACCGCCCGACCTATTGACAGCATGCGCGAGTGGAGCGAAAGTGCACTCGCGTGGTGAGTAGTGGGGACTGGTGGGGAACCAGCAGGCCCCGGAATCGGAAGGGCGCTCAGGGCAGTTGGAAACGTACTTTGCCGGCGAATTCTCCCACGCGCTGGACGAGAAGGGTCGGCTGGCGGTCCCCGCAAAGTTCCGAGCCCGCTTCAAAGAAGGAGCGGTCGTGACGCGTTGGATGAACGAATGCCTCGCGGTGTTCCCGACCAGTGAGTGGGAGGCGATCAACGCCGAGATCCGCAAGCGACCCCGGACGGACCGGACGGTCCAGACCTTCGTCCACTTCCTCGTCGGGGGAGCGCACGAAGCGGACCTCGACGCCCAGGGCCGGATCGGGATCCCCGCGCACCTCCGGCAGTACGCGAGCCTCGCCGGCGACGCCATCGTCGTCGGCGCCAACGACCGGCTCGAGCTCTGGGAGCCGGGCCGGTGGCATGCCCGACTCGCAGCCGTCGAAGGGTCCATCACCGATAGCCTCGCGGACCTCGGGATCTAACGATGAAAGGATCCACGAGCCGGTTCTCCTGGCCGAGGTACTCGCCGAGCTTGCTCCACATGAAGGTGGCCGCTTCCTCGACGGCACGGTCGGCGGTGGGGGACACGCAGGTGCCCTCCTCGACGCCACCGCGCCGGATGGCCGGCTTCTCGGGCTCGACGTCGACCCTGCGGCTGTTGCGATCGCGCGACGGGAGCTGGCGCGCGTCGGCGATCGCGCCGTACTCGTCAACGCCAACTTCGCGGATCTCGCCGCCGTCGCCCGCGAGCACGACTTCGTCGGCATCGACGGCGTCCTCCTCGACCTGGGCCTCTCCTCGATCCAGCTCGCCGACGGGTCCCGCGGATTCAGCTTCCGCGCGACCGGACCCCTCGACATGCGAGCCGACCCTCGACTCCTGGGCACGGCCGCGGATCTCGTGAACACCTGGGACGAGCGCGACCTCCGGCGGATCTTCACCGAGCTCGGGGAAGAGCCCGAAGCGGCGCGCATCGCGGGCGCGATCGTCCGGCGGCGGGCGCGCGGCCCGTTCACCGCGGCGGACGACTTCGGACGCTTCGTCGCGGGGGTCAAGACCAAGCGCCCGAGCAAGATCGACCCGGCCACCCGCGTGTTCCAGGCCCTTCGCATTGCGGTCAACGACGAGCTTGGAAACCTGGCGCGGGGCCTCGAGGCCGCGATGAGCGTCCTGCGGCCGGGCGGCCGCCTCGCGGTCATCTCGTTCCACTCGCTCGAGGATCGGGTCACGAAGCAGTTCATGGCCCGCGAGTCGCGCGACTGCATTTGTCCTCCCCACCTCCCCACCTGCGTCTGCGGTCACCGCGCGGGTTTGCGCGTCGTCTCACGTCGGCCGTTGATGGCGGCTGCCGCCGAGACGATGCGCAACCCGCGCGCCCGCAGCGCAAAACTCCGCGTCGCCGAGAAGCTCGCCTCGTGATCGCGTCTCAGGCGGTCCGGCTTGTTTCCGCGTCCCCGCGATCGCGCGGCAGCAAGGCGCGCCCGAGGCAGTCGCACGCGCGCCCGATCACGCGACGCGCGTCCGTCTCCGCGATGCGCGCGGCATCCTGGGACCTGCGGATCTTCGGTCTGGCCATCGCGGCGATCCTCTTCTGCTTCGCCATCGCGCTCGTGTACGTGAGCCAGACGACCGCGTTGTCCGTCGCCGGATACGACGTGCAGAAGCTCGCCGCGCAGCGCGACGAGCTCCGCCGTCAGAACTCGCTCCTCGAGGTGCAGAGCGCTCGTCTTGATTCCCCGGCCCGCATCGCAGCCGACGCCCAGCGCCTGGGCATGGTCCACGCCCGCTACGTGCCGGTGATCCCCGCACAGCCGCTCATCGCCAAGCGCTAGCCAGCCCCGCGCGCGAGGAGGAAGGGTGCAGACGGTCGGACCCCGGCGTCTTCGCCTGCTGTTCGCGCTGTTCGCCGTCGCCTCGCTCATCCTTGCCGGGCGCCTGTCGTACTGGCAGACGCTCGGCCGTGCTGACCTCATGAGCCGCGCCACCGGCCAGGTCCGGAGCGATCTCGTCGTCGCCGCGCAGCGCGGCGATATCCGCGATCGCAACGGCGCCATCCTCGCGACGACCATCGAGCTGCGATCGCTGTACGCGTTGCCGTCGCGCATTCCGAAGGCCGAGCGGCCGCGCGTCGCGCATGACCTCGGCGTCCTGCTCGGGCGTGACGCGACGCCGATCCTCGCCGCGCTGGATTCCGGCGCGGAGTGGCTGTACATCCAACGCTGGCTCCCCGAGGACGCGGCGAATGCGATCGCCGCGCTGAGGGTGCCGGGCCTGGGCTTCCAGAACGAGCCCAAACGCCTGTATCCGAACGATGCGATCGGTGCGGCCGTGCTCGGATTCGTCAACGACAACGGCGCCGGGGTCAACGGCGTGGAGGGCTACTACGACGCCATCCTCCGGGGCACCCCTGGACGGCTCATGGTGGAGCGCGATCCCGCGGACCGGGATCTCGCGGTGGGCCTGCGGGAGGCCGTGGCGCCGCGCAACGGCGCCGACCTCGTGCTCACGATCGATCTCGTTGCCCAGACGGCGGCGGAGCGCGAGCTCGCCGCGGCCGTGCAGAAGGAGCACGCCACCAGCGGTTCGATCCTCGTCATCGATCCGGCCGACGGGTCGATCCGGGCACTCGCGTCGGCGCCGACCTACGACCCGGCGGCGGTGCGCCTCGCCGATCCGGAGGCGCTGCGGGACCGGGCCATCGGCTGGCCGTTCGAGCCCGGGTCCACGATGAAGGCGGTCACGATCGCCGCCGCGCTGAACGAGCACGTCGTCAAGCCGACGGATGCGTACAACGACGTCGGGTACACGATCGTCGGCGGCCGCAAGCTGAGCAACGCCCTCGGCAAGGCGTACGGGGCGACCACGGTCACGCAGGTGCTCGAGCGCTCCCTCAACGCGGGGGCGGCGTGGGTCGGCCAGAAGCTCGGTGCCGAGCGCCTCATCGACTACTTCAGACGTTTCGGCTTCGGCCGGCCGACGGGCGTGGATCTCGCGGGCGAAGCGAGCGGCACGGTGCGGCCGCTCGCGGAGTGGTACCCGGTCGACGTGGGCACCGCGTCGTTCGGTCAGGGAATGAGCGTCTCGCCGCTGCAGCTCGCGATGGCCTACGCGGCCCTCGCGAATGGCGGCACGCTCTACCGCCCCTACGTCGTGGCGAGCCGGCGCGATGCGGATGGGGAGCACCGCACCGCGCCGGTCGCCGTCAGCCAGCCGGTGACAGCGGACACGGCCGCGACCCTCCGGGGCATGCTGACCTCGACCGTCGACGTCGGCATCGCCCACAACGCGGCCATCGCCGGGTTCAGCGTCGCGGGCAAGACTGGGACGGCGCAGATCGCGAGCCCTGATGGCAGCTACGTCGACGATCTGTACGTGAGCTCGTTCGCGGGCTTCTTCCCGGCGGATGATCCGCGGTACGTGGTGCTCGTCGTCCTCGAGAAACCCGATTCGCGGCTGCTCGGCACCCTCACGGCCACCGATGCGTTCAAGGGAGTGGCCCAGGACATCCTTCGCTACGCCCGGATCCAGCCGGACCGCAGGCCCTAGACGTCGCCGGGGCCCTAGCATCGAGCCCGTTGTTCACGCTGGAACGACTCCTCGCCGCGAGCGGCGGGCGGGTGATCCACGGCAGCCCCGAGCCGGTGGTCCGATTCACCGGCGGCGCGTACGACTCCCGGCTCATCCAGAGCGGCGAGTGCTTCTTCGCGCTGCGCGATCAGCGCGACGGCCATGACTTCGTGGCGGCGGCGTTCGCCCGGGGCGCGACCGCGGCCGTCGTCGAGCGCGTCGTGGACGTGCCGGACGCCGCCGTGCTCGTCCTCGTGCCCGACGTCCTCGCGGCCCTGCGTGCCGTGGCCGACGCGATCCGGGACGAGCATCCGATCCCGGCCGTCGCCATCACCGGCAGCGTCGGCAAGACCACAACGAAGGAGGCGACGGCCGCGACCCTCGGAGCGCGGTACCGCGTGCTCCGCACGCAGGCCTCCTTCAACAACGAGATCGGTGTGCCGCTCACGTTCTTGCGACAGGAGCCGACCCACGAGGTCGCCGTCATCGAGCTCGGCTTCTATGTCCCTGGCGAGATCGCCGATCTGTCGCGCCTCGTTCGGCAGCGCATCGGCATCGTCACCACGATCCCGGAGATCCCGGTGCACTTCGCCCGGACGCCGAGCGTCGAGGCGATCGTGAATGGGAAGGCCGAGCTCATCGAGGCCCTCCCCGCGGACGGGATCGCCCTCCTGAACGCGGACGACCCGCGCGTCCGCGGCATGGCGTCGCGCACCCGTGCGCGCGTGCTGCTGTACGGCGAGTCGCCGGATGCGGAGCTCCGCGGCACGAACGTGCGCGACCTCGGCCTTGATGGCATCCGGTTCACCGTCGAGTCCGCCGGGTCGCGGGCCGAGGGCATGCTACCGCTGCCGGGCCGGCATCTCCTCGGCTCGGCCCTGGCCGCCATCGGCGCCGCGGTCGTGCAGGGCGTGCCGCTCGATGAGGCCGCGCTGGCCCTCGGCACGCTCGAACGGCCCGCGCACCGGATGAGCGTGCGCCGCTCCGGCGGGCTCACGGTCATCGACGACTCGTACAACTCGAGCCCCGCCGCGGTGCACGCGGCCCTCGCGGTGCTCCGGGCCATCGACGGGCGCCGCATCGCGGTCCTCGGCGACATGCTCGAGCTGGGGACCCTCTCGGTGGGCGCGCATGAGGCCGTCGGCGCCGATGTCGCGGCCAGCGCGGACGCGCTCGTGGCCGTCGGTGAGCTGGCCGCGACGATCGCGGCGGCGGCGACGCGCAACGGGCTGCGCGAGGTACACCGCGCGGCGGACGGGGGGGAAGCGCTCGTGCGGCTCCGTCAGCTCCTGCGCCCTGGCGACACGGTGCTGGTGAAGGCCTCTCGCGGGCTCGCGCTCGACCGCCTCGCCGACGAGCTCGTGCGCGCGGAGGTGCGGACCTAGATGGCCATCCTGTCCCTCGGCGTGCTGCTCGCCGCGTTCATCATCGGCCTGGCGCTCGGCAGCCCGTACATCAACCTGCTGCGCCGCTTGCGGATGGGGAAGCAGATCCGGCGCGAGGGGCCGCAGTCGCACTACGCGAAGCAGGGCACGCCGACGCTCGGGGGCCTGCTCATCATCGCCGTCGTCGCCGGCCTCTGGGTGATCGTGTGGGCCATCCTGGAGGAGCCGCAGCGCGGCGACTTCGTCGCGCAGACGGTCGTGCCCATCGGTGCGCTCCTGGCGGTCGGGGCCCTCGGGTTCATCGACGACTACGTGAACATCGTGTACGGCTTCGGCATCCGCGGCCGGCACAAGCTCGTGTGGCAGCTCATCGTCGCGGTCGTCGGATCGGTCTACATCCAGCGGCATTTCGCGATCACCGGCGTCTTCGTGCCGGCGATCGGTGAGGTCGAGATCGGGGCCGTCGCGTTCGTCGCCCTCGCGGTCTTCGCGATCATCTCCACGTCCAATGGCGTCAACCTGATCGATGGGCTGGACGGCCTCTCCGGCGGCACGCTCGTCTTCGCGTTCCTGTCGTTCGCGTTCATCGCCGCGGCCCGCGGCTTCCCCTGGCTCGTGGTCGTGTGTTCGATGATCGTGGGCGCGCTCCTCGCGTTCCTCTGGTTCAACGCCCACCCCGCCGAAGTGATCATGGGTGACGTCGGATCGCTCGCGCTCGGCGCGACGCTCGCGGCGGTCGCATTGACCACCGGTTTCATCCTCTTGCTCCCCGTCGCCGGATTCCTGTACGTCGTCGAGAACCTCTCCGTCATCCTGCAGGTGGGCAGCTTCAAGCTGCGCGGCCGGCGGATCTTCCGGATGGCGCCGATCCATCACCACTTCGAGCTCATCGGCTGGCCGGAGCAGAAGGTCACGATCCGCTTCTGGCTCATCGCGGCCCTCGCGGGGATCATCGCCGCCGTGCTCGCGTTCGTGACGCCGGTCAAGTGACGCTCCTCGAGGACACCTGGGTGGAGCGCGACGGCATCCTGTGGTCGCCGGCCCTTGGCCGCCTCGGGCTGGTGGCCGGCTTCACGACCCGCGGCCTCGGCAGCATGGCCGGCGGCGTCCATCCGCTCGACGAGCAGGACCGCAACCGCCGCGCGCTCGCGGCACAGCTCGGCTTCGATCGCGTCGTCCGGCTGCGTCAGGTCCACGGTGACACGGTGGTGCGGGGCGACGACGTCGGCGATCCGTGGCCCGAGGCGGACGGCATGTGGACGGACTCGGACGGTCTGCTGCTCGGGGTCGCTGCCGCTGACTGCGTGCCGATCCTCATCGCCGACCCCGCGGGCCCGATCGGCGCCGCACACGCCGGCTGGCAGGGGACCTCCAGGCGCATCGCGGTGCGGCTGGTCGAGACGCTCGTCCGGAATGGTGCGGACGAGAGCCGCCTCGTCGCGGCGATCGGTCCATCGATCGGACCGTGCTGCTACGTGATCGACGAGCCGCGCGCCGCGACGATCCGCGAGCGGCTCGGCTCCGATAGCGCGGACGTCCTTTTCGCCGGCGCGGACGGCCGGCCGGTGTTCGACCTGTGGTCCGCGAACGTGCAGCAGCTCGAGCAGGCCGGCGTCCGCACCGTGGAGCGCTGTGACGTGTGCACGATGAGCGGCGGCGCGGACATCTGGAGCTATCGCGGCGAGGGCGGCCGCAACGGCACCGGCCTCGGGATCATCGGGCGGGCCAGGCGATGAGCCTCACCTTCGACCCCGACGTCGCGCCGCGGGATTTCGCGGGCCGCCGGGTGACGATCGTCGGTCTCGGCAAGGGCCGCACCGCGTCTGGCATCGCGCGCTTCCTCGTCGCGAATGGCGCGTCGGTCACGATCACCGACCCGCTGCCGCGCGAGAGGCTCGGCGAGGGCATCGGACGGCTCGGCGACACCCCGGTCGAGCTCGTGCTCGGCCCATCGAGCGACGATGCAGCGCTCGCCGACCCCGATTACGTGTTCCTCTTGAACGGACTTCGGCCGCGGTCCGCGACCGTGCAGCGCGCGGTCCAGCGCGGCGTCCCGGTGCTGACCGAGATCGGCCTCTTCTTCCGCCTCTGCCCCGCGCCGATCGTCGGCATCACCGGGACGAAGGGGAAGAGCACCACCACCACGCTCGTGGCCGAGATCCTCCGCCGCGGGGCGCGGCGCGTCGTCGTGGGCGGGAACATCGGGCTCTCGATCATCGACGGTCTCTCGACGATCCGGGTCAACGACCTCGTTGTCCTGGAGCTCTCGAGCTTCCAGCTCGAGACGCTCGGCCGCAGCCCGCACGTCGCCGTGATCACGAACGTCCTCGAGGACCACCTCGATCACCACGGCACCCGCGACGCGTACGTCGCCGCGAAGCGGAACATCCTTGCCTGGCAGGGCCTGCGCGACGTTGCCGTGCTGAACCTCGACGACCCGACGACCGTCGCGCTCCATGCCGGCGTGCCCTCGGAGGTGCGTGGCTACTCGGTGTCGCTGCGGCCGAAGCGGGGTGCGTTCCGCGAGGCCGACGGCACGCTCGCGCTGGTCGATGGCGCCAACGCGACGCGCCTTATGCACGAGCGCGAGCTCCGCGTGCCGGGCCTGCACAACGTCAGTAACGCGCTCGCGGCCGCCATCGTCGGAGACCTGCACGGCGTCGGCCCGGCAGACATCGCGGACGTGCTGCGGGCGTTCGGCGGGCTCCCGCACCGGCTCGAGCCCGTCGCCGAGATCGGCGGCGTGCTCTACGTCAACGACTCGCAAGGGACCACGCCGTACGCGACGATTCCCGCCATCGCGGCCTACGACCGGCCGGCGGTGCTCATCCTGGGCGGCGTCTCGAAGGGCGCCGACTACGCGGAGCTCGCGCGCGAGGTCGTCCAGCGCGCCCGCGCGGCCGTGCTCATCGGCCGGTCAGCGGACGAGATCGCGGCGGCGCTCGAGCGTGCGGGAGCTGCGAAGAAGGAGCTGCCGGTCGAGCGCGCGACGGATATCCGGGACGCCGTGCGGCGCGCGACGGCCCTCGCGCAGCGTGGCGACGTCGTGCTGCTCTCGCCCGCGGCCGCGTCGTTCGACATGTTCTCCTCGTACGAGGAGCGTGGCGAGGCCTTCCGGGCGGCCGTGCGTGGCCTCGAGGCGACGCGCGCATGAAGCGGCTGCGCCTGCCGACCCACACCGGCTACGACCTGATGCTCCTCTCCGTCGTGCTCGCGCTGCTGGCGATCGGCCTCGCGATGGTCTATAGCGCGAGCGGCATCAAAGCGCTCGACGCGCAGGATGACCCTCGCTACTTCCTCGTCCAGCAATCGGCGTGGGTGGCCATCGGACTGCTCACGATGTTCATCGTCGCCCGTGTCGACTACCACCGCTACCGGCGGCTCGCGTTCCCCGGTCTGGTGATCGCGCTGATCCTCCTCATCGTCGTGCTCGTGCCCGGGGTCGGCACGCGCGTCGGCGGCGCGTCGCGCTGGCTGCGGGTGTCATCGTTCGCCGGCCTGCAGCCCGCGGAGCTCGCGAAGCTCGCGGTCGTGGTGTATCTGGCGTTCTGGCTCGCCGCGAAGCAGGAGCGCATCGGGCGGTGGTCCGTGACGCTTCCGTTCATCGCGCTCGTGACGCTCGTCGCGGGCCTCGTGGTCGCCGAGCCGGACCTCGGCACCGCGATCGTGCTCGTGGCGATCGGCCTCGGGATGTACTTCGTCGCCGGGGCGCGGATCGCCGAGTTCGCCGCGCTCGCCGGGTTGACGACGATCGCCGTCGCCTCGGTGGCCGTGGTGCAGCCATATCGGCTCGCGCGGCTCGCGACGTTCCTCGATCCCTGGAGCGATCCGCAGGGCACCGGCTTCCAGACGATCCAATCGATCTACGGCCTGGCCCTCGGCGGTCCGTTCGGCGAGGGGCTCGGCGCCGGTCGCGAGAAGTTCGGCTTCCTGCCGGCCCCGTACACGGATTCGATCTTCGCCGTGCTGGGCGACGAGCTCGGGCTCCTCGGCACCCTCGCGGTCGTGGTGCTCTTCCTGGTCATCGCGTTCAAGGGCATCCGCATCGCGCTGTCCGCGCCCGATCTCGCGGGGAGCCTCCTCGCCACCGGCATCACGGTGTGGCTCGTGTTCCAGGCGTGGGTGAACATGGCGGTGGTCGCCTCGCTCGTGCCCATGACCGGGATCACGCTGCCGTTCATCTCGTACGGCGGCTCGTCGATATGCGTCGGCCTCGTGGCCGTCGGTATCCTGCTCAACGTTGGACGACAAGCGGTCGCAGGCGCGGACGACCGCGCGTCCGTGCAGGGTGCTGCTCGTGGGCGGAGGGACCGCCGGCCACGTCAGCCCGCTCCTCGCCGTGGGGGAGGCGCTCGCCGCGCTGACGACGGTCGAGCTCCGGTTCATCGGGGGTCGTCGCGGTCTCGAGGGTGACCTCGCCCGCAAGGCCGGGATCCCCTTCCACGCCACCCCGCTCCCATCGCTCCGCGATCCCGACTCCAAGCGCGCGCTCCTGGGGCATGCGCTGCTGCTGCCCGTCGCGACCGTCGACGCGCTCGCGCAGCTGCTGCGCAGGCGGCCGAAGGTCGTGCTCACGAGCGGGAGCTTCAGCGCGCTGCCGGTGCTCTTCGCGGCGCGCCTCCTGGGGATCCCGATCTATCTCTGGGTCGGCGACGCGATCCCCGGTCGCGCGCTCCGCGCGGTGGCCGGCTGGTCCTCCGGGATCGGCCTCACCTTCGAGCCGGCGCTCCGCGCGATGCCGCGCGGCCGCGCCACCGTCACCGGCAACCCGGTGCGCGGCTCGCTGCTCAGGTGGACAAAGGCCGAAGGCCGCGCGACGCTCGGACTCGCGACCGATGTGCCGGTCGTGTTCGTGACCGGAGGGAGCCAGGGCTCCGAGCGGATCAACGGGGCGGTGTTCTCCGCGCTGTCGCGGCTCGTGCGGCGCGCCGCCGTCGTCCACCACACCGGACCGGCCAACCTCCCACGGGCCCAGGCCGCGCGCGCTCTGCTCCCCGAGGCGGATCGGTCGCGCTATCAGCCTCACGGATACCTCCACGACGAGATGGGCGCCGCCCTAGCGGCAGCCGACCTCGTGGTCGGCCGCGCTGGATCCTCGTCCATCGCCGAGCCCCTCGCCTTCGGCGTGCCGCTGGTGCTCGTCCCGTTCGGGGCCGCGATGAACGCGCATCAGAACGCCAATGCCCGCGCTGCGGCCGATCTGGGCGCGGCTGTGATTCTCCCGGAGAGCGACCTCGACGGCGACCGGCTCGTGTCGACGGTGAGTGGCCTGCTCGACGATCCGGCCCGCCTAGCGCGGATGGCGGCGAACGCGAGGTCGGCCGGCCGCCCGCTCGCGGCGGAGACCATCGCGCGTGCGGTGCTGGACCTTGCGGGGTGCGCGTAGTGCGCGTGCACATCGTCGGGATCGGCGGGATGGGGATGTCGGCCGTCGCGCGCATCCTCCTCGCCCGAGGGCATGCAGTGAGCGGCTCCGACGCGGGGAGCTGGCCGCTCGCCGAGGCACTCGCGCGCGACGGCGCGATGGTCCATCACACTTTCGACGCGGCGCACGTCAAAGGCGCAGACGTCGTGCTCCGCTCGAGCGCGTACGGCGAATCGAATCCCGAGGTCCGCGCCGCCCTCGACGCCGGGGTCCTCGTGTGGAAGCGCGAGGATGCGTGGCGGGAGCTCGCTCGTGGTGAACGGGTCGTCGCTGTCGCCGGGACGCACGGCAAGACCACCACCACCGCGCTCGCGTGGACGGCCCTGCGCGCGGCCGGCGTCGACGCGTCGCTCATCTGCGGCGCGCCGCTCCGCGACATCGGCACGAACGCGTATGCCGGCCGCGATCGCACGCTCGTCATCGAAGCCGACGAGTACGACCGCACGTTCCTGGCCCTGCGTCCCGACGTCGCGATCGTGATGAACGTGGATCACGACCACGTCGACATCTTCCCGACGAAGGCCGACTACGACGCCGCGTTCGTCCAGTTCGCCGGACAGTCGGCAGCGCTCGTCGCGTGCGCTGACGATCCGGGTGCGCGAGCCCTCACGGCGCCACGGGTGCTGCGGTACGGCGCGGGCCCCGACGCGGAGCACCGGATCACGGAGCGCGTCGACTCGGGCATCGGCCAGAGCTTCCTCCTTGACGGCCCGGTCGGCCGGGCGCGCGTGACGTTGCGCCTGCCCGGGGCGCACAACGCACTGAACGCCGCGGCCGCGGTGCTCGCGGCGACGGCGTGCGGCGTGCCCCTCTCGACGGCGGCCGACGCATTCCACGGCTTCAACGGCACGGCTCGCCGGCTCGAGCCCCTCGGTGAGGCCGCCGGCGTTGCGGTCGTGGATGACTACGCGCACCACCCGTCAGAGCTCCGCGCATCGATCGCGGCGCTGCGGCCGCGGGTAGGCCGCGGGGGCCGGCTCATCGCGGTCTTCCAGCCCCACACACCGAGCCGGCTCCTCGCGTTCTTCGACGACTTCGTCGCCGCGCTCCGGACGGCCGACGCCGCGGTCGTCGTCGAGACGTTCGCTTCGGCGCGCGAGCAGGCCGGCGGCGACGCCGCGCACCGTCTGGCCGAGCGCGGCGGCGCGACGTACGCGCCGGACGCCGAGTCCGCCGCGCGCCACCTCGCCACCGTGGTGCGGGAGCATGACGTCGTGCTGATCCTCGGGGCGGGCGACGTGCGGACGGCCGGCGAGCGGCTGCTTGCCCTGCTCGCCGCGGGGGCTCCGGCATGAACGAGCTGGGTGGCGCGCGCGCCGAGCCGATGAGCCGCCACACCTCGCTGCACATCGGCGGGCCGGCCGACTACTTCGTGCGTGTCCGCAGCGAGGACGATCTCGTCGGTGCCGTTCGGGTGGCCCGCGAGGCGGAGCTGCCGACGTTCATCCTCGGCGGGGGCACGAACCTCCTCGTCGCGGACGCCGGGATCCGCGGCGTGGTCTTCGCCAACACGTGGAGCGATGTCATCGTGAACGGGATGGTGCTCGACGCGGCGTCCGGCACGCCCCTCGCGAGCGTCGCCGCCGCCGCGGCCCGCAATGGCATCGTCGGCCTCGAGTGGATGGCGACGGTGCCCGGGACCGTCGGCGGTGCGGTGCACGGGAACGCCGGCGCGTTCGGCTCCGACACATCGGCCGCGCTCCTCGATGTGCGGCTCCTCGATCTGAACGGGGATCTCTGGAACGCGACGGCCGATGACCTGCGCTACAGCTATCGCACGAGCGCGCTCCAGGGCACCCCGACGATGGTCGTGCGCGCGCGCTTCCACGGCGACCCCGGCGACCGCGCGACCGCGGTCCGCAGGATCAAGGAGATCGCGAACGAGCGGATCGCGAAGCAGCCCCTCACGCAACCGAACACCGGATCGATCTTCCGCAACCCGCCGGGCGACCACGCGGGCCGGCTCATCGAAGCGGCAGGCCTCAAGGGCGCGCAGGTCGGCGGCGCGATGGTGAGCGAGAAGCACGCGAACTTCATCGTCAACACCGGCGACGCCACGGCGTCCGACGTGCGGGCGCTCATCCGCCGTTGCCAAGCGGAGGTCAAGGAACGCTTCGGCGTCGACCTGGTCCGGGAGGTCGAGCTCGTGGGAGAGTGGGACGACTGATGCCCCAACGGAAGATCCGCGTCGGGGTGCTCGCCGGCGGCGCGTCGGCGGAGCGGCAGATCTCCCTCGCCAGCGGGCTCCAGATCGCAGAGCAGCTGCCGAAGGACCGCTACGAGGTCGTGATGATGGATCCGCTCGCCCTGATGGCCAACAACCCGGCGCTCAGCGACGAGCAGCGCGCGATGGCCCGCCGCCTCGCGAGCGGCGCGGGCGCGGCCGAGGCCCTGCCCGAGCGTGACCGGGAGCTGCCGGCCGCGATGCAGGACTCGATGCACCGCGGCTCGACGGCCCTCGCATCGGCGTCCACGGCGCTCAGCGGGGAGGGCATCGACGTCGCGTTCATCGCGCTCCACGGTCCGTGGGGCGAGGACGGAAAGATCCAGGCGGTCCTCGAGACGTTCGGCATCCCGTACACCGGATCCGGCGTGCTCGCGTCCGCGCTCGCCATGGACAAGGCGATGGCGAAGACCGTGATGGCGGCGAGCGGGATCGACGTCCCGCGCGGCGTCATCGTGTCGAGCCCGGCGGACCGGCCGGCGATCGCCCCACCGAGCATCGTGAAGCCGGTGGAGAACGGGTCGAGCGTCGGCGTCACGATGGTCGACGACGCCAAGGACTACCCCACGGCCATCGCCGAGGCCCTGCGCTACGACCGCCGCGCCCTCGTCGAGGAGCGCCTGTACGGCACCGAGCTCACGGTCGGCGTGATCGGCCCGAGCGATGAGCTGCAGGCGCTCCCGGTCATCGAGATCGTCCCGAAGCGGGCGTTCTTCGACTACCGCGCGAAATACGACTCCGGCCTCTCGGACGAGATCTGCCCGGCGCGCATCCCGGACGCCGTCGCGAGGCGGGCGCAGGACATCGCGATCCGGGCCCACCGCGCGCTCGGGTGCCGGGCGATCTCGCGCACCGACCTGATCTGGTCGCCGGACCAGGGAGACCGCATGGTCGCGCTCGAGGTGAACACGATGCCCGGGATGACCGCCAACAGCCTCGTGCCGAAGGCCGCGCGGGTGGCCGGCATCTCATTCCCCGACCTGGTCGAGCGGCTCGTCACCTGGGCGCTGTCGGACGCGGAGCGGCGCGGTCCCTAGCGCCGCCCGCCGCCGGTCCCGGCCGGTCCGGTCGCGGCTCCCCCCGGTCCGCCGGCCGAGCGCCTGGACCGCCCTCGCGGCCGGATGTGCCCTAGGGCTCATCGTCATCGCGCTCGCTGGCGCTCCGCGGATCGCCTCCGTGTCCGTCACCGGCATCCGGCATCTCACGCCGGCGGCGGTCGTCGGGGCGAGCGGGCTCATTGGCCGCCCGGCGTTCACCGCGAACACCGGCGACGCGCGGGCGGCGCTCCTCACGCTCCCGGCCGTGCGCGACGCACGTGTGCGCGTCGTGCTCGCGGATGTCGCGCAGGTGGACGTGGTGGAGCGAGAGGCCATCGGGCGCTGGGTCAGCGGAGGCCTCGAGTGGCTCGTCGACGGCGACGGTGTGCTCTTCGCCTCGGCAGATCCAGCCAGTGCGCCCCAGCTTCGAGCCACGGACGACCGCGACACGACCAAGGCCTGCGCTGGCCGGGTTGGCGGTCGGTGCGTGGATCCTGCGGTCGTGGCCGCGGCGTTCCGGCTCGCGCGCATCGGGCCCGGTGAGCTGCGCGCCGACGCGAGCCGTCCTGAGGTGCACATCGATGCGACGTATGGGCTCGTGGTGCGGAGCGGTGCGGGATGGGACGTCCGCTTCGGCGCGCCGGATGATCTCGAGCGGAAGCTCTCGAATGCGAAGAAGGTCCTCTCGGACGAGCCGAAGCGGCGGCTAGACTACGTCGACGTGCGCAGTGCCGACCGCATCGTCTTCAGCCCCCAATAGTGGCGTTCTCGTGCGGTGCGGCCCGGCTGTGCCGGCCCGCGCCGAGCCCCATTCGATAGGTGTGGCTTCCGCTCCTCGGCCTGCTGGCCGGAGTGCTCCTCGGTCTCGCGCTCAAGCTCAACCTTCCGGTGGAGCTCGCGCGGTACACGGCCGTCGGGATCCTGGCCGCCCTGGACTCGTTGCTCGGAGCCCTTCGCGCGGAGCTCGAAGGCCACTTCGATACGCGGATCTTCCTCTCGGGCTTCTACACGAACGCGTTGCTCGCCGCTGGACTCGCGTTCCTTGGTGACCGGCTCGGCATCGACCTCTATCTCGTGGCGCTATTCGCATTCGGCTGGCGGATATTCCAGAATGTGGCGGTCATCCGACGCCACTTCCTATGACCGGCGGAGCGGATGCGCGTGGGGGCCGGGAGAGACTGACGCGAGGAGCACG
>JALZAB010000168.1 GCA_030948585.1 Chloroflexota bacterium
CCGGACGCCAGAGCTACATCGGCATTCCGGGAAGGCGCGGCAGCTTTCCGCGCTTGGCCATCGCGCCGAACTGTTTCATCATCACCTGCATCTCCTTGAACTGCTTGAGGAGCGCGTTCACCTCGGAGACCGTGACGCCCGAGCCCTTCGCGATGCGCTTCCGGCGTGAGCCGGTGAGGATCTCCGGCTCCCGCCGCTCCTGCATCGTCATCGACGAGATGATCGCCTCGATCGTGCGCATCTGACGCTCGGCCTGCTGCGGGTCCGGCAGCTGTTTCGCGAGGCCGCCCATGCCCGGCATCATCTTCAGCAGATCCCCGATCGGGCCCATCCTCTTCACCTGCTGCATCTGCTTGTAGAAGTCGTCGAACGTGAACTTCGCCTCGAACAGCCGCTTGGCCTGGGCCTCGGCTTCCTTCTCGTCGACGTGCTCCTGGGCGCGCTCGACGAGCGTGAGGATGTCCCCCATCCCGAGGATCCGCGTCGCGAGCCGGTCCGGGTGGAACACCTCGAGACCATCGAGCCGCTCGCTCGTCCCGACGAATTTCACCGGCACGCCCGTCGCCGCGCGAATGGAGAGGGCCGAGCCGCCGCGGGCGTCGCTATCGACCTTCGTGAGCACCAGCCCGCTCACCGGAAGTCGGGCCTTGAACGCCGTGGCCGCCTCGACCGCGTCCTGCCCGGTCATGGCATCGACGGCCAGGAGGACCTCGTGCGGCGCCGCCGACCGGATGATCGCCTCGACCTCCAGCATCATCGCCTCATCGACGTGGAGCCGGCCTGCCGTATCGACGATCACCGTGTCGCGGCCATCCGCGACGGCGCCCGCGATCGCGGCGGCGACGTCCTCGGCCACGCGGTCCGGACGGACGGTGCGGACCGGCACCCCCAGGGACTTGCCGAGGGACTGGAGCTGGTCGACGGCCGCCGGCCGGTGGACGTCGGCGGCGACGAGCAGCGGGTGGCGGCCCTGCTTGCGCAGGACGTTCGCGAGCTTCGCGACCGTCGTCGTCTTGCCCGAGCCCTGCAGCCCGACCAGGGCGATGACCGTGGGCGCCTTCTCGGCCTTCGCGAGCGGGACAGCATCGCCGCCCAGCATCTCGACCAGCGCGTCGTGGACGATCTTCACGACCATCTGCGCGCCGGTGATGCTCTCGAGGACCTTCTCGCCGATCGCGCGCTCGCGCACCGTCGCGACGAGCTGGCGCACGATCTTGAAGTTCACGTCGGCCTCGAGCAGCGCGACACGAACGTCGCGCAGAGCTTCGTCGAGGTCGGTGTCCGTGACGCGCGCGCGTCCCTGGAGCTTCTCGAAGGTCGCGGTCAGGCGGTCGGAGAGCTGCTCGAACACTCCGAACAGGCTAGCCCGTCGCGGTGGCTACCGGCCGAGCGCCTTCTTCGCCTTGCGTGCGTCCCTGACGCCGAAGCCGATCGTGCGCGAGCGCTTCCCGGTGCCGGTCATGTACGCGGACTCGACGCTCACGCGGCCCTTGCCGAGACGCGTTGCGACGCGCGCGAGCGTGCCGGGCTTGTCGGAGAGGCGCACCTCGACGAGCTTGCGATCGCTCGCGACCCGCAGCTTCGCCTTCTTCAGCGCCCGACGGGCGCGCGCCGCGTCCTTATCGGCCACCACGATGTGGATGACGCCCTTGCTGCCCATCGCGCTCCCTGCGAGCGCCTGAATGTTCACGTCCGCGTCGCCGAGCGCGGTGGACACCGCTGCGAGCTGGCCCGCGCGATTCGGCACCTTGATCGAGAGCTCGGTCGTCATGTCATTCCTCCCGTTCGCGTGACGGCATTGTCCGCCTGTCCCGCATCAGGCGTAGCGGAGAAGCGACCGCTCGTAGCGCTCCCCGTCGTGCTCGTGCAGCGTGAGCCGCTCCAGACGCACGGTGCCGGCAGGACGAAGACTGCCCTCGAAGAGGCGCCGGGCATCCGGTTCCGCCGTGATCAGGGTCGCGTGGGTCAGGAACAGCTCATCGACCGCGCGCAGTGCCAGGAGCTGGCCGGCAAGCGTCGGCCCGCCCTCGCACAGCAGGAACCGGACGCCGCGCTCACGCAGGACCTGCAGCAGCCGCTCCAGATCCACGTCCGCCGTGCCGAACGCCTGGACCTCGGCGCCGGTCGCGCGCACGGCGGCCACGGCAGCAGGTCCCGCGCTCCCGGCCGTCGCGACAAGCCGGCCACCGGGATGCGCGAAGAACCGATTGTCGAGCGGGAGGTCGCACGTGCGGGACACGACGATCGCGAGGGGCTGCCGATCCCGTCCTCTGACCGAGGGCGCGAAGGGGTCGACCCGCAGCGTTCCGGCGCCGATCATCACGGCATCCGCTAGGGAGCGAAGGTGCGCCATCAGCGCGCGGTCGGTGCGGGTCCCGATCTCCGCGCGGCCCTGGAAGCTCACGCGCCCATCGGCGGTCATCACGAAATTGAGTGCAG
>JALZAB010000038.1 GCA_030948585.1 Chloroflexota bacterium
CTGGTGTTCACGTTCGATGCGCTGGTGCTCCAGCTCGGTCCCGCCGCAAACGTCGGGATCTCGTTCTTCGCGGCGTTCATGCTCGCGACGCTGACCGTGACCGGGCGGCACATGATGTTCCGCCTCACGCAGGACGACGAGTAGCTACGCTCGGCCTCGTATGGACTTCGGGATCCAGATCGAGCCGCAATTCGGATTCAGCTACGACGACATCGTCGCCATCGGCAGGGCCGGTGAGCAGTCCGGGTTCACGCGCCTCTGGCTGAGCGACCACCTGTTCCTCGGCCCCGACGCGGTGAACACCGATTGCCTCGAGGCCTGGACGGCGCTCGCGGGCCTGGCGCGCGATCTTCGGACCATCCGCATCGGCGCGATGGTCACCTGCCAGTCGTACCGCAATCCGGCACTGCTCGCGAAGATCGCGGCCGGCGTCGATCACCTGTCGGCCGGCCGCCTCGAGTTCGGCATCGGAGCCGGATGGAAGGAGGTCGAGTACCAGGCCTACGGCTACGACTTCCCGGAGCCGGCGGTCCGCGTCGACGAGCTCGTCGACACGCTCGAGATCTGTGTACGCATGTGGCGCGATGCCAAAGCGACGTATGCCGGCAAGCGGTACTCGATCGCCGACGCTCCGTCCTCACCGAAGCCGCTGCAGTCTCCCCTGCCGATCTGGATCGGCGGCTCGAAGCCGCGCATCCTCCGGATCGCCGCCAGGTACGCGCACTGGATGAACCACACCGCCGGCGACATGACCCCGGCCGGCGTGCGGGTCCGCCAGGAGGCGCTCGACGCCGCGTGTCGTGACCGGAAACGCGACCCGAAGACCCTGAAGCGGAGCGCGTTCCTCACCGTGATCGCCGGCGGCACGGCGAAGGAGGTCGATGCGCTCGTGGCCGATGCCGCTGCGCGCGCGAAACAGACGCCCGATCAGTGGCACGCCGCGCGTCCCTCCGCGATCGTCGGCACGCCCGACCAGGTGATCGCCCGCCTGCGTGAGTACGCGGCCGTCGGGGTCGACCACGTGAACGCGCTCTTCCCGTACACGCGGGAGCGCGAGCTGGTCGACGTCCTCGGCCGGTCGGTGGTCGCCGCCCTGGGCTGATCAGTCCTTCGGGCGCTTCAGGTGGTGCCCGGTCGCGCGCTGATAGGCCGAGACGATCGCGACGAGCAGCGCTTCGCTGAACTGCGGCCCGACGATCTGCAGACCCACGGGGAGCCCATCCGTTCCGAACCCGCACGGGAAGAAGATCGCGGGCAGTCCCGCGAGGTTGCCGGCCGGGATGAGCGCCGTGTTCCCGGGTCCGGGCGCGTCGGCCGTGGGCGTCGTGGCGAGCGAGCCCGAACCGGGGGGCCGCCCATCGAGCGGCGCGTCGATGGCCGGCGCGGTCGAGGTCCGGCCCGGACCGACGATCACGTCCACCGTCTCGAAGAGCGCACGGAACCGCTCGATGAGGACCGTGCGGAGCCGCTGGGCGTGCAGGTAGTCGCGCGCGCGGATCTCGATGCTCTGCTTGAAGCCCTCGGCCTGCCGCTTGTCCACGAGCTCATCGACGCGTCCGGAATCGATGAGCTCCGCGAAGATCGTCGCGCCCTCCGCGCCGTACACGGTGCCGACCATCGGACCGTACGGAAGGTCGGTCGGGAGCACGGTCCGGGTGACCCGCGGCACGATCCGTCGCAGCTCGGCCATTCCGCGTTCGAGCGCGCGCTTCGCCTCCGGAGTCGCGTGGCCGAGATCCTCCTCGGCGAAGCCGACCCGAGCGGCCTTCACCGCGCTCGCCGCCGCCCGCCCTGACAGCGGAGCGAAGCGCTTCCCGCTCGTCGTCGGATCGGCGGGATCCGGACCTGACATCACCTGGAGGGCCATACCGCAATCGTCGGCGGTGCGGGCCATCGGGCCGAGCTTGTCCAGCGTCCACGACAGAGCCATCGCGCCGTGACGGCTCACGAGGCCGTACGTCGGACGCAGTCCCGTCACCCCGCAGAACGCGGCGGGCGTGCCGATCGATCCGGAGGTCTCGGAACCGATGGCCCACGGCACCAGCCCGGCTCCCACCGCCGACCCGGATCCGCTGGACGATCCCCCCGACCAGCGGTCCCGGTCCCACGGGTTCAGACCCGGCCCCTGCAGCGACGCGCTCGGATACCGGTAGCCGCCGCCGCCCGCGAGCTCGACCATCGCGAGCTTCGCCGTCAGCACCGCGCCCGCGCGGCACAGCTTCGTGACGACCGTCGCGTCCTCATCGAACTCTTGCTCGCGGTACTGCGGCGCGCCCCACGTCGTGCGAGCACCCTTGGCGGCGACGAGATCCTTCGCTGCGTAGGGCACCCCATGGAGCGCCGTCCGCGCGGTCGAGCGCGTGCGATCCGCGCGGCGCGCCTCGGCGAAACCGCGCTCCTCCATGACCGCGGCGATCGCGTTGTATCGCGGACCGTGCGACCGGAGGAGCGCGATCGTCTCGGTCGCGAGCTCGACCGATGACCAGCGCTTCCGCTTGAGCCCGCTCGCGAGCTCAGCGACCGTCGCGTAGCGGATGTCGTTCAGGGTCTGAAGACCGTCGGCGGCTCAGTCGCGATCGGGACCTGTCGCTCACGCAGCGCTTTCGTGTTCCGGTCGGCGGCCTCGCGGATCGTCGTCGCGATCGCGTCCGCGTCGTCGATCGATGCGCTGGATGTGCTCGCGGATGTCTTGTCTGACGCCATCGGAGCGCGAGGATAGCGTGGTACCCTCGATCGAGGAGCGCAACGCGCACCACGACCGAAGGAGAGCGCCGCATGACCGAACAACGACCGATGACGATCGGGGCGCTCCGCGCCAGCGGATACCGCAGCCGCACGGTGAAGGAGGAGCTCCGCTCCAACCTCATGACAGCGTTGGCGCGCAAGAAGCCGCTGTTCGAAGGCATCGTCGGCTATGACCAGACGGTCGTGCCGCAGATCGAGAATGCGATCCTCTCGGGGCAGGACATCATCTTCCTGGGCGAGCGCGGTCAGGCGAAGACGCGGATCGCCCGCTCCCTCATCTCGCTGCTCGATCCGGTCATCCCCGCCATCGCAGGGTGCGAAATCAACGACGACCCGCTCCAGCCCATCTGCGCGTCGTGCAAGCACCGGGTCGCGAACGAACGCGACGCCGTCGCCCTCGTGTGGCTGACGCCGGACCAGCGCTACAGCGAGAAGCTCGCGACTCCAGACATCTCGATCGCCGACCTCGTCGGCGAGGTCGACCCGATCAAGGTGGCGGAGGGCCGGTACCTTTCGGACGAGCAGACCATCCACTACGGGCTGCTGCCCCGGACCCACCGCGGCATCTTCGCGCTGAACGAGCTGCCCGACCTCGCGGAGCGGGTGCAGGTCGGCCTGCTCAACGTCATGGAAGAGCGCGACGTCCAGATCCGCGGCTACAAGATCCGTCTACCGCTCGATCTCTTTGTGGTCGCGTCGGCCAACCCCGAGGATTACACGAACCGCGGGCGGATCATCACGCCGCTCAAGGACCGGTTCGGCTCGCAGGTGCGTACGCACTACCCGAAGGAGATCGCGACCGAGGTCGGGATCATGGAGCAGGAGCGCGCCGAGTTCATCGACGAAGGACTCACCACGACCATGCCGGGATACATGAAGGAAGTGCTCGCGGAGCTGTCGCAGCTCGCCCGCAAGTCCCCTGAGATCTCGCAGCGTTCCGGCGTGTCGGTGCGGGTCACGATCGCGAACTACGAGAACCTCACCTCGAACGCGCTCAAGCGCGCCCTCCGGAACGGCGAGACGGCGGTGGTCCCGCGCATCAGCGACCTGCCGGCCGTGATCGCCTCGACGGCGGGCAAGATCGAGCTCGAGTCCGTCGGCGATCTGTCTGAAGAGCGCGTCATCGACCGCCTCGCCCAGCGCGCCGTGCTCAACGTGTTCAACCGCACCTTCGCCCTCGCCGAGTTCGACTCGCTCCTCGCCGCATTCCAGAAGGGCGCCACGATGCATGTGTCCCCCACCCTGCCGAGCCAGGAATACGTGAAGCAGGCGCTGCAGATCCCGGGCATGAAGGGCGCTGTCGCCAAGCTCGGCGCGACCGGCAACCCTGCGGCGATCGCCGCGGCGGTCGAGTTCGTGCTCGAGGGCCTGCACCTCAACCGGAAGCTGAACAAGGAGCGCGGCGAGTCACGGGCGACCTTCCGAGGCTGAGTGCTCGATCCTGAGCGATCCTTCGATCAGGACGTCCGGTACAAGCGCTGGGACGGGACGCAGCGCCTCGATGCGCTGGAAGCCGAGGAGCTGCTCGGCGCGATGTCCGACGAGCTGCTGTCGGGCGGCGATCTCGAGGACGCCATGGCCCGGTTGGCCCGCTGGGGCATGCCCGGCCGCATGGAGGGCATGCAAGACCTCCTCGAGCGTCTTCGCGCCGCCAAGCAAAAGCGCGCCGAGCGGCACGATCTATCCGGCATCTTCGACGAGCTCCGGCAGAAGCTGGATGAGGTCAAGCGCCTCGAACGCGAGGGCCTTGACCGGCGCGAGCAGCAGGAGACCCCCGACGAGGCGCTGAAGCAGGCCATGGGCAACCTGGCCCGGGAGCGGCGCGAGCAGCTGGATGCGCTGCCGGATGACGTCGGGCGGGCGATCCGCGGCCTCAAGGACTACGAGTTCGTCGAGCCGAAGGCCGCGCAGATGTATCAGGAGCTGCTGAAGCAGCTGCAGGAGCAGGTGCTCGGCTCCTATTTCAAGAACATGCGGGACTCGCTGAAGGATCTGTCACCCGAGCAGCTCGAGCGGACCCGGCAGATGATCCGCGATCTGAATCGCGCGCTGAAAGAGAAGGCCGAGGGCGGCGATCCCGACTTCGAGGCCTTCCAGCGTCAGTACCCCGAGCTCGCGGGGAACGCGAAGGACTGGGACGACCTGCTGAAGCAGCTCGCGATGGGCATGGCCGCGATGCGCTCGCTGTGGAACAGCATGTCGAGCGAGATGCGCGAGCAGCTCGAAGAGCTCCTCGGCGCCGCCTTCGACGATCCCGGCCTGCAGTCCGCGATGAATGACCTTGCGGACACGCTCGGGCAGCTGATGCCGCTCGATGGCTACCAGCACGACATTTCCGGTGACGACCCACTGACCCTGGCGGAAGCGCTAGGTCTGATGGACGAGATGAATCAGCTCTCGGATCTCGAGGACGTCGTGCGCGGCGCCCGCGACCACGGTGACCTCAGCGACCTCGACCCGGAGCAGGTCGAGCGCCTAGCCGGCGCGAAGGCCCGGCAGTCCCTCGAAGAGCTCCAGAAGATGACGGAGCTGCTCGAGGAGGCCGGCCTGATTCGGAAGGACGGTGAGCGCTACGAGCTCACGCCCCGGGGCATCCGCAAGATCGGCCAGCGCTCGCTCGAGGAGATCTTCTCGACGCTGAAGCGAGACGCCTTCGGGAAGCACCGTGCCGATGCCCGGGGTCGCGGCGGCGACCAGACCGACGAGTTGAAGACGTACGAGTTCGGCGACCCGTTCCTGCTCGACCTGCCCGGCACGGTGCGGAACGCGGTGTTCCGCGGCGGCGCGGGGACGCCGGTGAAGCTGCACCCGACCGACTTCGAGGTGTACCGCACCGAGCTCGTGACGCAGTCGGCGACGGCGATCCTCGTCGACGTGTCGCGCTCGATGCTCTTCCGCGGCTGCTTCCTCGCCGCGAAGAAGGTAACCCTCGCCCTCGACTCGCTGATCCGGTCGTCGTTCCCGAAGGACGACCTCTACATCATCGGGTTCTCGGCGTACGCGACCCAGCTGAAGCCCGCCGATCTACCGCGGCTGACGTGGAACGAGTATGTCTACGGCACGAACATGCAGCACGCGTTCCAGACGGCCCGGACCCTTCTGGCCCGCTCACGGGGGAAGAACAAGCAGATCCTGCTCATCACAGACGGCGAGCCGACCGCGCACTTCGAGGAAGGCAATCCGGTCCCGCGGTTCAGCTACCCGCCGACGCGGCGCACCTTCGAGGAGACGCTCCGCGAGGTGGTCCGCTGCACGCGCGAGAGCATCACGATCAACACGTTCATGCTCGCTCGGGGCCACTACCTCGTGGACTTCGTGAACCAGATGTCGAAGCTCAACAGCGGCCGCGCCTTCTATGTCGAGCCCGAGAAGCTTGGGGAGTTCGTGCTCATCGACTACGTGAACCACAAGAGGCGCCGGAGCGCGTAGGCCGGGTCGATCAGTCGGGCCGTTGCGGTCCGCCGAGTCTGGGAACGTCACGCCGGGATCGCATCGTCGCCGCGCCGCCGCACACGACCGCGCCGACGATCGGCCAGAGGATCAGGAAGATGGTCGCGCCGATGGTGCCCAGGCCCGCGCCGAACCGCGCGAGGCCCGGCGTGTCCGGTCCGAAGAGATCGCCGATCTGCAGCATCCATGCGGACACGGCCCCGACGAGCCCGGTGATCCCGCCAGCGATCGCCGCATCGGCGACGGAGCCGCCCGCGTTGCGGATCTGCGCGGCGAGCCAGACCCAGGCGGCGAGCGACACCAGGGCACCGAGCCAGCCCACGACCGGGATCTGCTCGAAGAGCGTGATGACCACGAAGACGAGCACCCCAAGGAGCATCACGCCGCCGAGGCGCC
>JALZAB010000040.1 GCA_030948585.1 Chloroflexota bacterium
TGACCCGGAGGCTTCGCGGGCGCGACGGCAGTCCCGCCGCAGCGTTCACCCCGGCCCGCCAGACCGCGCCGGACGAGGCCCTGGGAACCCAGGTCCCCTTCTGGACCTACGACTTCGACGCGAAGAAGAACATCCAGGTCACGGCCACGCTGAAGGTCCTCACCGACCACTCGAAATGGTGGGTCGAGAACGGCGTCACCCTGGACCCGACCGCGCTGCAGACCACGGCCAGCACGTTCGAGTCGAAGATCTATCCGGCCGATCGCGCGGCCTACGGGTCCGAATGGTCGCTGGGCATCGACGCCGACCCGCGGATCGATATCCTCATCGCGCGGATCCCCGGACGGGCCGCGGGCTACTTCTCCTCGGCCGACGAGCTGCCGACGTGGGTCAACCAGTTCTCGGCGCAACGCGAGATGATCTACATGAACGTGCTGAGCGCGCGCCTCGCGACCGACGGCTTCTACACCGTGCTCGCGCACGAGTTCTGCCACATGATCCAGTTCAACAAGCGCAAGCGGTCGGTGGTGTGGTTCACCGAGGGGCACGCCCAGCTGTGTGAGCGATTCGCCGGCCAGGCATCCGGCTTCGACCAGCTGTTCCTGCGCCAGCCCGACACGCAGCTCAACGATTGGAGCGACCTCGATAAGGACGCGACGCTGCACTACGGCGCGGCTTTCCTGTTCCTCGAGTTCCTCCGCCAGCACGCCGGGGGTGACGACCTGATGAACGCGCTCCTCGCGCATGGCGTCGACACGCCCCTGGACCTGGATGCGGTCCTGAAGGCGCGCGGGCAGCCTGGGATGGACGAGCAGTTCGCCGACTTCGTGGCGGCGAACGCGCTCATCGGCGCGAGCCCCGAGGCGAAGTACGCGTATTCCGGCACGCGGCTGACGGCCGCGGCGCCGACCGCGCAGGACCGCGCCGCGGTGGACAAGGACCTGCGCGCGACGGTCCACGAATACGCCGCGCGATACGTCGCGCTGCCGCAAGCGCCGGTGCACCTCAAGTTCTCCGGGGCGACGACCCAGCGCGTCATCCCCGCAGACGCGCACTCGGGTCACATGATTTGGTGGTCCGACCGTGTCGACGGGCTCGACTCGACGCTCACGCGCACCGTGGATCTGTCCACCGCGACGAAGGCCACCCTGTCGTTCTTTAGCTGGTACGACATCGAGCCCGACTTCGATTACGCATACGTGTCCGTGTCGACCGATGGCGGCCAGCGCTGGACGACCCTTAAGACCGCGGCGACGACGCAGGACGATCCGAACGGCAACAACCTTGGCAACGGGATGACCGGACTATCGGGCGGCGGTCAGAAGCCTGCGTGGATCCAACAGACGGCGGACCTGAGCCCCTACGCGGGCATGAAGATCCAGCTCCGGTTCGAGTACGTGACCGACGCCGCATTGAACTTCGACGCCTTCGCCGTCGACGACATCACGATCCCCGAGATCAGCTTCGCGGACGACGCGGAGAAGGACAACGCCTGGACGGCGAACGGGTTCATCCGCTCGTCGAACGTGGTGAAGCAGCGGTACGTGGTCCAGGTGATCCGCTTCGGGGCCACGCCGACGGTGGAGCGCCACGTCGTGGAGGAAGGGGTCCTCGAGCTGGACGTCGACGGGTCGAAGGATCGGAAGCCGCCGGTGCTCGCCGTGACCGGACTGGCGTCCCGCTCGACGCAGACGACCGCATTCACGGTGTCGGTCGCGACGAAGCCATGACGCCCGTGCGTACGGCGGTCATCCCGGCGGGCGGCCTCGGCACGCGGTTCCTACCGTTCAGCCGGAGCGTCCCGAAGGAGCTGCTACCCCTCGTGGACACTCCGGTCCTCGATCTCGTCGTGAGCGAGTGCGCGGCCTCGGGCATCGAGCGCGTCATCCTGGTGACCGCACCGGGGAAGGAGTCGCTGGCCGCGTACTTCCAGCCCAGCCCCCGGGTGGAGTCCCGCCTGCGCCAGGAGGGCCGAACGGCCGAGCTCGAGGCCCTCACCCGACCCCAGCGCCTCGTGCAGGTCGAGGTCGTGATCCAGCCGGAACCCCGGGGGAACGGCCACGCGGTTCTGGTCGCTCGGGATGCGGTCGGCGACGAGCCGTTCGCGATGCTGTGGGGTGACGACATCGTGGTCGGCGCCACGCCGGCGCTGCGACAGATGCTCGACGTCCGGGACCGTCTTGGGGGCAGCGTCGCTGGTGCGGCGAGGGTCCGGCGCGAGCACGCGGCGCGGTACGGCGTGTTCGCGGGCCGACCCGAGCGCGGCGCGTTCCGGGTGACGGGCATGGTCGAAAAGCCCGCTCCGAAGGACGCGCCCAGCGACCTCGCATCGGTGCACGGCTACGTGCTGGAGCCCGCCATCTTCGGCATCCTCGAGGGCCTCGGCGCCGGTCGGGGTGGCGAGATCTGGCTCGCCGACGCCGTCAACGCCCTCGCGGCGACGGACACGGTCTGGGCCGTAGAGCTCGAAGGTGACCGCTACGACGCCGGAGACCGGGCCGGCTACGCCGCCGCGTTCGTGGACCATGCCCTGGCCCGCGAGGACATCGGCCCGGCCCTTCGCGACCATCTCCGGCAGCGGGGCTGGCAGCCGCCCGAGGCCTGACCGGGCGCCAAGCGCCCAGTTACATACCGAGCGCGACCGCGAACGGGCGCGGACCCCATTTGGTACCCTTTTCGCGTCCCCCTTTCGTACAGCCTGGCGTTGCCATGGGCGGTCCGCGAGGGGGGTGGGGAGGCAGCGATCCGCAGCTACGCCGTCCAACGGCTCCTTCGCAACGCCTGTCTGGGAATTCTGGCGTTCGTCGTCATGGCCGGCACGTGGGCCGCGGCCGCGCCGGCGCGCAGCGGCGTGCCGCTCGTTGCCGTCGCCGGATACGAGCGCGCCGCCGGCGAGGCCCGGTTCCGTCCGCTCGGGGCGCTCGATGCCCTGACCGGGGTGACGGTCGTCGTGGACGGGATCGCTGTCGCCACCGACGCCCAGCCCGGGCAGACCGTCGGCGGGCTCCTCCGCTCGGCCGGGCTCGACGTCAGCACCGGGGACCGGTTGTCGGTCGCGGCAGACCAGCCGCTCGTTTCGGGCCTCCGGATCGTGCTGGACCGGGGATTCGCGGTGACCGTCGTCGACGGCGGGACCTCGGTGTCCTTCCGGGCCCAGCCGGGGACGGTCTCGGCATTCCTCGACCAGGCCGGCATCAGCATCGGCCCTAAGGACCGCCTGGAAGTGGCTCCGGAGGGACCGATCGTGCCCGGCGCCATCGTCGGGATCCTCCGAGTGACCGAGTCGACCGCGACCGAGACGATCTCGGTAGCCGCGCCCGTCCAGACGGTCAACGAACCGGACCAGTACACCGGCTGGCGCTCGATCACCGCCCCCGGGGCGAAGGGCGAATCCCGGATCACCTTCCTCGTGGTCCGGGTAAACGGTGTCGAAACGAGCCGCTCGATCCTGTCGACCGAGGTCGTGACCGCGCCGGTCCCGCAGGTGGTCCATGTCGGCACGAAGTACAAGCCCGCGCCGCCGGCCTCCGCGGAGATCGAGGGGATCATCCGCGCCGCCGCTGCCAAATACGGTGTCGACCCCGAGACGCTCCTCCGCGTCGCGTACTGCGAGAGCCGCTACGACCCGCTTGCATACAACGGGATCCTCGGCGCGTCCGGCCTGTTCCAGATCATCCCGGGCACGTGGCGCGCGAACAGCGCGGCAGCGGGCTACGGGGGCGCGAGCGTGTGGGACCCGGTCGCGAACGCGAACGTCGCAGCCTGGATGTTTTCAAGGGGCCAGGCCGGCCAATGGGCGTGTAGGTAAGGTCGAGCCCGTAGGCTCGCTGCGATGAGCGGCGACCTCAGCGACCCGAAAGCGCTCCGTGCCCTCCTCGATCGTCACGATGTCCGCGCCGCGAAAGGCATCGGCCAGCACTTCCTCGTCGACCGTTCGGCCCTTGCCGCCATCGTGGATGCGGCCGAGCTCACCACGGACGACGATGTGCTCGAGATCGGCCCGGGCCCCGGGGTCCTGACCGCGGCGCTCGCGGACCGCGCGCGATCGGTCACCGCCGTGGAGATCGACGAGCGGATGATCGCGGTCCTTACCGACACCGTCGGTGCCCGGCCCAACGTGCGCATCGTCCGTGCGGACGCCCTCGAGGTCGATCTCTACGGGCTCGTGGATCGGTCGCCCACCCGGATCGTGGCCAACCTTCCGTATCAGATCACCTCGCCGCTGTTGATGAAGTTCCTCGAGGACCGCCGCCGGCCGCCGCGCATCGTCGTCCTCGTGCAGGACGAGGTCGCCCGGCGGATCGTCGCGCAGCCGGGTGACGTGAAGGAGCGCGGATTCCTCTCGATCTTCGTGCAGTCGTTCGCGGTGCCGACGATCGTGCGACGGGTGCCGGCGCGGTCCTTTCGACCGCCGCCGAAGGTGGACTCCGCCGTTGTCGCCCTGCGGACGCTCGAGACGCCGGCCTTCGGGGCATTGGAACAGCACCGATTCCTCGCGTTGGTCAGCGACACCTTCCGCCACCGGCGCAAGCAGCTCCGCGGCGCACTCGGGTTCGAGGCCGGAGTCTCCAAAGAGCGCGCCGACAGCGCGCTGCGAAGTGCCGGCATCGATCCGTCCCAACGCCCCGAGGAGCTGTCGCTGGTGCAGTGGGTCGCGCTCGCTACGGCGCTCGCATGAGCCGCGCACGGCGCCTGCTCGCGCCGGCGAAGGTGAATCTCACGCTGGAGGTCGTGGGCCCCCGTGCTGATGGGTATCACGAGCTGCGCAGCATCTTCGCGACCATCGATCTTGCCGATCGGGTACGGGTCGCGGCGTCGAATCGTTTCGACATCGCAGTGCGACCTGATCCGCTGGCCCCGCCGGGCGAGGAGCTCACGGCGCGCGCGGCGCGCGCCCTCGCCGCGGCGACGGGGCATCCCGCGACGGCGCACATTCGCGTCGACAAGCGCATCCCGCTCTCGGCGGGCCTCGGCGGCGGCTCGAGCGACGCCGGGACCGCGTTGCGGGGGCTGGCCACGATCTGGCGGACCGATAGCGAAGTCCAGACCGTCGGCGCGGGCGTGGGCTCGGATGTCCCATTCTTCGCGGCGGGTGTCCGATTCGCGCTCGTCGAAGGGCGCGGCGAGCGCGTGCGTGAGCTCTCGGCGCCGGCCAATCCCATCTGGATCGTGCTGGTGCGGGTGGCTGCACGGGTCGCGACCCGCGACGTGTTCGACGCGCTGCGCAGGGATGAATGGAGTCACGGCCGCGCGACCGCGGATCTCGCGCGCGCGTTCGACTCCGGATCGGTCGATCCGGACACAATCCGTTCTCAGATGCGTAACGACCTGCTCGGCGCGGCGACGCGGGTGTGTCGCGACATCGGCGAAGCGCGTCTCATCGCTGGATCGAAGGGCGTGACGCTGTCGCTGTCCGGAAGCGGGCCAGCGCTGTTCTGTATCGCGGATTCGCGCGCGGATGCGCTGCGGCTCGCACGCATCCTGCGGGGAGCAGGACTCGATGCCAGATCGCACGAGCTCGGACCGGTCGAAGCACGAGGCATCCGAGCAAGCGATGTCCCCCTACGCTCTTCCGGTGAACGAGAAGCCTGATGTGACCGTCCGGCAGGCCGGACGTAAAGGTGGAACGCACACCGCGACGAAACACGGCCCCGAGTTCTATCGCGAGATCGGACGCCGCGGCGGACAGGCGCGGAAGAAGCAGCTCGGTGCCGGCGGCTACGCGGATCTCGGCCGCAAGGGTGGCGAAGCGCGCAAGGGCCAGCTCGGGAGCGAGGGCTACGCGCAGCTCGGGAAGCGTGGCGGCGAGGCCCGGAAGAGCCAGCTGGGCAGTGAGGGCTACGCGCAGCTCGGGCGCAAGGGCGGACGGCGTGTGGCGGAGCTGATCAAGCGCGGCAAACGGCCCACCGGCTCCAACGGTCAGTCAGCCGCCTAGTCCCACCTAGACTTGCGCCATGTCCCCGTTCCAAGCGTCCCGTCGATGGGGCGTGGCCAAGTGGTAAGGCAGAGGACTTTGGATCCTCTATCCCAGGTTCGAATCCTGGCGCCCCAGCTCGCCCGCTGATCCGGAGCTCCTCTAGATGAGCGCGCCGCATCTCGCATTCGTGCTCGCCGCGGGTCAGAGCAAGCGCATGCGCTCGAAGATCCCGAAGATCCTGCACGCCTGCGCCGGCAAACCCATGCTGCGATGGTCCCTGGACGCGGCCATGGCCGCCGGTGCACGCCCCGTGGTGGTCCTGTCGCCGGAGACCGAATCAGCCGCGTCCGTGATCCTGCCGCCAGGTACGACCGTTGCCATCCAGCCGCGGATGCGGGGGACCGGCGACGCGGTCCGCGTCGCGCTCGAGGCGGCCGACGCAGCCGACGGCGAGGTCTACGTCCTGTACGGGGACACGCCGACCCTCAGCTCGGCCACGCTCGACCGGCTGCGCGCGGTCCGGGCCGAGCGGGGCGCGGTCGTTGCGATCCTCACCGCCAGGGTCGGCACGGACAACGCGTATGGCCGGATCGTCCGCGATGACGCCGGGGACGTGCGACGCATCGTCGAGGTGCGCCTGGCGACCGCGGAAGAGCGGGAGCTGCCGGAGTCGAACCTTGGCGCGTACGCGATCGACCTTGGGTGGCTGCGCAGCGTGATCGGGCAGCTGAAACCCAACCCGACCGACGAGATCTTCTTCACCGACATCGTCGACACCGCGATCGCGGCGGGGAAGCGTGTGGCCGCCTTCTGCACGCCGGACCCGGGCGAGGGCATGGGCGTGAACACGCGCGTGGAGCTCGCCGCCGCCGAGGCAATCCTGCGGCGCCGGATCCGCGAGCGGCTGATGCTGGACGGGGTCACGTTCCACGATCCGGACTCGACACTGGTCGACGACACCGTCCGGATCGCGGCTGATGCGACCATCGAGCGAGGCTGCGTGCTCGAAGGAGCCACGGTGGTGGGCGCCGACACGCGCATCGGCCCCTACTCGATCCTGCGCGACACGACCGTGGGCGCCCGGTGCGTCGTCGAGGCGTCCGTGCTTGAGGGCGCCACGCTCGAGGACGACGCGCGGGTCGGACCGTTCTCGCACCTTCGCCCCGGCGCGTACCTCGAACACGGCGTCGAGATGGGCAACTTCGGCGAGGTGAAGGCGGCCCGTCTGCGCACAGGCACGAAGATGCATCACTTCAGCTATATCGGCGACGCCGACGTCGGCGAGCGCGTCAACATCGGCGCCGGCACGATCACGATGAACTTCGACGGGGCGAACAAGCATCGGACGACGATCGGCAACGACGCGTTCATCGGATCGGACACGCTCCTGCGCGCACCCATCACCATCGGAGAGGGGGCCGTCACCGGAGCCGGCGCGGTCGTCACCAAGGACGTCGCGCCGGGCATGCTCGCGGTCGGCGTGCCGGCCCGTGCGATCAAGAAGGCGACGAAGCCGACCAAGAAGCCGGCGCCGTAATGGGAAGCTGGGAGCTGCTCGGGGTCGAGCTCGTGCTCGTCGTGTTGCTCGCGCTGCTGTCCATGAGTGAGGCGGCGCTGCACGCGATCCGCCGGCCGCAGCTCGTCGAGGAGCTTGTCGTGCGCGGCCGGCGCGGCAAGCGCGCCGGGCGGATGGGGGAACGCCGGGTCCGCTACCTCGCCGCGATCCAGGTCTTCGAGTTCTTCGTCATCTTCGCGTTCTCCGGGATCGCCGCGGCGTTCCTCGCGCCCCGGCTCTCCGAGCTGCTGAAGCTCGTCGGCATCGCGGCGGTGTTCAGCGATCTAGGCGCCGTGGTGGTCACGGTCGCGGCGCTCTCGCTCGTCGCGGTGCTCTTCGGCCTCTTTGTCCCGCGCTCGATCGGCCGAAAGCACGCGAAGCAGGTGCTGCTGTTGATGGTGTTCCCGCTGGAGCTGATCACCTGGATCACGCGACCGCTGGTCGCCGTGCTGTTCTTCCTCACCCGGATCATCACCGCGCCGTTCGGCGCGGATCCCCGTGAGGGCACCCTCGTCAGCGAAGAGGACATCAAGGCGCTCGTGGAGACCGGCGAGAAGCAGGGGGTCCTGGATGTTCAGGAGCGCGACATGATCCATTCGGTGTTCGCGCTCGGCGAGAAGATGGTCCATGAGGTCATGGTCCCGCGCACCGACATCGTGGCCATCGACGTGAACACCCCGCCGCAGCAAGTGCTGGAGAGCGTGGTGAGCGCGGGCCACTCGCGCATCCCCGTCTACGAGGGCTCGTCCGACCAGATCATCGGCGTCCTCTACGTGAAGGATCTGTTCCGGCGGCTGGCCCGCGGGGAGAAGGACGTCACCGTGCGGCCATTCCTCCGGCCGGCGCAGTTCGTCCCCGAGACCAAGAAGGTCGACGAGCTGCTGCGCGAGATGCAGAAGGACAAGGTCCACATCGCGATCGTCGTCGATGAGTACGGCGGGACCGCCGGCCTCGTCACGATCGAGGACCTGGTCGAGGAGATCGTCGGCGAGATCCGGGATGAATACGACGTCGACGAGGAGCTCGTGCTGCCGGTCTCGGAGCACGAAGCGGTGATGGACGCGCGCGTCCCGTTCTCGGAGGTCGAAGAGACGTTCGGGATCGCCCCGCCCGACGGTGGGGACGAGTTCGACACCCTCGGTGGCTTCGTCACCCACGAGCTGGGGCGCCTGCCGAGAGTGGGCGAGACGGTCCAGCGTGACGGCGTCACGTTTGTCGTGGAGAGCATGGACGGCCGCCGGGTGGGGCGGGTCCGCGTCCTCCGCGAGCCGGTCGCGACCGAGCGGAGGTGACCACGCTGTCGCCGGGCGATGAGGACCTCATCCGCGTCGCGTCGCTGGCCCGCGCGCGCGCGTACGCGCCGTATTCCAAGTACAAGGTCGGCGCCGCGATCCGCACCAAGCGGAACAAGATCCATTCGGGCGCGAACGTCGAGAACGTGTCCTACGGCCTCACCGTCTGCGCGGAGCGGTGCGCCGCGTTCGCGGCCGTCGCGTCGGGCGAGACGAAAGACTGGGACGCCATTGCCGTCGTCATCGACGGCGACACGCTGCCCTCACCGTGTGGTGCATGTCGCCAGGTCCTCGCGGAGTTCGCGCCCGACATGCGCGTCGTGCTCGCGACCACTGGCGGGCTACGGGGGTCCACGACACTGCGGGAGCTGTTGCCGGACGCGTTCCTGCCCGATCGCCTGCCGCGCTAGCGCCGCCGACTAACGTCCCGGCGTGAGCGCGTTCGTGAGCTGCGCGTAGAAGCGGCTCGCGCCGGTGACCGCGATCTCCTGAAGACCCTCGGTCACCCGCTCCTGCGAATGGATCCCGGCGGTCTCGAGCTTCAGGATCCCGTAGTCGGCGAACATCGAGGCCGGGAACGGACGGGTGAGGCTCGCATCCTGGATGCGCTCGAGCAGCACGGCGGCCTGCGTGCGGTTCAGGATGCCGCTCCGCGCGATGACCCGGCGGTCCGTGAGGACCCACACCCGACTGGCCCACTCGATCCAGCGCACGACGGTCACGACCAGCACGAGGAACGCCGCCGCGAGCGAGATGAGCGCGATCGACGTCACGCTCTGCGAGGCGGCCCAGCCCGCAACGAGCGCGAGGAGGAGCGCGAGGAGCAGCAGGAGGACCCACCACGCGAACGGCCGACCCACCGCGAGCACGGCCTCGCCCGGCTCGTAGATGATCCCGCCTGGAGCCGTGATCGGCGAGTTGGACACCGCGCGGATCCTAGCGGCTACCCATCCCGACGGCCTCTTCGGCCCCGGTCGCCGACGCGACGAGCTGCTCGAGCAGCGCGAGCGGCTCGCTCGCGCCGGCCAGGGCGGTGATCCCATGCAGCGCGTGCAGCGCGCGGCTCCGGTGCGACGCGATCTCGCTCTCCAGCTGCTCGCGCGCCCCGAGCTCGTCCAGGATCTCCCGGATGCGCTCCACGCTCTCGGCCGCGAGCGGCGCCGGCGGCGCGAACAGTGCCGCCAGCTCGGCGCGGAGGCGCGGTGATGCCTTCTCGAACGCGATGACCACCGGCAGGGTCTTCTTGCGCTTGACCAGGTCGTTCATCTCCAGCTTGCCGGTGCGCTCCGTCGTCGCCCAGATGCCCAGGAGGTCGTCGTACGCCTGGAACGCCTGCCCGAAGTGGTCACCGAACCGCGCGAGCGACTCGCGGATGTGCGGGTCCTCTGTCGCCAGCACCGCGGCCCCCTCCGCGCATGCGGCGATAAGGGCCCCGGTCTTCTTCGCGGCCATCGTCCGGTACCGCTCCACGGTGACGTCGGTGCGGTCCTCGAACGTGATGTCGAGAAATTGCCCCTCACAGACCCGGACGCAGGCCTGGTCGATGAGGCACGCGAAGTCGAGGATCCGTTCGGCCGGGAAGCCGCGATCGCGCAGGCGCTGGACCGCGAGACGCGACGTCGCGTACATCCCGTCGCCGGTGTTGATAGCCTGAGGCACGCCCCACACGGACCACACCGTTGGCCGGTGGTGCCTCGTTGGATCCTGATCCTCGATGTCGTCGTGGATGAGCGTGAAGTTGTGCAGGAGCTCGAGCGCAGCGGCCGCCGGGAGCATGCCCCGCGATACCCCGGCCAGGGCCTCGTACACGAGGACGCACAACAGGGGCCGCATCCGTTTGCCGCCGCCGGCCCGGCCCGGATCGAGGCCGAGGTGGTACAGCATCATGCCGTAGAAGGGCTGGAGCGCCGGCTCGGCCTGGGCGAGAACGTCGCGGATCTCTTCGTCGATGGCGGCGATCCGAGACGCGGTCGGCGCGGAATTGGTCACCGAATTCCGATGGTAGCGGGTACCATTCACCTTCGATGGCATCACGCACGTACCGTGCCGAGGCGATCGTGCTCAAGACCATTGACTTCGGTGAGACGGATCGCATCCTCACGCTCCTCACTCGTCACTTCGGCAAGGTGAGCGTGGTCGCGAAGGGAATTCGCAAGCCGACCAGCCGTCTCGCCGGTCATGCGGAGCCCTTGACGCACGCCACCTATCAGCTCGCGCGCGGCCGGAACCTCGACGTCCTCACCGGCGCGGAATCACGCGCGCTGTATCGCGAGCTTCGCGAGGATCTGCACGGCATCGCCGCAGGCTGGTACATCGCCGAGCTCGCCGACCGATTCGCGGTCGAGCGTTCTCCGTCCGCCTCGTTGTTCGATCTCGTGGAGAGCGCGCTGCGCCACCTGGCCGCCGGGTACGTCCCGGCGCTCGTGTGCCGCTGGTTCGATCTCCACCTCCTGGATCGCACCGGATTCCGGCCCGAGCTCGGGCGGTGCCTGCAGTGCGGATCGGCGCCCGCCGAGATCACCAACGCCTGGATCGTCGACGCCGGCGGGCTCGTCTGCGCGACCTGCGCGCCGGGCGATACCCAGGGGCCGCGGGCCTTGACCGTGCGCGCCCTCAAGTCCCTCCGCTACCTGCTGGTGAGCAACTTCGACGGTGCGTCGCTGTTGCGCGTCGACGACGCGCTCGCGGTCGAGCTCGAGCGCCACCTGCGCTCGTTCCTGCAGAACGTCCTGGATCGCGAGATCCACTCCGCGCGCCTGCTCGACGAGCTCGCGCGCCTGCCCCGCGCCATCCCCGCGCTCACATGACCGAGGCGCCGCCGCCGGAGCTCTTCGACAAGCTCGTCTCCCTGGCCAAACGCCGCGGCTTCGTGTTCCCGTCGAGCGAGATCTACGGCGGCGCGGGGTCGACCTGGGACTTCGGCCCGCTCGGCGTCGAGCTCAAGAACAACGTCAAACGCGCGTGGTGGCGGTCCATGGTCCAGCTGCGTGAAGACATCGTCGGATTGGACGCCGCGATCCTCATGCACCCGAAGGTGTGGGAGGCATCCGGCCACGTCGAGAACTTCACGGATCCGCTCGTCGAGTGCGCGAACTGCAAGCACCGGTATCGCCTCGACGAGCTCCCCACGGGCGTCGACGGACCCTGCCCGAGCTGCGGCCAGCAGAAGCTCGGCCCGCCCCGAAAGTTCAATTTGATGTTCAAGACGTTCGTCGGTCCCGTCGAGGATTCCGCGTCAGTGGCCTGGCTGCGGCCGGAGACGGCGCAGGGGATCTTCGTGAACTTCGACAACGTCCAGCAGTCGATGCGCAAGAAGCTCCCATTCGGGATCGCGCAGATCGGGAAGTCCTTCCGGAACGAGATCACGCCCGGCAACTTCATCTTCCGGTCGCGCGAGTTCGAGCAGATGGAGATGCAGTACTTCGTCCGGCCCGAGGACGCCGA
>JALZAB010000053.1 GCA_030948585.1 Chloroflexota bacterium
ACGCTCCGGAACACCTGGCTCGGCGACATCATGGGCGGGCTCATCCTCATCTTCGTGGCCCTCGCGGTGGTGAGCTGGGTCGGCCTCACCCGGCTGGTCCGGGGGCAGGTGCTGTCGCTGAAGGAGAAGGAGTTCATCGAGGCCGCGCGGGCGACCGGGGTCCCGACGAAACGGATCATGATCCGCCACCTCCTCCCGAACGCGTTGGCGCCGGTCATCGTGTCGCTCGCCTTCGCGATCCCGGGCGCGATGCTCGCGGAGTCGGTCCTGTCGTTCATCGGCATCGGGATCCGGCCCCCGACGGCGACGTGGGGAGTCATGATCAACGAGGGCTTCACGGTCTTCTCGCAGAGCCCGTGGCCGGTGCTCATGCCGGCGATCTGCATCTCGGTCGTCATGCTCGCCTTCACGTTCGTCGGGGATGGCCTGCGCGACGCCCTTGATCCCCGGATGAAGCTCTAGCCGACGTTGCGTAGACTCCGCGTCCTCACGCCAGCCGTGGTGTGGATAGGGAAGGGGAGAGTTCGTGCCTGAGCTCCTCGAGGTCAAGGACCTCAAGACGCAGTTCTTCACACGCGATGGCGTCGTCAAGGCCGTCGATGGTGTGTCCTTCCAGCTGGCCGCCGGGGAGACGCTCGGCATCGTCGGCGAGTCCGGCTGCGGCAAGTCCGTGACCGCCCTCTCGCTCATGCGGCTGATCCCGATGCCGCCCGGCAAGATCGTCGATGGCTCGATCGTCTTCGATGGCCAGGACATCCTCAAGATGGACGAGGACGACGTGCGGTCGATCCGCGGCAACAACATCGCGATGATTTTCCAGGACCCGATGACGAGCCTGAACCCGGTGCTCACCATCAGCCGCCAGATCTCCGAAGCCCTCGAGCTGCATCTCAAGATGGACAAGGCCGAGGCGAAGAAGCGGACGATCGAGCTGCTCGAGCTCGTCAACATCCCGAGCGCGAAGAAGCGCGCGGATGACTACCCGCATCAGTTCTCCGGCGGGATGCGTCAGCGCGTGATGATCGCCATGGCCCTGTCGTGCAACCCGAAGCTGATCCTGGCCGACGAGCCGACGACCGCGCTCGACGTGACGATCCAGGCGCAGGTCCTCGACCTGTTGAAGAACCTCGCGCGCGAGTTCCGCACAGCCTTCATCCTCATCACCCACGACCTCGGCGTGGTGGCGGGCATGACCCAGCGGATCCACGTCATGTACGGCGGCCAGATCGTCGAGAAGGCCGACACCGGCGAACTCTTCGCGAACCCGAAGATGCCGTACACGTGGGGCCTGCTCCGCTCGATCCCGCGGCTCGATGAGTCGCGCAAGGCGAAGCTGGTCCCGATCGAAGGACTGCCCCCGGACCTCATCGCCCCACCGCCGGGCTGCCGCTTCGAGCCACGGTGCCAGTACCGCCGCGAGATCTGCGGCACCACGCCGCCGGAGCTGAAGCACATCCCGAACTCCAAACCGGATCACGAGGCCCGCTGCTGGGGGACCCAGGAGGGCGGCTGGCTCGTGAACACGGACTGGCGGCAGGACATCGGCAGCGTCAAGGAGCTCGAGGCGATCAAGATGGAAGTCGCGGACCTGCCGCCCGAGGTGAAGCGCGCCGAGGCCGCGGCCGACACCGCGCCGGGCGCCCCGGGGAAGGACACGCGAAATGACAACTGAGTTCATCCAGCGCAGCCGCTCGACCGCGACGTTCGACAGCGGCAAGAACCTCCTCGACGTGAAGGCGCTGAAGATGCACTTCCCGCTGACGTCGGGGATCATCTTCCAGCGCCAGGTCGGTGCGGTCCGCGCCGTGGACGGGATCGACTTCTTCGTCGAAAAGGGTGAGACCCTCGGCCTCGTCGGCGAGTCGGGCTGCGGGAAGTCGACCACCGGCCGCGCGATCCTCCAGCTGTACAAGCCCACCTCGGGCGAAGTGAAATTCGATGGCGTCGAGCTCACGCAGCTCGGTGGCGAGCAGATGCGCAAGATGCGCCGGCGCATGCAGATGATCTTCCAGGACCCGTATGCGTCACTTAACCCGCGGATGACAGTCGGCAACATCATCGGCGAGCCACTCGAGGTGCACAAACTCGCGGCCGGCAAGGCGAAGACGGAGCGGGTGCAGGAGCTCCTCAAGATCGTCGGGCTCAACCCGTACTTCACGAACCGGTATCCGCACGAGTTCTCGGGCGGCCAGCGGCAGCGCATCGGCGTCGCCCGCGCGCTCGCGGTCGAGCCCGAGTTCATCGTTGCCGATGAGCCGATCTCGGCCCTCGACGTGTCGATCCAAGCGCAGGTCATCAACCTTCTCGAGGAGCTACAGGACAAGTTCAAGCTGACGTACCTGTTCATCGCCCACGACCTCTCGGTCGTGCGCCACATCAGCGACCGCGTCGCTGTGATGTACCTCGGGAAGATCGTCGAGCTCGCCGACCGCGTGGACCTGTACGAGCACCCGCTCCACCCGTACTCGCAGGCGCTCCTCTCGGCCGTGCCGATCCCCGACCCGATCGTCGAGGTGAAGCGCAAGCGGATCATCCTCACCGGCGACGTGCCGTCCCCGGTGAACCCGCCGACGGGCTGCCGGTTCCACACCCGGTGCTGGAAGGCGCAAGAGATCTGCTCAGAGGTCGACCCTGAGTTCATCGAGCATGCCCCGCGGCACTGGGCGGCCTGCCACTTCCCCGGCGCCTGACCGACACGCGCTGACTTCGTAACCGGGACGGCCGACGCCGTCGGGCGTGGCGTCACGCGCTCCCGTTCACGGGTCGTCCCCGGTGTAAGGCGCCTCGAGCCGTGGTGGTATGAACTGATGAAATGAGAGCAGTCGTCCTCTTCGTGGTGGTGGTTCTCGTTGCGTGCCAAGCGACCCCCGACCCGTCGGCCAGTCCCTCGGCGATCGTGCGCCCGTCGGCGACGGCGACGGCAGCGACGTCGGCCACGGCCAAGATGCCGCTCGGCGGGACGTTGCGCGTCGCGCTGTCGGGTCCCAGCGGCTCGCTCGATCCGCATGCGGCGGATGCGAATGCGCTCGTCGTCGGTCAGGTCTTCGAGGGCCTGGTGGCGCGTGGCGCGAATGGGGTCACGCAAGCCCTCGCGACGAAGTGGATCGTCGCGCCGGATGGCATCACCTGGACCTTCACGTTGCGGCCGGGCGTTGTGTTCCACGACGGGACGCCGTTCGATGCGGCTGCGGCTGCGAAGGCGCTCGCGTCCGGCCCCCATCCCGGTCTGAAGTCGGCCAGCGCCGGGGCGGATCCGCTCACGCTGACCCTCGTGACCGATGGGCCGGATGGTCGCCTGCTGAGCCTGCTGGCCACCCCGGCATTCACGATCGCCTCGCCGGCGTCGGCGACGTCGGGCACCGGTCCGTTCCGCTTCACGGCCGCGCAGCGGGGTCCTGTGGGATCGGAGCCCCTGGTCCTCGCGCGCAACGATCGCTACTGGCGCGCCGACCCGGCCGGGCAGACGCTCCCGTATCTCGACGGCCTCAGCTTCGTCTCCATGCCGGACCCAGCCGCCCGTCTCGCGGCGATCCGCGGCGGGACCGTTGACTACGTGCAGGACCTGGCGCTCGCGGACATTGGGACGATCCGCACGGATCCGAGCCTCCAGCTCGTCGCCCGTCCCCAGACGACGGTCCTGTACCTCGGGCTCGATCTGTCGCTGCCGCCGGTCGACGACCTCCGCGTGCGCCAGGCGATCGCGCAGGGCGTGAACACGCGCGGCCTCGTCGATCGGGTGTATGCAGGCACCGCGACCGCGGCGTCGCAGCTCCCGCCGCCGGCGATGCTCGGCTACGACGACTCGTTGACGGAGTTCGCGAAGTACGACACCAGCGCCGCGAAGAAGCTGCTCGCGGACTCGGGGCGGCAGAGCGTGGAGGTCGACCTTTGGTATGTGCAGGACGGCAGCGTGAGCACGCCCGATATGCGCAAGGTCGCCGAGGCCGTCGCGGCGGATCTCGCCGCGGCGGGGATCGTGGCGTCACTGCGGACAATTGACCCGGTCACCTTCGCGGTGAACGTGCGTGAGAACCGGTATCCGATGTGGGTCGGCGCCGCCGCGGCCTCGTCCTTCGACCCCGACGAGCTGCTCGGTGTGTCCTTCATCCCGCCGGCCGTCAACGGCGTGGATCAGCCGACAGAGGCCGGCGGCTGGATCAACAAGGAAACGGCGGGTCTTCTCCGCAAGGCGAGGATCGAACCCGATCAATCGAAGCGCGCCGAGCTCTACAAGCAGGTTTCCAAGATCGTCCAGCGCGAGATCCCGCGCGTCCCATTGACCTGGAGCGCGCCGCCGGCGGCGGCGACGCGGAAGGTCGTCGACCCGCAGGCTGCCCTCCTCGCCGACGTCGCCCTCGGACGGTAGCCGTACGCTCTCAGTCATGATGATGGGCGGCGGCGGCGGCGCGCACTTGATGTTCATGGGCGGCGGCGGCCGCGAGAAGAAGCGACCGTCGATCGCCATGTACCGGCGCCTGCTTCGATTCGTGCGGCCGTACCGCATGAATCTCGTGCTCGCGGCCGCGCTGCTCATCCTGTCCACGATCCTTGGTCTGGGCTGGCCACAGGTGGTCCTTCGCGTCCTGGACGCTGGTCTGCGCGATGCGGCGCTGCTCGACAGGCTGGTGCTCGCGCTGGTCGGCGTCCTGCTGGTGCGCGCGGCGATCGACGGCGTACGCCAATACGTGATGACGTGGACCGGCGAGCGCGTGATTTTCGATCTGCGGATGGAGATCGTCCGCCACCTGCAGTCGCTCTCCCTGTCGTTCTTCACCCGCCGGAAGACCGGCGAGCTCATGTCCCACGTCACGAGCGACGCCACGCTCGTGCACGGCGTCATCACCCAAACCATCATCTCCGTGCTCGGGCAGCTCCTGACGCTGATCGGCGGCCTCGTCGTGATCTTCATCATGAATTGGCGCCTCGCGCTCCTCACGCTCGTGGTTGCGCCACCGATCGGGTTCCTTGGCCAGTACCTCGGCCGCCGGATCCGGCTCATCTCACGCGAAGCCCAGGACGCCCAGGGCGAGGCCGTCGGCGTCCTTCAGGAGGCCATCGCCGAGGTGCGCACGGTGCAAGCCTTCACCCGCGAGCAATACGAGTCGGACCGCTTCCGCACGAAGCTCCTGGTGACACTCGGGAAGGTCCTAGAGCGCGCGCGGCTCTCGTCCACGCTCTTCCCATTGATCGGATTCCTCGGGTTCGCCGCCTCGATCGTCGTGCTCTGGTACGGCGGCCACCAGGTCATCCGCGGCGAGGCCACCACCGGCCAGCTCGTCGCGTTCCTCCTCTACGCCGGAATGGTCGCCGGGCCCGTCGGCGGTCTTGCGGCCCAGTGGACCCAGGTCCAGGAGGCGTTCGGTGCGGCCGATCGGATCTTCGCGCTGCTCGACACCGCGCCGGAGATCGCGGATCGGCCGGGGGCGACGGTGCTGGGGCCGGCGACCGGGCGCATCGCGTTCGAGGCCGTGTCCTTCCGGTACGAGCAGGGGCCGCTGGTCCTCACTGAGATCTCCACCACGTTCGAGGCCGGCAAGACGACCGCGCTCGTCGGCCCGTCCGGAGCAGGGAAGACCACGCTCGTGAGCCTCGTCGCGCGGTTCTACGACCCGACCGAGGGCCGAATCACGCTCGATGGGCACGACCTGCGCGACCTGACGGTCCACTCGGTCCGCGAGAAGATCGCCGTGGTGCCGCAGGAGCCGATCCTGTTCGCCACGACGGTCGCGGAGAACATCCGCTATGGCCGGCTCGATGCGACGGACGAGCAGCTCGTCGCTGCGGCCACCGCGGCGAACGCCACCGAGTTCATCGACCGGCTCCCGCTCAAGTACGACACGATCGTCGGCGAGCGCGGCGTCAAGCTGTCGGTCGGACAGCGGCAACGCGTCGCGATCGCTCGCGCGCTGCTCCGCGACTCGCCGGTCCTCCTGCTCGACGAGGCGACCTCCTCGCTGGACAACGAGAGCGAGTACCTGGTCCAGGAGGCGCTCGCGCGACTCATGCTCGGCCGCACGACCATCGTCATCGCCCACCGTCTCACGACCGTCGAAGCGGCCGACCGGATCCTCGTGCTCGACCGCGGACGGCTGGTCGAGGATGGAACGCATACCGAGCTCATGGGCCGCGAAGCCCTCTACTGGCGTCTCTACACGCGTGCGTTCAGGGATGACAAGCCGACCGAGGGCCCGCTACCGGTAGTGGTCGGGATGGATCCACGGGGCGAGACTCATCGCGACAAGATCAGCGAACGCGTCCGTGCGTGAGACCGAGCCCGCGGTGAGCAGTCCGATCGCGCCGCTCGCGGTCTTGCTGTCCTTCACCCCGAAGAGTGCATCGACCAATGCACCGAGCTCCTCGCCCGCGCGAAGCCCGGTGCCGATCGATGGCGGCAGCAACATCCGCAGCCCGCTCGCGTAGCCCTCACGCCCAGCGGGATCGATGGCCGCGACCCACGACAGCAGCCAGACGCGCTCGCCGTCGAGCTCGACGCCGCCTTCGAGTCCGAATGCGACGTCGGCACCGCTCGCCGTGAGGGCCTTGCGCGCGCGCTCGGTCGCACCGGCGCGCGTCGCGGTGTCGCCGACCGGCTGATGGCCGACTCCAGACGCCACCGCGTGGGCCGTGACGGCGCAGCCGGGCGCGAGCGTGGCGAGGGCCGACCTGACGGCCGCGACCTTCGCCGGGTTGGTCGAGCCGACGGCAGCGCTCGCGAATTGGAGGGCCATGATCCCGAGCGTATGGAGGGTGGTTAGAGTTGCGCTCGGGGTCTAGAATTCCGACTGTAGTGCTCGGAAATCAGTCGGCCCCAGCCGCATTCCACGTGTCGACCCGGGGTGAGTACGGGATGCGTCTCATGGTCGACCTCGCGCGCAACTTCGGGAACGGCAGCACGTCGCTTCATGCCGTGGCGGAGCGCGAGCAGCTGCCCGAGGCATATCTCGAGCAGCTCGTCGCAGTGCTGCGCAAGGCCGGGCTCGTGATCGGCAAGCGTGGCGCGGGCGGTGGATACACCCTCGCTCGCGAGCCTGCGGAGATCACGGCCGGCGATGTCGTCCGGGCGCTCGAAGGCCCGATCGAGCCGCAGGTCTGTACGGCGGAAGGCGATCCGGTGCTCAATTGCGTCCGTGAGCAGGGGTGTGGCACACGGCTCGTATGGCTCAAGCTCCAGTCCACGATCGCGACCGCGCTCGACGGCATGACGCTCGCCGAGCTCGCGCGGCATACCCAGAAAGCGTGACCGTCGCGCCCTAGGCGCGCCGCAAGGGGGAGACAATCGTGTCGACACTCGAGATCAGCGGGCTTCACGTCAGCGTCGATGACAAGGAGATCCTCAAAGGGATCGACCTCGTCGTCCGCAGCGGTGAAGTGCACGCGATCATGGGCCCGAACGGCTCGGGCAAGAGCACGCTCTCGCTCGCAATAATGGGCCACCCGCGCTACCGCGTGACGCGTGGAACGGTCCTCCTCGATGGCGCCGATGTGCTGGCCCTCCCGGTCGATGAGCGCGCGCGTAAGGGTCTGTTCCTCGCGTTCCAGTACCCGTCGGCCATCCCCGGCGTGTCGGTCGCGAACTTCCTCCGTACGGCCATCAATGCCCGCCGGGCCACGCCCGGCGTCGAGAAAAAGAACGACATGCCGATCCCCCAGTTCCGGAAGATGCTCACCGAGAAGATGCAGCTGCTCGAGGTGCCCGACGACTTCCTCAAGCGCGCGGTGAACGACGGCTTCTCTGGCGGTGAGAAGAAGCGCCTCGAGACCCTCCAGATGCACATGTTCCAGCCGACCTTCGCGATCCTCGACGAGACCGACTCGGGGCTCGACATCGACGCCCTGAAGACCATCGCGACGGGCATCGAGTCGCTGCGTGGACCGGACATCGGGATCCTCCTGATCACGCACTACGAGCGCATCCTTCGCTACGTGCAGCCCGACTTCGTGCACGTGCTGGTGGACGGCCGCATCGTGCGGACGGGCGGTCGCGAGCTCGCGGCCGAGCTGGAGCAGAAGGGCTACGACTTCGTGCGCGAGGAGCTCTATAACGAGCCCGCCGGAGCGGGGAAGTCATGACAGTCGCGCCGGCCCGCCCATCCGCGACGCCCCTCGATGTCGAGCGGATCCGCGCGGACTTCCCGGTCCTGTCACGGACGGCGCATGGCAAGACGGTGGTGTACCTCGACAACGCCGCGACCAGCCAGAAGCCGCGCGCGGTCATCGACGCGATGTCCAGCGTGTACGAAGAGCACAACGCCAACATCCATCGGGGCGTATACGAGTTCAGCGAGCGCACGACCGCGCTGTTCGAGGGCGCGCGCGAGAAGGTCGCGCGGTTCATCAACGCGCCGCAGACGCGCGAGGTCATCTTCTGCCGGAATGCGACCGAGGGTCTGAACCTCATCATGCATACCTGGGGGCGCGAGCACATCGGGACGGGGGACGTCATCGTGACGACGGTCCTCGAGCACCACTCGAACTTCGTGCCGTGGCAGCAGCTGGCGCAGCAGGTCGGCGCCTCCGTCATCGTGGTCGACGTCGACGACGAGGGACGCCTCCGTCGCGACGAATTCACGGCGGCGATGGCCAAGCATCCGAAGCTCGTGACCCTCACCCAGACGAGCAACGGCCTCGGGACGGTGACCCCGGCTAAGGAGCTGACCGCCGAGGCCCACGCCGCCGGCGCCCTTGTGGTCATCGACGGGGCTCAGTCGGTGCCGCACGCGAAAGTCGATGTGCGGGATCTCGACTGCGATTTCCTCGCGTTCAGCGGCCACAAGATGCTCGCGCCGCCCGGCTCGGGGGTCGTGTGGGGCCGCGCCGCCATCCTCGAGAAGATGCGCCCGTTCATGTACGGCGGCGACATGATCTCGCGCGTCGCCGTGGACCTCTCGACCTGGAACGAGCTCCCCTGGAAGTTTGAGGCCGGCACCTCGGCATACGTGGACGCCATCGGCCTCGGGGCGGCCGTGGACTACCTCGAGACCGTCGGGATGGAGCGGATCCACGCGCACGAGCGGGCGCTCGTCGAGTACGCCCTGCCCAGGCTCATGGCGATCCCCGGCCTGACGGTGTTCGGGCCCAAGACCGCGGAGGACCGGGTCGGCGTGATCTCGTTCGACATCGCCGGCATCCATCCGCATGACGTGGCCCAGATCTTCGACAGCGAGGCGATCTGCGTGCGGGCCGGACACCATTGCAACCAGCCGTTGATGACGCGCCTTGGAACGCCCGCCACGACGCGCGCCAGCTTCTATCTCTACAACACGTTCGCCGAGATCGACCTCCTGCTCGCCGCCATCGCTAAGGCGAAGACGTTGTTCAAGGTCTAATTCGGTGGACGACTTTTACCGCGAGTTCATCCTCGATCACTACAAGAACCCTCACAACTTCGGCGAGCTCGAGGACGCGACGCATCAGTACCACGACACGAACCCGCTCTGTGGGGACGAGATCACGATGTACCTGAAGATCGGCGCCGACGACCGGGTCGAAGACGTGGCGTTCAACGGCAAAGGCTGCGCGATCTCGCAGGCCTCCGCGTCGATCCTGACGGACGAGGTCCGCGGCAAGACCCTGGATGAGCTGCGGGCCATCGACCGTGACCACGTCCTCGAGAATCTCGGGATCACGCTGACCCCCGCGCGCCTGAAATGCGCGCTGCTCAGCCTGAAGGCCCTGAAAGGCAGCGCCTGGGGCCTCCACGAGTGGCCTGGCGAAGGCGCGAAAACGTCCTGAAATCCGGCGTGTAAATTCCGACTTCGAGAGTAGGATTAAGTCATGGCAGTGAATCCGGCGGTCGACCAGCTCCCCGACAACTACAAGTTCGGATGGGAAGACAAGGACGCCGTCTATCGCAACGTCAAGAAGAAGGGCCTCTCACCGGAGGTCGTCACCGAGATCTCCCAGACCTACAAGCAGGAGCCCGAGTGGATGCTCAACCGGCGCCTCAAGGCGCTGAAGCATTACCGCAGCCGGCCCATGCCCACGTGGGGCGCCGATCTCTCGGCGATCGACTTCGAGGACATCTACTACTACCTCAAGGCGTCGGACAAGTCGATGAAGGACTGGAACGACGTCCCCGACTACATCAAGCGGACGTTCGACCAGCTCGGCATCCCGCAGGCGGAGCAGAAGTACCTCGCCGGCGTGGGTGCGCAATATGACAGCGAATCGGTCTACCACAACATCCGCAAGGATCTCGAGGCCCAGGGCGTCGTGTTCATGGACACCGACACCGCGCTCAAGCAGCACCCCGAGATCTTCCGCGAGCACTTCGGCACGGTCATCCCGGCGAACGACAACAAGCTCGCCGCGCTGAACACGGCCGTGTGGTCGGGCGGATCGTTCGTGTGGGTCCCGAAGAACGTGCACGTCGAGATCCCGCTGCAGGCCTACTTCCGCATCAACAGCGAGAACGCTGGCCAGTTCGAGCGGACGCTGATCATCGCGGAGGAAGGCTCGAGCGTTCACTACGTGGAAGGGTGCACGGCGCCCGTGTTCACGACGAACACGCTGCACAGCGCGGTCGTCGAGATCATCGTCAAGAAGGACGCGCGCGTCCGCTACACCACCATCCAGAACTGGAGCCACAACGTCTACAACCTCGTGACCAAGCGCGCCGTCGTCCAAGAGGGCGGCGTGATGGAGTGGATCGACGCGAACCTCGGCTCCAAGGTGACGATGAAGTACCCGAGCGTGTACCTGGTCGGCGAGCGCGCGCACGGTGAGGTCCTTTCGGTCGCCTTCGCGGGCGACGGCCAGCATCAGGATGCGGGCGCGAAGATGATCCACGCCGCGCCGAATACGACCTCGCTCATCACGAGCAAGGGCATCAGCAAGGGCACCGGCATCCAGAGCTACCGCGGCCTCGTGAAGATCTATCCGGGCTGCAAGGGCGCCAAGAGCACCGTCCGGTGCGACGCGCTCATGCTCGATGACACCGCGCGCAGCTCGACGTATCCGTACATGGAGGTCGACGAGGACGACGTGACCATCGGCCACGAGGCGTCCGTCTCGAAGATCGGCGAAGAGCAACTGTTCTACCTGATGAGCCGCGGGATGACCGAGGCCGAGGGCACCGCGATGATCGTGAACGGCTTTATCGAGCCGATCGTGAAGACCCTGCCGATGGACTACGCGATCGAGATGAACCGCCTCATCACGCTGCAGATGCAGGGTGCCATCGGCTAGTGGCGGTCGCGACCGCACCCACGGCCCTGCTGCCGCTCGACCGCACCCAGGTCGAGCGGCTTTCGCGTCGGCGTAACGAGCCCGATTGGCTCCTCGACTGGCGTCTCGCGGCGCTCGACGGCCTCCGGCCCGAGCAGTGGCCCACCGGCGCCGAGGAGGAGTGGCGGCGCTTCCCCCTTCGCGGGCTGCCCACGGGTCCCCTCGTCGTCGATGAGCCGCCTGGCCCGCCGTCGGAGTACAGCGCGATCCCCGTCGGCGCGGCCCGGAATGGCGTCGTCTTCGATCGGTGGACCGACGCGGTGAAGTCGCACCCCGAGCTGGTGCGGAAGGCGCTTGGCGCGAACACCGGGCTTCCGAGCCACGCGGCATTCCGCGCGCTCAACGCCGCGGCCTTCGCCCACGGCAGCACGTTCGTGTACGTGCCCGCGGGCGTGCAGGTCGAGCTGCCGCTACACGTGCAGAAGCACTGGGCCGCTGGGACGGGCGCGATCATGTTCCGCACGGTCGTGGTCGCGGAGCGGGGCAGCAGCGTCACCCTGGTGGAAGAGGTCACCTCCGACGGCGGCGGCAAGGGCCGCGTCGCGATCCCCGGCGTCGAGATCATCACCGCCGACGGGGCGCAGGTGCGCTACGTCGGGATCCAGCGCTTCGGCGACGACGTGTGGGATCTCGGCTTCCAGCGGTACGCATCGGCCCGCGACAGCACCATCGCGAGCTTCAACGTCCTCGTTGGGAGCCACAAGACGAAGCTCGGCATCGACTCCGACATCCTGGGTGACGGGGCGACGGTCAAACTCTACGGCCTCGTGGCCGCGGGCGCGGATCAGCGCATCGACGTGAACTCGCTGCAAAAGCTGGACGGCCGGGCCTCGACGAGCGACCTGCTCTACCTGTCGGCGTTGTACGAGCGGGCGCACGCGACGTACTACGGCATCATCCGGGTCGAGCCGACCTCGCACGGGACCGGTTCGTACCAGGAGTGCCGCAACATGCTGCTGTCGGACAAGGCCGGCGCCGACCCGATACCGGTGCTCGAGATCCTCACGAACGACGTGGCGCGCTGCGGCCACGGCGCGACGGCCGGCCGTCTCGACGCCCTCGAGCTCTTCTATGTCATGTCTCGCGGTCTTGACCGCGCGAGTGCCGAGCAGATGCTCGTGCGCGGATTCTTTCAGCGGGTCATCAACGTCATCCCCGATCCGCAGGTCGGCGCGCGCGTCCTGGCGGCGCTGGCGCCGCGGATCGGCCGCATCGCCGAGCTCGAGGACGTCGCATGACCACCGACGAGGGCCCACGGTGGTGGCCGGTCGCCGGCGAGTCGGACCTGGCGCCGGGAGAGGTCATGGTCGTGGGCGCCGAAGGGCGCTCGTTCGCGCTCGGCCGGACCGCTGACGGACGCTGGGGCGCCATCGACAACGTCTGCACCCACGACGGTGGCACGCTGGGCGAGGGCGAGCTCGAGGATCGCTGCGTCGAGTGCCCGCGGCACGGCGCGCAGTTCGACCTGTTCACCGGCCAGGTGCGGGCGCTTCCGGCCGTGTATCCGGTGAACGCGTACCAGGTCCGGGTCCGCGACGGCGTCATCGAGATCGACCTCGGCGTCCGGACGCGTGAGCTGGAGATCGGCGGCTAACTCGCTGGCACCGCCCGTGCAGCCTGCGTTCGACAGAACGAACGGGAGGCTGACATGAACGACCGCGAAGTGACCGAGACCACCCGCACGACGACCATCAAGGACGCGTCGGTGCCCAAGGGCCAGACCACCAACGTCAACGTGCGTCCCGATGGCGGGGCCGACGTCCAGGTCAACGAGGCCGATCCCGTCGTCGAGGAGACGACCACCACGGTCCGCCGCACCCCGTAACCGAACGCGGTCCGGACGCCCTCCCGATATCCTCGTCGTCGACGCAGCCATCGGGAGGGTGTCCGTGATCAGCTCAGCCGCACGCGACCGTGTGAAGCTCGCCGTCGACCAGCTCGAGGAGGCCTTTCACCGGTATGACGAGCGGTCGACGGCCGACAGCCTCGACAGCTACGAGGCCGCGCTCAACCGCGGCAAGGCCATGGCCTTCCAGGAGGCCGCGCACTATTTGAAGTCCGCGCTCCACGACATCGACGTCAAGAGCCTGTAAGAGTCGTGATCACCGCCGTCGTGCTCATCACCGCGGATCGGAACTCGATCCCGACCCTCGGCGAGGCGTTGGCGGCGGTGGACGGTGTGTCGGAGGTCTATTCGGTCACCGGAGACGTGGACTTCATCGCGCTCGTGCGCGCCCGCCGGCATGAGGATCTGGCCGACATCGTCACAGGCGGGATCGGTCAGGTCCCGGGCGTCGCGCGCACGCAGACGCACGTCGCGTTCCGGATGCACTCGCGTCACGATCTCGAGTCGGTCTTCGGGCTCGGCGGTCCGGCGTGACGGTACGGCGCACCTAGACTCGCGCTGATGCAAGCCGTCGTCATGGCCGGCGGCGAGGGGAGCCGCCTTCGGCCCCTCACGATCAACCGTCCCAAGCCGATGGTGTCGATCGTGAACAAGCCATGCCTCGGCCACATCTTCGATCTCCTCAAGCGGCACGGCATCGAGGACGCTTTCGTCACGCTCCAGTACCTGGCCTCGGTGATCCAGGACAGCTACGGCGATGGCGGCGGCGTCGGGATGCGACTGCGCTACAGCGTCGAGGAGACTCCGCTCGGCACCGGCGGCTCGGTCAGGCAGATCGGCGCGGCGCTCGACGACACGTTCCTGGTCATCTCGGGCGACGCGATGACGGACATCGACCTCTCCAAGGTCATCGCGTTCCACCAGGAAAGCAAGGCCGCGGTCACGCTCACGCTCGTCCGTGTGGCGAACCCGCTCGAGTACGGGGTCGTGATCACCCAGGCCGATGGCAAGATCACGAAGTTCCTCGAGAAGCCGTCCTGGGGCGAGGTCTTTTCGGACACCATCAACACCGGCATCTACGTCATCGAGCCGCGCGTCCTCGAGCGCTACGCGATCGGGGATCCCTTCGACTTCAGCAAGGACCTGTTTCCCCAGCTGCTCGCCGACGGGGAGCCTCTGTATGGCTACGTTGCGGAGGGATATTGGACGGACGTCGGGTCGATCGCCGAGTACAGCCGGGCCAACGCTGACCTGCTCCTCGGGCGGATGCAGGGCGCGCCGCTGGGCACCGAGATCCGGCCGGGGGTCTTCGCCGGTGGCGAGGTGGCGATCGAGCCGACTGCCAAGCTCACGGGCCCGATCTACCTCGGCGCGGGCGTGCGCATCGGCGGCGGCGCGGAGATCATCGGGCCGACCGTTCTGCGGGATTCGGTGACGGTCGACCAGTTCGCGTACGTCGAAAGCTCGATCGTCTGGCGCAACAGCTACATCGGCGAACGGTCGGACCTGCGCGGCACGATCGTCGGCAGGCAGTGCGCGCTCAAAGCACGCGTCGTTCTCGAGGAAGGCTCCGTCGTGGGGGACAACTCCGTCATCAATGAAGGCGCTCGCGTGCGCGCCTCGGTGAAGATCTGGCCGGACAAGCAGGTCGAGGGCGGGGCGGTCGTCGGGTCCAGCCTCATCTGGGGCTCGCAGGGCCGGCGCTCGCTGTTCGGGCGCTTCGGGGCGACGGGCCTCGTGAACGTGGACCTCACGCCGGAGTTCGCCGCGCGCCTGGGCTCGGCGTACGCGTCATCCCTCCCGAGCGGCGCGACGGTCACCATGAACCGGGACCAGCATCGCTCCAGCCGGATGCTCAAGCGCGCGCTGATGGGTGGGATCGTGGGGTCCGGCGTCCACGTCGCCGACCTCACTCAGGCGCCGCTGCCGATCGGGCGGTTCCAGACCCGGCGCATGGGGGCGGCGGGCGGCGTCCACGTGCGCGTATCGCCGTTCGACGTGCGCGTGTGCGACATCAAGTTCTTCGACCGGCAGGCCCTGGATATGGACAAGGCCCAGGAACGGAAGGTCGAAAACGTGTTCTTCCGGGAGGACTTCCGGCGCAGCTCCTACGACGACGTGGGCCGGATCATGGAGATCCCCCGGGTGGGCGAGGCGTATAGCGAGTCGTTCCTCCAGGAGGTCACGCACAAGCGGGAGATCGCCGCCGCGAAGGTGAAGATCGTCCTCAACTACTCGCACGGGACCGCGGCGCAGTACCTGCCGCAGCTCATGGAGGCGCTGGACGTCGAGGTCATCGGGATCAACTCGGTGGTGTCGGAGAACATCGGCTCGCGGTCGTTCGAGGAGTTCCAGCAGCAGATGCGCGAGCTCGCGGCGATCACGGCGACCCTTCACGCGAGCTTTGGCGTGACGCTCGACCAGGGCGGCGAGAAGATCTTCGTCGTCGACGATCGCGGGCGGATCCTCGAGGATCGCCACTTCCTCACCGCCTTCGTCGCGCTCATGACCGCGGCTTCTCCGGGTCTCGTCGCGGTCCCGGTCTTCGCGCCCGCGGTCATCGAGCGGTTGGTCACCGAGGCCGGCGGCAAGGTCCAGCGAGTGCGCGCATCGGCCGAGGCGCAGATGGGGCTCGCCGCCCGCGAGCATCCGGCCCTCGTGGCCGACGGCCTGGGGGGCTTTATCTTCTCCCGGTTCCACCCATCGTTCGACGGCCTCTTCGCGATCGTGAAGCTCCTCGAGTTGCTGGTGCTGCAGGACACGACCATGGCCGAGGTGATGGATCGCACGCCGGCCGCACACCTCGTGCGGCTCAAGGTCGACTGTCCGTGGGAGGACAAGGGCCGGGTCATGCGGATGCTCGCGCAGGAGCCGGCAACCGATCGGACGAAGCAGGTGGATGGCGTGAAGCACGTCTACAACGACGAGTGGGTGCTCGTGCTACCGGACGCCGATCAGCCCCTGTTCAGCGTTTGGGCCGAGGCCGCGGACGACGGCCGGGCCTGGTCCCTGGCCCACCAGTACGCCGATCGGGTCGGGACGTTCCGGGCACGGTGAAGCTCGCGATCGCGCAATGCGCACCGGCGCTCGGCGCCATGAAGCGCAACCTCGAGATGCATCGCGAGTGGATCGGGAAGGCGCGCACGGCCGGCGCGGATCTCGTGCTCTTCCCCGAGCTCTCGCTCACCGGCTACCACCTCAAGGACCTGGCCGCGGATGTCGCGTGCGCCGCGGACGATCCGCGCCTCGGGCCGATCGCGGACGCGTCGAGGGACATCGACATCTGCGCCGGCTTCGTCGAACGCTCCCCCGACGCGAAGCTGCACATCGCGCAGGGCTACTGGTCCGGCGGGTCGCTCCGCCACGTCCACCGCAAGGTGTATCTGCCGACGTACGGCATCTTCGACGACGGCCGCTACTTCGGCGCCGGTGACCGGTTCACGACCTTCGAGAGCGCGGCCGGCGTGGCCGGGGTGGCGATCTGCGAGGACCTCTGGCACCTGTCGGTGCCGTACGTCTACGCGGTCGGTGGCGCGGCGGTGATCTTCGCCCCCGCAGCGAGTCCCGGCCGTGGCGTCGCGGAGGGGGGCGACCTCGGGACCGCGGCCTCCTGCCGGATGATGGACCGCTTCTACGCGCAGTACCTCACCGTGTACGTGGCGTTCGCGAACCGCGTCGGGCACGAGGACGGCATCGGGTTCTGGGGCGGCTCCGAGGTCATCAGTCCCGACGGGACGACCTGCGCACGCGCCAAGGAATGGGAAGAGGAGCTGCTCGTCGCCGACCTCGACCCGGCGCTGGTCGCGCGGGAGCGGGCGCGGAATCCGTTGCTGCGTGACGAACGGCCCGACCTCGTGTTCCGCGTCCTCGCCGAGCGCATGGGCGTCCGGGTCACCGAGTGACGCTCGACACCGAACGCGCTGCGGTGCCGATGGCGCCGAACGACCTCACACCGCTGCGCATCGACGAGGTGCTCGTCCGCAAGATGCTCGTGTCGTTCCTGCGCGACGAGACCCTGAAGACCGGGGCCACGCGGCTCGTGCTCGGCATCTCCGGCGGCGTCGACAGTGCCGTCGTCGCCGCGCTCGCGGCCGAGGCGCTCGGTGCGGCGAACGTGCTCGGGCTGTTCACGCCCTACCGCACGACGGCGGGCCGCTCGGCGGGAGATGCTCGCGACGTGGCCCGGACGTTCGGGATCCGCCTGGAAGAGGTGCCGATCACTGAACAGGTCGACTCGTACTTCGCCGGCATCACGGGCGTCGACAAGGTCCGAATGGGCAACAAGATGGCTCGGGAGCGCAAGAGCATCGAGCTCGACCGCTCGTGGCCGGACGGCCTCGTGCTCGGCACGTCGAACAAGACCGAGCTCCTGCTCGGGTACGGGACGCAGTTCGGCGACCTGGCCTGCGCGTTGAACCCCGTGGGGGACCTGTACAAGACCCAGCTGCGCGAGCTTGCGGCCCACGTCGGCGTCCCACGGGCCGTCATCGACAAGGCCCCGAGCGCGGATCTCTGGGAGGGTCAGACCGACGAAGGCGAGCTCGGATTCACCTACGAGCAGGCGGACGTGCTGCTGTATCACCTCGTCGACCGGCGCGTCCGTCCAGCGGATCTGGTGGCCGCCGGCTTCGACGCGAAGCTCGTCGGCGCGATCCGAGAGCGCATCCGCCGCAACCAGTTCAAGCGCGTCATGCCGCTCATCGCGAAGGTGAGCCTCCGCACCGTCGGCCACGATTTCCTCTATCCGCGCGACTGGGAAGCCGACTGAGCCGGACGGCCCTCGGCTATGTCTTCGCGATCGTCGCTGCCGCCTTCTACGCGGTCGGTGGCGTTATCGCCAAACGGGCCTTCGAGCTCGGCGTGCCGCCGGACCAGCTCGCGGAATGGCGGATCCTGTTCGCGTTCATTGTCTTCATCGCGCTCACGCTCGCGTTCAAGCGCGACGATCTGCGGGCCGTGCGGCGGGCCGACCTGCCGCTCCTCGCGCTGTTCGGTCTGCTCGGCGTCCTGGCGGTCCAGCTCGTGTACTACCAGGCGATCCAACGGATCCCGATCGGTGTCGCTCTTGTCATCGAATACACCGCGCCGCTGCTGATCCTTGGGTACTGGCGGCTTCGCGGCAGGCGCGTCGGCACCGGGCTTTGGATCGCGGGTGCCTTGACGGTGGTCGGGTGCTACTTCGTCGTCGGTGCGTATGACGCGCAGCTGCTGCAGATCAACACGACCGGTGCACTGCTCGCGGCGATCGATGCGGTCATCCTGGCCGCCTACTTCCTCTTGACCGAGCGGCTCGTCACCCGCTACTCGAGCTGGGCGCTCCTCTGCGCCGGATTCGGCACGGCGGCGCTGGCCTGGTCCATCGCGCGCCCGCCCTGGACGCTGCCGTGGTCGACCCTCGCCGGCGAGATCGGGTGGTACGTCGTCGGGGTCGTGTTCATCGCGACGGTGATCCCGTACCTGTTCAGCGTCGGAGCGGTGCGACTCATCCCCGCGGCGCGGGTGGGTCTGGCGTCCACCGCCGAGCCGGTGATCGCGGCCATTGCCGCGTGGCTCCTCCTCGGTCAGTCGCTGGAGGGGTTGCAGGTGGTGGGCGGGGCGATTGTGGTCGTCGGGATCCTGGTGGCCCAGTCCGTCCGCCTGGCGGCGGACTCCGTCTAGAGGACGATGCGGACGACGGAGCGGACGAGCTCGGTGGTGAACCCGTACACGAGGTGCGACGCGAGGGCATACGCGTGCTGGGACGGCGGCACCTGCTCGGGCTTCTTGCCGAGGCCCTGCGCCGGGACCGCCATGTTGTCGGCCGTCCACCAGACGATCGAGCCCATGAGCAGGCCGTTGAACATCCGAGCCGGGGGGAGGATCTCGGCGACGAATCCGTAGATCGCGCCGATGGTCGCGCCAGTCGTGTAGTGCACGGCCTCGCCGGCCGCGGGCTTCATCTCGTCGGGGAGCTCGGCATCCATGACCTTCCGGGAGACCTTCTCTGCGACCTTCACGGTCGCGGGCTCGTCGGCGGTCTTGTCCGTGGTGCCGTCTTTGGCTGCGTGGGCCTTGCGTTTCGGCGCTGCCGATTTCTCCATGTCCGTCCACCAGGTCTGGAACAGCTGCATGGTGTAGGCACCGGCCGCTCCGCCGATGGCCCCGGCGACCGCACCTCTGATCGGATCCATGGCCGTCCTCTCTGCAGGATTCCTGCCGATGGCCATCCTTATGACCATGGGGACACTTTTCCTCGTGGCCACGCCCATCGGCAACCTGGACGACGTGTCGCCCCGGGCCCTCAAGGTGCTCCAGGAGGTGCACATGGTGGCCTGCGAGGACACCCGGCATACCCAAATCTTGCTGCGCCGTTACGAGATCCGCGCGAAGCACCTGACCTCGTACACGGAGTTCAACCACAAGCGCCAGGTCGGCATCCTGGTCGGCCAGCTCGACCGCGGGTGGGACGTCGCCCTCGTATCGGACGCCGGCACCCCAGCGCTGTCCGACCCCGGTGAGCCACTCGTCGCCGCCGCGATCGCCGCCGGCCACACGGTGACGCCGATCCCCGGGCCCAACGCGGCCATCGCCGCGCTTGTGGCGTCCGGCCTACCGACCCGGGCGTTCACGTTCCTCGGGTTCCTGTCAAAGAAGAGCGGCGCGCGGCGGAAGACGCTCGCCGCGCTCCTGGCCGAGGGGCGCACGATCGTGATCTACGAGAGCCCGTACCGGACCGGCGACCTCCTCGCCGATGTCGCGGCGCTCGCTCCCGACGCGCGCGTGGTCGTTGCGCGCGAGCTCACGAAGCTCCATGAGACCTTCGTGCGGGGCACGGCGAGCGAGCTTGCCGCTCGGTATGCTTCCGACCGTCCCAAGGGGGAGGTCACGGTGGTCATCGCGCCCGCGGACCGTGACGCAAGGGGAGTCGATGCCGGCGAGAGCGAAGGCTGACCAGGTCGACGTGTTCATCGAGATCCCGCGTGGCTCGCGAGCGAAGTACGAGCTCGACAAGAAGACGGGCCACATCCGGCTGGACCGCGTCCTCCACTCGTCGGTGCACTATCCCGCGGACTACGGATTCGTGATGGATACGCTCGGCAACGATGGCGATCCGCTCGACGCCGTCGTCATCGTCGAAGAGCCGACCTTTCCCGGATGCGTCGTTCCGGCGCGGCCGATCGGCACGCTGTTCATGCGCGACTCGAAGGGCGAGGACGAGAAGATCCTCGCCGTCCCGGTCGGCGACCCGCGGTTCGACCAGATCAAGACTCTGAAGGACCTGGCGCCGCATTGGCGCAAGGAGATCGAGACCTTCTTCAGGACATACAAGACGCTCGAGCTGGATGAGACCGATGTGCGCGGCTGGCATGACAAGAAGACCGCCTGGAGGGTGATCGAGGCGGCGCGCGAACGGCAGAAGCGGCAGTGAAGCGCGATTACCGGAAGTGGCACAGCCCCGCGCTCGACCGCGAGATGGAGCTCCTGGTCTTCGGTGAGCGCGGCACGCCGACGGTCGTCTTCCCGACATCGATGGGCCGCTTCTACCAGTGGGAGGACTTCGGGATGATCGCCCACCTCGGTCAGCGCATCGAGGCCGGCCAGGTGCAGCTCTGGTGCGTCGACAGCGTGGACGCCGAGTCGTTCTACAACAAGCAGGTGGATGGGCACACGCGAGCCAGGCGGCATCTCGCGTACGACCGATACCTCAGCGATGAGGTCGTCCCCGCGGTGCGGCGCGAGAACGGGGACCCGTCCCTGGATCTCCTCGGTGCGTCGTTCGGTGCGTTCCACGCGGTCACCCTCGCGGCGCGCCACCCGGGGATCGCGAACCGGGTCATCGGGCTTTCCGGCGCGTACGACGCGTCCCGCTGGCTCGATGGCTTTCGCGAGCAGGATGCGTACTTCGCGAACCCGCTGGCGTTCCTCCCGGGTCTCACCGACGAAGCCCAGCTCCGACCTCTTCGGCAGACGCAGTTCGTCATCGCCACGGGCGTCGACGATCCGAACGTCGCCGGCTCGCGCGAGGTGGTCGCGGTGCTGCAGGACAAGGCCGTCCCCGCGGACCTGCACCTGTGGAACGGCTGGGCCCATGACTGGCCGTTCTGGAAAGAGATGGTGGACAGATTCCTATGACTACACACCTGGTGGGACTGCTCGTCGGTCGCGAGAATACCTTCCCGCAGCCGTTCATCGACACCGTGAATCGGAAGGGCGAGGCCAAGGGCGTGCGAGCGGAGATGGCGACCTTCGGCGGCGCCAAGGAGCTCGAGGAGCCGAAGTACAAGGTCATCGTCGACCGCATCAGCCACGAGGTCCCGTATTACCGGGCGCATCTCAAGAGCATGGCGGTGCTGGGGACCGCCGTCGTCAACGACCCGTTCTGGTGGGAGGCCGACGAGAAGTTCTTCGAGTGCACGCTCGCGCGGAAGCTCGGGGTCGCGGTGCCCAAGACCGTCGTCCTGCCGAACAAGTCGTACATCCCGGACATCAACGAGGGCTCGCTGCGCAACCTCCAGTACCCGCTCGATTGGAAAGGCATCGTCGAGTACACCGGCCTGCCGGCCATCCTGAAGCCCAACACTGGCGGGGGCTGGAAGGACGTTTACAAGGTCGACTCCATGGAGCAGCTGCTCTGGGCCTACGACCAGACCGGAACCTCGACCTTCGGTCAACGGCCCAAGACGATGATCCTGCAGGAGTTCATCCAGTGGGATGACTACATCCGGTGTATCTGCATCGGCCGCAAGCACATCAATCCGATCCGGTACGACCCGATGGCCCCGTTCCACGAGCGCTACGTGATCGACCGTCCGGTCGAGGGCACCCTTCGCGAGCGCGCGGTCCACGACGCGATCGCCCTGACCGACGCGCTTGGATATGACATGGATACCGTCGAGTTCGCCGTGCGCGACGGGATCCTCTACGCGATCGACTTCCTGAACCCGGCGCCGGACTTCGACTCGTTCTCGATCAAGGGCGCGAACTTCGACTGGGTGCTCGAGCGCATGAGCGATCTCGTCATCGACTACGCGACCGGCGCCGCGGAGCCGCCGTGGCGCAAGGATCACCGGTGGTCCCGCCACATCCGCTGATCGAGTACCACGCGCTCCTGGAGGATGGCGACCTCGCGGCCCAAAGCGCGGTGGCCTTGTCCGAAGGGCAGCGCGCCCGGCGGCTGGTGTTCGGCGACCGGCCGCTGTGCGTCGCGCTGCGGCCGAACCTCATCTCCCGGTGGCAGTACGACGCGATCACGAAGGCGTCGGAGACCCTGTATGCCGCGTTCGACCGGCTCGAACGGGCGCTCCTCGGCGATGACGACCTCCGCCTCGAGCTCGACCTCGACCCGCAGGAGGCCGCGCTCGCGATGGCTGATCCCGGCTTCCGGGCGTCGTCACCGTCCGCACGGCTCGATGGCTTCGTCGGCGATGACGGCGTCATCCGGTTCGTGGAATACAACGCCGAGTCTCCGGCGGGCATGGCCTACAACGACGAGCTCTCCGCGGTCTTCGCGACGCTCCCGGTGATGAAGGCGTTCAAGAAGCGCCACACCCTCGGCGCGTTCCCGGTACGGGGCAAGCAGCTCAGCGTGCTGCGGCGCGCCCACCGGCCACGCGGCGAGCTGCGCACGATCGCGATCGTCGACTGGCGAGGACTCCCCACGCTGACGGAGTTCGAGATGTTCGCGAGCTACTTCGAGCAGCAGGGGTTCAAGGCGATCATCTGCGCGCCGCAGGACCTCACGTACTCGCGCAAGGTGTTGCGCGCGAACGGGACGCGCATCGACGTCGTCTACCGCAGGGTGCTGACGAGCGAACTGCTCGCGAAGCCGGATGTCGCGAAGGCCCTCGTGCAGGCATACATGGACGGCGCCGTCACCGTGGTGAACAGCTTCCGGGCGAAGCTCCTGCACAAGAAGATGAGCCTCGCGCTGCTGTCTGACGACCGTTACGCGAAGCTGTACACGCCCGAGCAGCGCAAGGCGATCGCCACGCACATCCCGTGGACCCGGAAGATGCGCGAGGGCCACACGACATACCGGGGCAAGGTCGTAGACCTCGTCGATCTCGTCTCGAAGCGCAAGGACCGCTTCGTCCTGAAGCCGAACGACGAGTACGGCGGCAAGGGCGTGATCCTGGGCTGGACCGTCGACCAGCACGAGTGGGAGCAGACCATCCTGACCGGTCTCACGGCCTCGTACGTCGTTCAGGAGAAGGTCTCGGTGCCGCGCTACCCGTTCCCGGTGCTCCTCGACCGCATCCACTACCTCGACCTCGCCATCGACCACGACCCGTATCTCTTCTGGGGGCGGGTGACCGGCTGCTTGACCCGGCTCTCCGCCGCCGCGCTTCTCAACGTGACTGCCGGTGCGGGCAGCGTCGTGCCGACCTATATCGTCGAGTCGTGATGAACGAGCGAGGAGCGGCCTTGCCGCGACGAGCGAGACCGCCAGCCGTAGGCAGTTCCCGGCGAAAGCCAGGAAGCTGAGCATGAATACCGACGTTCAGCGCCTCACGATCGGGATCGAAGAGGAATTCCAGATCGTCGACGCCCAGGGCCACCTCAAGAGCCACGGCGAGACGCTCATCGGCGCGGCCCGTCCGTACCTCGAGGAGCGCGTGAAGGCGGAGATGCTGCAGTCGGTCGTCGAGATCGGGACCCGGATCTGCGCCGACGTCGGGGAGGCGCGCCGGGAGATTCAGAACGCGCGCGGCACGCTCGCCACGCTGCTGAAGCGCGATGGGCTGCGCCTGGTCTCGGCGGGGACCCACCCCTTCTCGCACTGGCAGGAGCAGCTCGTGACCGAGCACGAGCGATACAAGGTCCTCGAGGAGGAGCTCCAGGATGTCATCCGCGAGCTGCTCATCTTCGGTCTGCACGTGCACGTCGGGATCCCCGATCGCGAGCAGCGGATCGAGGTCATGAACGAGGCCCGCTACTTCCTGCCGCACCTGCTCGCCATTTCGACATCGAGCCCGTTCTGGCTCACGCGCAACACCGGGCTGAAGTCCTATCGCCAGATCATCTGGCAACGCTTTCCGCGCACGGGCATCCCACCGGAATTCACCTCGTGGGACGAGTACGAGAACTACCTCGAGCTCCTCGTGCGCACGAAATGCATCGACGACGGCAAGAAGATCTGGTGGGACCTGCGGCCTCACGCGTTCTACCCCACGATCGAGTTCCGGGTGTGCGACGCCGCGACGACCATCGACGAAACGCTCTGCATCGCCGGGCTCATCCAGGCGATCTGCGCGAAGCTGCTCGTGCTGCGGTCCCGGAACCTCGGGTTCCGTCGCTACATGCCTGGGCTCATCCAGGAGAACAAGTGGCGCGCCATGCGCGGCGGCATGGACGCGAAGCTGATCGACTTCGGGAAGGAGACCGAGGTGTCGATGCGCGACCTCACCGAGGAGCTCCTCGAGTTCGTCGACGACGTCTTGGATCCGCTCGGCTCCCGGACGGAGGTCGAGTACCTGCGGGTGATCGCGCGTGAGGGCACGAGCGCCGACCGCCAGATCCGCGCCTTCGAGAAGACCGGCCACCTCCATTCCGTGGTCGACAACCTCGCCGCGGAGACGCTGCAGGGCGTGCCCGAGGTGTCCCTGGCGTGACCGTCACGCAGGCCGTCGAGCGGCTGGTCCGGGCGAGCGTGCATCTCCGCGACTCCGATCTGGACCTGAAGTACGCCTGGGAGGAGTACGACGAGGATGGGCTGCGCTTCGCGCTGCTCACGGCCCATCACCAGCTTCGCGAAACGGCCGCGACGGTCGCCGCCGCGCGGCTGGCCGCGGGCAAGCCGTTCACCGAGGCGCAGCGGATCCTCGCGCAGGTTCACGAGGCCTATCGCGACCTCACCGGTGCGCTTGCCGGAACGTCGGACGCGGACATGGATGCGCCGCCCCCGAACGAGCAATGGCCGCTGCGGGCAGTGTTCAAGCATCTGCTGGACTCCGAGAAGGGGTTCCTCGCGGCGATCGAGCTTGCCCTCGACAACGCCCGGGCCGGCAAGAAGTCGGAGCCCGACGAGGCGGCGTGGACGGCGAAGCGCCAGGCGTCCGAGGATCCGAGCGGCTCGCGCGCCGACGCGCTCAACGCGCTGTTCCGCAGCCACATCGCGATCCTCCGTTCGCTGGATGCAGTGACCGACGCCGAGCTGGACACGCCGTCGTGGTTCTGGGAGGACAAGGGCTATTCGGTGCGGTTCCGGATGCACCGCTTCGAGGAGCACATGCGCCAGCACACCATCCAGGTTGACAAGACCCTCGTCGCGCTCGGCCATCCGCCGACTGAGGCCGAGCGGCTCGTCCGGAACCTTTACACGGCACTCGCCGGTCTCGAGTCGGTCGCCGGCGCCGGCGTGGGGGCCGAGCTGCTCGAGCGCTGCGCGGCATCGATCGACGCGATCGCGGCGGACGTGGAGCGCATCGCGGGCTGATCGCGGCCCGGCCGCGGGGTCACGGTCCCTAATTCGTGGCGGCCAGCTCCAGCACGGTCTGCGTCGCCACCTGGCCGGCGATCGCGAGGCGCTGCGCGGTCACCGTGTCGAGGGTGTCGCGCGTCGTATGCAGGGGGCCGAAGTCGGTCCACGAGAGGATCGATGCCGGCACGCCGCGCCTGGTGTACGAAAGGTGATCGCTGCCCCCGACGCTCGGGGTGTAGCCGAACGAGTAGCCAAGGTGGTCGGCCGCGTTCGCGAGGCGGGCGTGCATCGCGAAGTTCTCGTCCGACGCGGCCAGCGTGTCACCACAGCACCCCGAGACGTCGAGGTTGACGAACGCCAGGATGTTCGCAGGGCGCAGCGGCGTCGTCAGCGAATGGTTGGCGAAGTACTCGGAGCCGACCAGGCCCTCCTCCTCCCCGGCGAAGGCGACGAAGATGACTGAGTTCTTGAGCCTGTCGCGGTTGGCGGCGAGTACGCGCGCGACCTCGAGCGTGACGGCGGGTCCGGAGCCGTTGTCGTTGGCGGCCGGGAACACCGTCCCATCCGGATCGGTGCCGACGCCGTCGAGGTGACCCCCGACGAGCACGAACTTGTCGGCCCGTACGGGATCCGCGCCGCGGAGGATCCCGATCACGTTCTGGCCGACGATGTCGTGGATCGGCCCGAGCGGCACCGAGAACCGGATGCGCGTCTCCGTGTCGAACGAGATCGGCTCGGGCGGCTCGGTGCGGAGGCTCGGTCGGGTCTGCGCGCGGCGCAGCCGGTCGACGAGCGATTGGTTCAGGTCCTCGATGCGCTTCCCCGATCCGGCGATGAGCTCGTTCGCGACGCCGGCGCTCACGACGATCGCCGGGATCGTCTCCTTCTCGAACGCGGCCACGTACGAGGGCTTGATGAGATCCGTGAACGACACGAAGATCACCCCGACGGCACCCTCGCGCCGCGCGATGTCCACTCGGTCGACGTTCGCGATGCTCGGCCCCGCGATCATCGCGATGTTGCCCTCGGCATGCACGCCCGCATAGTCGCTGTAGTCCGGCGTCTTGTTCCCGCCACCGACGTACACGACCCGGCCATCGGCGATCCCGCCGCCGCGCCTACCGCCCACGCTCTCGGTGAAGTCGATCCGCGGTCGATAGGTCTTCGGATCGCCGAGCCGCTCCAGCGTCGGCATGGCTGTGAGACCGACGTCGGACATCTTGAAGCTCTGGTAGTAGGTGCCGTCGTCGCCGGCCGGCTCGAGCCCGAGGGCTCGAAAGCGATCGACCATGTACGCGGCCGCCTGCTGGTAGCCGGCCGATCCGGTGTAGCGGCCGCCGCGGGCCACGTCGGCGATGTACGCGAGATCGTCGTGGGCGCGGCCGCCGTCGAACCCCTTCGAGACCGCGGTCAGTCCGGCGGCCGGGCCGATGAGGGGCAGGCCGAGCCGGATGACGAGCGCGAGCACCGCGATCGCCGCGGCCGTGCGCCAGGTCAGCACCCGGCCGAGCGCCACCGGCGCCCGTTCGAAGAAGATCCGCAGACCGTGGCCGGCGAGGTTGAACGCGAGTACGCCACTCGCGAATGCCGCTGCGGGGACGAGCGCGATCCACGGCGCGAAGAACACCTCGAACCGGCCCTGGGCGAGGATCGCGCCCCATTCCGGGGACACGAAAAAGAAGGCTTGCCCCGACCCGCGCAGATCGTTCAGCGGGATCGAGGTGCCGCCGCCGACGACGTAGCCCAGGAAGCCGAGCTCCCCGAGGATGAGGAGGATCGCGCTTGCTTCGAGTGCCGCGGTGATCGCGAGGAGGGGAAGCAGGTTCGGCACCGCGTGACGGGCGAACGTCGCGAACTCGGACAGGCCCTCGGCTCGGGCCGCTTCGAGGAACGGCCGGCCCTTCAGATCGACGAGCGCGGCGCGCGTCGCGCGACCGAAGCCCCACCAGCCGGTGATCGTGAGCGCGGCGGCGAAGGCCGACAGCCCTGAGCGGATGTCGAACGCGAAGATCCACAGGATCGCGAACAGGAGCGTGGGGAACGCGGCGAACGCATCGATGAGCGCGGAGACGAGCCGGTCGATCCAGCGGCCGGCGAACCATCCTGCGACGGCGCCGAGCGTCACACCGATGACGAGACGCGCGGCGAGGACCACGAAGGCGAGGGTGAAGGTGGCCTGCGCGCCGTACATGACCGTCACCCAGATGTCCCGCCCCTGACGGTCCGAGCCGAGCGGGAATCCGAACGTTCCCGGGTCGAACGGCGCCGGGATGGACCGCGTCCCGAGCTGGATGAAGGTGTGGCCCTGCAGTGGGTTCACCGGCGTCAGGATCGGCGCGCCGAATCCGAGGGTGAGCCACCCGAGGATCAGGCCGACACCGACGATGAGCTGCCAGTTGAGCGCGCGCCTCATGTGGCTACCCCGGTCGCGCGGCGCGCGAAGTGCCCCGCGAGCGCATCGAGGCCGAAGCGGACGATCGCGATCGTCACCGCGAGCGAACCGAGGAGCGTCCCGGTCGTGGCCGCGTCGAACCGGCGGATGGCCTGCAGGAGGGCGAAGCCCAGCCCCGGCCAGCTGAAGAACACTTCCACCACCGGCAGGGTCGAAAGCGCGATGGAGAGGCCGCTGGCCACCGCGCCGATGATCGGCACCGCGGCGTTGCCGAGGGCGTGGCGGGCCAGGATCACGGACTCCACGAGACCTTTCGCACGCGCGGTGCGGATGTAGTCGAGACGGAGGACGTCTTCAGTCGCGACGTAGGCGAAGTTCGCGATCTGCGCGAACGGGCGAGCGGCCAAGACGAGCACCGGCACGATGAGGTGGTCGTCGATGCCGAAGCCGAACGTCGGCCAGAGCCGCACCCCGTATCGGGCGTTCACCTCCGCGCCGCCGAGGATCAGCAGGATCGCCAGCAGGAACGATGGGATCGACACCGCGAGCGTCGTGAACGTGAGCAGGACCGCGCGCACCCGGGCCCGGCGGGCCGCGGCGGCGAGCACGCCGATGAGGATGCCGCCGAAGGCCGAGAGGGCTGTCGCGAGGACGATCAGGACCATGCTCTTTGTGTACGCGTCGAGCAGGAGCTGACCCATGGCGCGCCGCTGCCCGCCGAGGATCGACGTCGAGGTCGCTTCGCCGAGGGAGCCCGACGCGAGGCTGGTGAAATAGTCGGAGGTGCCCTCCCAGGCCTGCTGCGCGATCGTCGGCAGGTCGGCGCGCTCGAGCCGGGTCCGCGCGGAGACGAGGGCGACCTGCGAGAGCACGACGATGAGCACGAAAGTCAGGACCACGAGCAGGACACGGGTCAGCACGGCCATCGATATGCGCGTGGCCGTTCCGCGTTCCACCACTACGTCCGACCTAGAATACCGAGATGCCGGCCCAAAAGTTCTACATCACGACGGCGATCGACTACGTCAATGACCGCCCCGGGCTTCATCATGGCTACGAGAAGGCCGGCGCGGACGCGCTCGCCCGATTCCATCGCCAGCGCGGGCGCGACGTCTTCTTCCTGACCGGTACCGACGAGAACGCCACCCGCAATGAGCGCGCCGCGAAGGAGCAGGGAGTCGATACGCGGGCGCTGGTGGACCAGCACTCGGCGGAGTTCCAGCAGATGTGCGATATGTGGCACATCTCCTACGACCGGTTCATCCGCACCACGGATCCCGACCACGTCAAAGGCGTCCAGGAATTCGTGCGCCGGTGGATCGCCAACGACGACGTATATCTCAGCACGTACGAAGGCTTGTACTGCGAGGGCTGCGAGCTGTTCTATGAGGAAGGCGACCTCATCGACGGGCACTGCCCGCTGCACCCGACGCGCGAGATCCAGCGCCTCAAGGAAGAGAACTACTTCTTCCGGCTCTCCAAGTACGAGGAAAAGCTGAAGGCCCTCTACCGGGATCGGCCGGACTTCTGCGTGCCCGAGGCCCGGCGCAACGAGGTGCTCGGCTGGCTGGATCGAGGATTGAAGGACATCAGCGTTTCGCGGCGGAATCTGACGTGGGGCATCCCGTTCCCCGACCACCCGGATCACGTCGTCTACGTCTGGTTCGATGCGCTCATCAATTACGTCACCGGTGTGGGGTTCGGGACGGATGAGGCGAAGTTCAAGAAGTGGTGGCCCTGCGATGTCCACGTCATCGGGAAGGACATCACGCGATTCCATTGCATCTACTGGCCGGCAATGCTGATGGCCGCGGGCGTTGAGCTACCGAAGCAGGTATTCGCGCACGGCTTCATCGCGTACGGCGGTGCGCGGCTCTCCCGTTCGAGCGGCAACATGATCGACCCGCTGGCCGCCGCGACGGAGTGGGGCGCCGACGCCATCCGCTACCTGCTCCTGCGGGACGCGCCGTTCGAGAAGATCGAGGATTCGCCGGTGAGCTCGGAGCAGTTCAACGCCCGGTTCAACGCGGACCTTGCGAACGGCCTCGGCAACCTGGTGTCGCGCACGCTGAAGATGGTCGAGTCGTACTGCGGTGGCCTCGTTCCCGCGCGAGGCGGTGAGGGCGAGTCGGAGCGAGGGCTGCACGCCACCGCGAATCGGGCGGTCGAGGCGCACGACGCCGCGGCGGCGACGCTGCGCTTCTCGGACGCGCTCGGCGCGATCTTCTCGCTCGTGGACGCGGCGAACAAGCATTACCAGACGACCCAGCCGTGGATCCTCGCCAAGGATCCGGCCA
>JALZAB010000083.1 GCA_030948585.1 Chloroflexota bacterium
GCTGAGGCGTCGGCGGGAATCGAACCCGCGATGAGGGTTTTGCAGACCCTTGCCTTGCCACTTGGCGACGACGCCGGGGAACACCGATTTTACCGGCCTAGCACGCGGAGTGCATGCTTTGTCGCGCGATGCTCCCGATCGGTGACGACGACAACCCGGTCCCGGTCTTCCCGTTCGTCAACCTCGTCATCATCGCGGTCAACGTGCTGGTCTTCCTCTACCAGCTCGCCAGCCCCGATTTCACCAACGGGTTCAGCGCCGTCCCGGCGGAGATCACGACCGGACGGGACCTCATCGGTCAGTTCCCCCTGTCGCTGCCCGACGGGACCACCGCGATCATCGACGAGGCTCGCGGACCCTCACCGATCTGGTTCACGTTGTTCTCGTCGATGTTCATGCACGGTGGCTGGGCCCACCTTGGCGGCAACATGCTGTTCCTGTTCATCTTCGGCGACAACGTCGAGAAAGCCTTCGGGCACATTCGCTACCTGGCCTTCTACCTCGTATGTGGCACCGTGGCTTCGCTCGCCCAGGTCTATTCGGCTCCCGACTCGATCCTGCCGAGCCTCGGCGCGTCGGGTGCCATCGCGGGCGTGCTGGGCGGATACCTCGTCCTGTTCCCCTCGAACCGGGTCCGCGTCCTGCTCGGCTACTTCATCACGAGCGTGCCCGCGATCGCCATGATCGGGCTGTGGGCGTTGCTCCAGTTCTTCAATGGCTTCGGCCAAACCTCGGTTAGCGCCGAGAGCGGCGGCGTCGCCTATATGGCGCACATCGGTGGATTCCTCGCGGGACTCGTCCTGGCCTTCGCCCTGCGTCCATTCGCGCAACGCGGCGTCGGACCGCACGTCGTCGGCTACCCGCAACGGGGCGCTTCTAGCTAGAGGTGCGTGTCAGGCGAGGGAGGGCTCGTGCCCGACCGGGCGGCTGGGCCCCGTAAGCCGCCGACGCCGGAGGCGAGGGGGGCGCGGGATCTACAGAATTGCCCCGAGCCGCTCCACGTCGTCGGCGGTGTCGGCGCGGCCATCGAGGCGATACGCCTGACCAAGCAGTCGGCACTTGTCCCGCGCGACGTCACGCCGGCCGAGCCCGCAGTCGACTTCGATGAGCAGCCGCTGCGCTTCGCGATCCGTGTAGCCGGCCGCGATGAAGTCGAGCAGCAGGTCGGACGCGGCCTGCAGCTTGTGCAGCGAGAGCAGCCGCCGCGCGGCGTCGATCGCGATTTCGGTGGCCCGCGGGTCACGCGCCGCGATGAGCATGGTCGCGCGCATCGCGGTGCCGGCAGCCTGCTGCTCGGGCGTTGCGCCGAGCACCACCTGCGCGAGCGCCGTCTCGATGTTCACCGTCGGGCGGGCCTTCCAGGCGGCTTGGGATGCTGCGCGGATCGCCTCCTTCGTGCGCGGAGCGGTACGCGCAGCCAGATCCAGGGGTGCCTCGTCGAACGCATCGACCGAGGTCACGGTGCGGGCGTCGGCCATCACCATCGCGCTCGGCGAGGCGACTCCCCGGGTCCGCGGCACATCGTCGATCACGATGCGCTGCGGAGCCGGCGGCTCGGGAGGTACGAGCCGCCGGATCTCCGGTGGCATGGGAGGAGGTGGGCTGACCTGTTGAGTGACGGCGCGAGCCGCCGGCGCAGGCCGTGATGGCACGACCGCCGGCGTGAATGGGCGGGGCGCGCCTGCGCCCGCCGGCATCATCCGGTCGACGAGTCGCACGACCTCCGGGATGTCTCCGAGGGTCTCGCGCGCGTAGGTGAGCTCGAGCAACGCCCGGCGGCCGTCGCCCTCCGCGAGCGCGTAGTCGACGAAGCGTCCGTACTCGGCGCACGCGGCGGCCATGTCAGCAGCGTTGGCGTGTGCGGCAGCGAGGCGGCGGTGCGCGGCCAGGTCTCCGGGCGCGATGCCAACAGCCTCGGTCAATAGGCCGATCGCCCCGACGCGATCCCCGCGCTTCGCCGCACTCGTCGCACCGTCGCGGAGCGCGAGCACCGCGGCGCCCACGTCTTCGAGCGCGACGAGCGTCCGCGCGAGGCCGCCATACGCCTCGGGGTCGCCGTGCTTCTGTGCGAGGAGCCGGTACGTCTCCTCCGCCTGCCGCAGCTTGCCGCCCTCATGGAGCTTCGCCGCGGCGTCGAGGGCCGATCGCGGCGCGGTCCCGTCCTTCGCATGCGCCGCGGCGGCCGGCTTGGGCGCCGGCCGGGTCTTCGGTGCGAGGTCGGCGACGCGGCGACCAAACTCGTTCGCGCGCTCGTCGTCCATGATCCGGCCGGCCGCGACGCGGGCCCGCGCGGATAGGGCCGGCAGCTGCGCGGATGTGATCGTGTCGGCGGTGCACTCGAGGACCCGCAGCTCCTTCGACAGGAACTGCTGCGCGGCCGGGCCGAGATATTCCTTCGCGACCAGCAGCACCTGCTCGCCGAGCTGATTCACTCCTCGCCGGGCTCGTCGGCGAACGCGTAGAACCGCAGTGCGTTCAGAAGTCGGTCGAATGCCGACGCGACCTCGCGGGTGATGTCGTCGCCGTGCCGCGTCTCGAAGTGCGCGGCGCGGAGGTCGACATCACCGGTCGACACGCTCGTCGCGATGCCGACGAGCTGCCGCAGCGGCCGCACCAGCGATCGGGTCAGCAGGATGCCGACGATGAGGGACAGCAGCAGGCCGATGGCCACGACGCTGCCGGCGTTGAACGTCGCGTCGTCCGCGGCCTTCGTGTACGTCGCGAGCGGCACGGCGAGCACGTAGGTCCACGGCTTCGCCACCAGGCGCGTCGCGACGCCCCGCTGCTCGGCCGCACCAGATCCGTACGCGAACGGCGTGAAGCCGGTCTTCAACGGGTCGAGCGCGGACTTGAGGGTCGGCAACGGGTCGATCACGAGCTTGTCCGGGGTCAATGTGCCGAAGCGCTTGTCGGCCGCGAGCTTCACGGCGACGTCTGCGGCGATCGGCGCGATGGGCTTGTAGATCAGGCTCTCGGCCGCCTCGCGGTGGTCCTTCGTTTCGGACACCGCGAGCCGGATGCCGTAGTCGTCCAGGAGGAAGCTGTGCGCGCCGGCGCCAACGGAGTTCGCGTCAGCTTCGACGACGCTCCAGATCGCGGTCAGGTTCAGACGGGACCGCACGACCGCGAGGACCGAACCATCCGCGGCCTTTACCGGGGCGGAGAAGAAGAGGGCGGGCTTGTTCGTGATCACCGAGTAGCTCGGGTCGCTGATGAACGACTTCCCGGTCGTGCTCGGCGTGATGAAGTACTGGCGGAACTTCACATCGGTGCCTTCATCCGTGGCCACCGACGCCGCGACGATCTTTCCGGTCATGTCCACCACCGCGACGGACTCGTATTCCCCCGAGCGGTCCGCCGCCGCCTTGAGCGCGGCGCGGGCTGCGTCCTTCATCGCCGGATCACGGTCCACCGCATAGCGCAGGACGTCGGGGAGCCGGCTCACGAGCACGATGTCGTCCAGGCGGTTCTGCAGATACGCATCGAGCGCCGCGGCGGTCGACGTAGAACGTTGCTGGATGTTCGTGACGCCCAGATCCGTGAGATCGGTGCGGGTCTTCTGAATCGAGACGACGCTGACGAGGGCGATGGGCACGACGCCGACGACGAGCAGCGCGGCAAGCACCTTGTGCCAGAACCGCACCCGTCCCTTCCGCTTCGTTGCTGTCGCGCGCTTCTGCCCCGCCATGCCGTCCTCCGCGCCCCCGTCGCCCGTCCGGGCGTGTGCGAAGTGTCGCTAGACGAACGGGCGGCTCCTAGTCACAGGGGATGAGCACGTCGTACCGCAGACGCACTAGTACGTTCGTTGTGTCAGCAGGGTGACTAGCGCGCGAGCGCCGGACGCGTGGACCGCCGCGAGTCCTTGATGAGGCCACGCAGCAGCTTCTTGCTCTGCTCGACCTCGGCGCGGTCCGCATCCGAGAGGCCGGCGTTACCTGGATCGGGCCGCCACCAGCACTCGAAGCCCCACAGACGCTCGGGCGTCTGTGGCTCCACCGCAGCAGGCGAGCCCGGAGCCGCGCGCACGACCCGAAGTCGCGGCACCCCATATCCCGCGCGCCGCGGGTCGCCGGTCTCGAGATCGAAGAACCCTTCGAACACGGCCGCCGCTCCGGTGCGATCCGGCTCCCCCTCGCGGCAGTCCATGACGATGACGCATGGGGTGCCCGATCGGAGGTCGTCGGGTGAGCGGGGCTCGGCCGCGCGACGCCGCTGCGGTTGGGGCCGATCCCGCCGCGCGAGACCCCGGGCCGGGGGCGGGGCCTTCGGTTCGGCCGGCGCGCGGGTCGGCTTGCCCCGCGTGTCACCCCCGCCGGCGCCCCGACGACGGCCGCCTCGAGACCGGCGGCGACGCGGATCGTTCTCCATGCCATCGAGTCTCGCACGATTGCGCGCCGTACCATTGCCTCGAGGGGGCGCCTTGCAGGACAAACCGATCCACGACGTCTTTGACGAGTTCAAGCACCAGCTGCCGGACATCGACCCTGCCGAAACGCAGGAGTGGGTGGACTCCCTCGACGCCCTGGTCGGCGCAGGGGGCCCCGAACGCGCCCGGTTCGTTCTGTTCAAGCTCCTGAAGCGCGCTCGCCAGCTCCAGATCGGCATCCCGCCGCTCACCCAGACCCGCTACATCAATACGATCTCCCCCGAGCAGGAGCCCTTCTTCCCCGGGGACGAGGCGATGGAGCTCAAGATCCGCCGGCTCATCCGCTGGAACGCAGCTGCGATGGTGCTGCGGGCGAACCACGACTTCGCGGGCATCGGCGGCCACCTCGCCACCTACGCGTCGGCGGCGAGCCTCTACGAGGTTGGGTTCAATCACTTCTTCCGCGGTAAGGACGACGGCTCCGCCGGCGACCAGATCTTCTTCCAAGGTCATGCCTCCCCAGGTATCTACGCGCGCGCGTATCTCGAAGGCAGGTTGACCGAGGACCAACTTGGGCACTTCCGGCGTGAGGTCGTCCCGGGCCAGGGGCTGTCCTCATATCCGCATCCTCGCCTGATGCCCGATTTCTGGGAGTTCCCCACCGTCTCGATGGGCCTCGGGCCCCTCGCCGCGATCTATCAGGCCCGGTTCAACCGCTACCTCCACAACCGCGGCATCTCGGACACGAGCCGCTCGCGCGTCTGGGCGTTCCTCGGTGACGGCGAGTGCGACGAGCCGGAGGCGCTCGGGGCCCTGCACGTCGCGGCACGCGAGGGCCTCGACAACCTCACGTTCGTCGTGAACTGCAACCTCCAACGCCTCGACGGACCGGTCCGCGGCAACGGCAAGATCGTGCAGGAGCTGGAGGCCGTCTTCCGCGGCTCAGGCTGGAATGTCGTCAAGGTGCTCTGGGGCCGCGAGTGGGACGAGCTGCTTGCCCGCGACGTCGACGGCGTCCTCGTGAACAAGATGAATGAGTCGCTCGACGGCGACTCGCAGCGCATGACCGTGGCCGACGGCGCGTACATCCGGGAGCACTTCTTCGGTCCCGATCCGCGGCTGCGCAAGATCGTCGCGCACCTCTCGGACGAGCAGCTCCGCATGCTCCGGCGCGGCGGCCACGACTACCGCAAGCTCTACGCGGCATACTCGGCGGCGGTCGCCCACCGGGACACCCCAACGGTCATCCTCGCCCAGACGGTGAAGGGGTGGA
>JALZAB010000087.1 GCA_030948585.1 Chloroflexota bacterium
CAGCTCGAGACCGGGCTAGCCGACCGCATGGCCAAGCTCGCCGACTCGACCGAGCCAGGCCGAGGCCCGCGCCGCTAGACACGTCCACTCCTCCACTCCCTCCTTGACCGACTGCGCCCGCCCACGAGGCGGGCGCAGTGCATGTCCGCGGTTCATTACTGTTCGCGCGTGGCTGAAGCAGAGATCCGGCTCGCGGATCAGGTCGCCAATGGCACGATGTCCCAGGAGATCGCCGATCTCCTGCGCGACACGGCGCTGGCGCACAAGAGCTTCATCGTCATGGCCGTACCGCGCCTCGCGGGCAAGACGACCACGATGCGCGCGATGCTCGCCGAGCAGTCCAAGCCGGTGCTCGCCCTCGGGTATGACGGTGACCAGGTCGAGCCGCTCGTCGCAAAGGCGAAGGGCGGATATCTCATCGTGCCGGAGATCAGCCGCGGCGCGTGGTCGGCCGGCTACGTCTTCGGCGAGCCGGTGCGCCGGGCGTTCAACGGCATCACCCAAGGGACCGCCCTCGCGACGGCGCTGCACGCGCCCGATCCGGATGAGGCGTTCGCCATCATCTGCCAGGGCTGCGGCGTCCCGGACGCCCATGCCGCGCGCATCTCGCTCGTCGTATACCTGCGATCGCTGGGCGAATGGGAGCATCCGACGCGTCGCGTCGTGAGCACCGTCCACGAGATCCGCGGCGTGACGGACGGTAAGCCGGACGCGCAGCTGCTGTTCCGCTGGAACGAGAAGACGGACCGGTTCGAGCGCGGGACCTAGTGTCCGACCTGCACCCGCACTTCGCGCGAAAGGCGACCGCTGTCGGCGCCGTCGTCACCAGCGCAGCCGACGCCGCCGCCGCTCGTGCCGCCGCTGGCCACGATGCCGGCGACCGCATCGTGGACGCCCTGTTCGCGGTCGCCGAGACCGGATCGGTCGCGGTCGCGCTTGGGCGCGAAGAACGCGGCCAGGCGATGCTCGCCGAGCGGCTCTGGCTCCTCGTTCCGGCACGCGAGATCGTGCCCACGCTCGACGACGCGCTCGCGCGCATCGACCGTCTGGTGCGCGACGGCCGGCCCTACGTGACGCTCATGACCGGACCGAGCCGGACGGCCGACATCGAGCGTGCCCTCACGGTCGGTGTGCACGGGCCGCGCGAGCTGCACGTCGTGTTCGTCGGGTGATCGCGCCGTTCGGCGAGCGGTATCGCCGGGCCTTGGCGGACCCCCGCCTGCGCCGCAATCTGCTCGCGTTCCAGCGCGCCTGGCGACTGACTCGCGACGCCGCGTTCGAGCGGCTGCAGGCCGAATCGCCGTCCGTCGGCACCAGCGGCACCTCGTTCGCCGAGATGAAGGGCCGTCTCGTGACAGCCAAGAACGCGGTGCTCGCGGATCCGGCGTCCGCGCGCGCACGATTCGAGCGCGCGTTCACCGCGCGCGGCGGCGTCGTGCACGACGCCCGGACGGCCGACGACGCGCGGGCCATCGTTCTCGGGCTGCTGCGCGAGCGCGGCGTGACGCTCTTCGCGAAGGGCAAGTCGATGGTGGGTGAAGAGGTCTTCCTCAACCACCACCTCGAGGCCGCCGGCATCCGGGTCGTCGAAACGGATCTCGGCGAATGGATCGTGCAGCTCGCGCACGAGACCCCGAGTCACATGGTCATGCCCGCGATCCACAAGAGTCGCCAGCAGGTCGCCGCGCTCCTCGCGGCCGAGGCCGATCGCGCCGTCGACCCGGACGACATCGGCGCGATGGTCGCGCTCGCGCGAGCCGAGCTGCGGCGCGTCTTCCTCGCCGCAGGCGCGGGCCTGATCGGAGCGAACGCGCTCATCGCGGATACCGGCACCGTCTTGCTCGTGACGAACGAGGGGAACGGCGATCTTGTGAGCACGCTGCCCGACACGCTCATCGTCATCGCCGGCTGGGAGAAGCTCGTGCCCACGTTCGCAGACGCGGCGTCGCAGCTCCGTCTCCTCGCGCGCAGTGCCACCGCGCAGGAGATCACGAGCTACACGAGCTTCATCACCGGCACCGACGGCGACCGCGAGATCCATCTCGTGCTCGTGGACAACGGCCGTACCGAGCTGCACGCGGATCCCGGCTTCCGCGACGCATTGCGCTGCATCCGGTGCGCCGCGTGCGCCGACGTCTGTCCGTCCTATCAGGTCGTCGGCGGCCACGTGTTCGGCTACGTGTACTCGGGGCCGATCGGCCTCGTGAATACGGCCGCGCACCACGGGCTCCAGAACGCAGCTGGGCCGCAGAGCCTGTGCGTGAGCTGCAACGCGTGCGCGACCATCTGCCCGGTCGATATCCCGCTGCCGCAGCAGATCCTGCGGGTGCGGGCGCAGGTCGTGGAGGCCAACGGGCTGCCGTTCGCGAAGCGCGTCGCGTTCGCCGTCTGGTCCCGGCCGCGGGTCTTCGACACCGTGATGCGCGCTGCGTCCGTGGTCCAGCGCCCGCTCCGGCGAGGCGCGTTCCTCCGGATCCCGCTGCCGCCGGCGCTCCGCTGGCGGAGCGTCCCCGCGCTCGCATCGCGTCCCGCGCGCGACACGCTCCTCGGCCGGTCGTTCGAGGCGCACGCGAGCGGCCCGTGGCGGGAAAGCAAGGCGCGCGGTCTCGTGGTCGGGTATTTCCTGCAGTGCATCACCGACCGGTTCGCCCCGGAGCAGGCTCGCGCCGCGATCGAGCTGCTGCGCGCCTGCGGTGCGCGCGTCGTCGTCCCGGCGGGGCAGCATTGCTGCGGCCTGCCGCCGCTCGATGCGGGCGATCGTCAGACCGCCCGGCGCATGGCGAAACAGACGATCGAAGCGCTCGAGGCGGTGCGATGCGATTGGATCGTGAGCGCCGGTGCGTCCTGCGCGATCGCCATCGCGCACGATTACGCCGAGCTGCTCGGCGGTGAGCCCGAGTGGCAGGCCCGCGCCGCGCGCCTCTCCGCGCGGACCCTGGATCTGCTCAGCTTCCTGGATCGGATCGCCGACCCACCGGCGGTGCCTGTCCGGGCAGATGCGGAGGCCGTCACGGTGCACGCGTTCTGTCAGACGACCAACGTCATGCGCTCCGGCGACGCCGGTCGGCGTCTGCTCGAGCGCGCCGGCGTCCTTGTCCGCGAGCTCGCCGAGGCCGGGGTGTGCTGCGGGTTCGGTGGCTCGACCTCGCTCGATCACCCGGCCCTCGCCCGGCGCATCGCCGAGCGCAAGCTCGAGAACGTGCGCGCGACCGGTGCGACGGTGCTCGTGACAGACAATCCCGGCTGCCTCCTGCATCTGCGCGGGGCCGCCGACGTGGCGCACGACCGGTTCGTCGTGCGCCACGTTGCGGAAGTACTGGTGGAAGCGCTGGGCCGGTAAGGCTTACGGCTTGGTCGGGCGGACCCCGGCGTCTTCCTGAGCCTCTTGCGCGGCCGTCTCGCCTGCCTCGTGCGCCGGATCCTCGTTCGAGACGAACGGCTTGCCCGGTGCCGCTGATGCGTCAGCACGCACGTTGGTCGTGATCCCGGTGTTCGACGCGGCGTAGACGCTGGTCGCGCGGAACGCGGTGGCGCCGATCACGCCGCCACCGAGCATCGCCGCGGTGACCATCCCCGCCATGATCGCGCGCTTGATGGTGCTGCTGTGCATTGTTCTGTGCCTTTCCTTCTCGCGACATTGCCCACGACGGTGGGCTTGCGTCCACTCTCGGCGGCGCGAGGTCCCGCTACGTGAGAGGCGTCGAGGAAGGACCTAAGAAAGCCCTCACGTAGCGCGTCACGCTTGGCGCGCCGGCGAGTTGTCGTCGTAGTGAGGATCGGGATCGCTGCCCTGCTCGTCGTTGCGTCCGTGATTGCGCTTGGCCGCCCGGCACACGCAGCCACGTGCGCTTCCTCGGTTGGTCCGGGCGTGCCCCCTCCGGCCAGCCGGGCCACCGGGGTGCCCGGATTCCACGCGGCCTGGTTCGGCCAGTCCGGCTACATGTCGCTCTGCCCCGGCGACCGCATGACCGCCACGGTCGCGTATTACAACGCCGGGTCGCGGGGGTGGGTGAGCGGGCGCCTCGGTGAGGTCGCCTACCTGGGCACGGCGGACAGCGACCCCGGTCAGGACGCCGCGTCCGTTGTGGGCGGCGACGGTGCGTTCGGCTCACCTTCGACCGGGTGGGCTCGCTACAACCGCCCGGCCGTGCAGCCGGCGGCGTATGTCGGACCCGGGCAAGTCGCGTGGTTCCAGTTCATCGTCCAGGCCCCCGCGACCCCGGGCACGTACCGCGTGGCGATCCGTCCGCTCATCGAGGGCGCGCAATGGATGGAGGACTACGGGGTGTTCTGGCAGGTCACCGTCCTCAACCCCGACGGCTCGGCTGCCGCCGCCACCCCGCCCGACCCGCGCGGCATGTACTTCACGGTCGGGCCGGGCGTCGATGCGCGTTCCATCGCCGACGTCCACGAGGGCATCGATCGCGCGGGCGCGTACCTGGCCCGGGCCGTCGGCGGAGATCGTTCGCGCACGGCCACGACCCGGATCGTGGTCGGGAGCGCGGCCGACCAGTACTGCTGCCTCGCGCACCTCGACGGCATCGACATCGTCACGAGCAACAGCGAGTGGGTGAGCCCGCGGGCGGCGGCAGCCGACACCTGGAGCGCCGATACCGAGCGCCGGGAGCTCACCGCCCACGAGTACATCCATGTGTGGCAGGGCGAGCTCGGCGGCAACGCCTGCATGCTCGGGCCACGCTGGCTCTCGGAAGGGATGGCCGAGTCGCTCGCGTATCGCACCCTCGTCGCCGATGGCCTCATCCCGCAGGCCAACATGGACACCTTCACGAAGCGCCAGCTGGTGACCGCGACGACCCATCCGGCGCTCGCGCAGCTCGAGACCCAGTGGCCGGACAGCGCGAACCCGTACAGCGTCGCGTACCTCGCGGTCGATCGGCTTCTCGCCGCGAATGGACCGCTGCCGCTGCGCACGTGGTGCGAGGCCGTGGGTCGCGGGATCGAGTGGCATGCCGCGTTCGCGCAGGCCTTCGGCGAGCCGACCGACGCGTTCTACGCCCGCTTCGAATCCTTCAAGGCGGCGTACGTCCGGTGATCCGCCGCTGCACCGGCATCGCAGTCGCGGTCGTGCTGGCCGCGCTCGCCTGCGCGGGTCCCGCGCGCGCCGCGGGCACGACGGTCGATCCGAACATCGCGCCTGTCGCCGCGGCCGGCGGCCAGCTGCGGGCGTTCTGGGTCGACGCGTTCGGGGACGGCCTGTACACGCAGGCCCAGATCGATCAGCTCGTGACGGACGTCAAGAGCGCCAACATGAACGCCATCGTCGCGCAGGTCGTCCGTCGCGGGGACTGCCTCTGCAACCGCTCCAGCCTGCCCCGCGCCGCGTACGCCGGGGTCGCGCCGGCGCCGTTCGATCCGCTGCAGTCGCTCATCGATGCCGCGCATGCCCAGGGCATCCAGGTCCACGCGTGGATCATCACCACCGGCGTGTGGCAGGGCCCGGCCGCGCCCGCGGATCCGAGCCACGCGTACAACCAGCACGGGCCGGCGACCACAGGTGCGGCGAACTGGATCGACTACCGCTCCGACGGGGCGTCCAACCTCACCAACGAGTACTTCATCGATCCGGGGCACCCCGATGCCGCCGCGTACATCGTGAACATCGCCACGAGCATCGCGCGCAGCTACAACGTCGACGGCATCAACCTGGACCGCATCCGGTACCC
>JALZAB010000013.1 GCA_030948585.1 Chloroflexota bacterium
GGTGAATTGGCCCTCTTCGACCACAGTCCCCGCTCAGCGACGGCGACCGCGCTCGAGGACACGCGGTGTGCCCTGCTCGCGGGAGACGAGTTCCTCTCCTTCGTGGAAGCGCATCCTGCGGCGACGAAGGTCGTACTCGAAGCCCTCGCCAAGACGGTCCGGCGGCTGTCCGACCGGGTGGAGGACCTCATCTTCCTGGACGTGCCGAGCCGCGTGGCCAAATATCTGTTGGACTTGGCACAGGTGAACGGTGCGGACGGGTCGGGGGAGCTGGAGCTCACCCTGACCCAGGACGAGCTCGCGGCGTTCACCGGTGCATCGCGCGTTTCCGTCAACCGGGTCCTCGGCGACCTCGAGCGCCGCGATCTCATCAGCATCCGCAGGCGCAAGATCGCGATCCGCGATCCACAGAAGCTCGCGAAAGAGATCAGGGTCTGAGCATGGCGCGAGCGCGCAAGCCACTGGTGCTTGTCGTCGAGGACGACCCCGACCTCGGCGAGACGATCGTGACGTTCCTCAAGGAAGAGGGCCTCGAGGCCAAGCTCGCGCGCGACGGCGATCAGGCCATGCGCCTGGTGGACCAGCTGCGACCGGCGGCGATGATCCTCGACCTGATGATGCCGCGGCGTGATGGCTTCAGCGTGCTGCGCGAGCTGCGGGCCGACGGCCGGATCGGCGGGCTGCCGGTGATCGTGGTGACCGCGATCTTCGGTTTGTCGGAGCGGCTCTACGCGACCGAGCTCGGTGCGGCCGACTATGTCACGAAGCCGTTCGAGCTCGACGAGCTCCTCGAGCGGGTGCGCAACGTGCTCGCGTCACGCGCGCCCGAGGAGCCCGCCGGGACCCAGCTCCGCTCGCAATAAGGGCTACGCGGTCGCGAGCTGGCTCGTGCAGTGCGGGCAGCGCGTTGCGCCCAGGCCGATGGTCATGCCGCAGTACGGGCAGTCCTTCTCCGGCACGGGCTTGATCATCGCCTTCGCGATGAGGAACACGACGAAGGCCACGATGATGAAGCCGATCACCGTCGTGAGGAACACGCCGTAGTTGATGGTCGCGGCGCCGGCCTTCTGGGCATCGGCGAGCGACGCGTAGCTGCCACCGGAGAGGTTGATGTACAGATTCGCGAAGTCCACCTTGCCGAGGAGCAGGCCGATGGGCGGCATGATGATGTCCTTCACCAGCGACGCGACCACCGCCGCGAACGCGAGCCCGATGATGAATGCGAGCGCGAGGGCGAGCACGTTCGACTTGATCAGGAAGGCGCGGAACTCGGTCCACATGACAGCGCTTCTCCTTTTGGATATTCGGCCGGTCGACTGAACCCGGCAGGTGCACGGGTCGTGCCTGTGTGCCTCTTGTTACGTTGGATCGACAACGCGTTGACCGGCGGGCGGCGCGCTGGTAACCTGTTGGCACTCTCGAGGGGAGAGTGCTAATTGATCGAGAACAACCCGGAGCGCGTGCGACTGCCCGAGCTGGCCGACCGTCAGCGGGACATCCTGCGCGCCGTCATCCGTGAATTCATCTCCACCGCGCAGCCGGTCGCGTCGGGCGCGCTCGTGCGCCGCTACGCCCTGCCGGTCTCTTCGGCGACCGTCCGCAGCGAGCTGGCCGAGCTCGAGGAGCTCGGGCTGCTCACGCACCCGCACACCTCATCCGGCCGCGTCCCGACCGATCTGGGCTACCGGTACTTCATCGAGAGCCTGCTGCCGGACACGGCGCTCCAGCCGGAGGAACAGCTCACGGTCAGCCATCAGTTCCAGCAAGCGCAGCGGGACACCGCGCAGTGGCTGCGCCTCGCCGCGTCGACCCTGGCCCGGCTGAGCGCGGAAGCCTCGATCGTCACCCAGCCGGCCGGCACGAAGAGCACCCTCAAGCACCTTGAGGCCGTGCCGATCCAGGACCGCCGGGTCCTACTCGTCGCCGTGCTCGAGGGCGGCGCGGTGCGCCAGCAGCTCCTCGATCTCGACCTCGCCGCCACGCCAGACGAGCTTCGCGCGCTGGGACAACGGTTCACCGACACGAAGCGCGGCGCCGACGCGGTCACGCTCGCGCACGCGGTGGAGCAGGAGCACGGCGTCGCGCGACAGGTGATCCGCGCCGCTGCGACGATGCTTGCCGAGACCGAGAGCGCCCGCGCGAGCGACGTCTACTACGACGGGATCCAGAACATCCTCGCGCAACCTGAGTTCGCCGGCAGCGGCGACCCGGCTCGCCTTCGTGAGATGGTCGCGCTGCTCGAGGACCGCACCCGGCTCGCCGATCTCTTGCCGCCGGTCATCGGCGAGGGCGAGGTGCACATCGCCATCGGAGCGGAGAATCGCGTCGGCCCGCTGCTCGACTGCAGCCTCGTATTCGGCCGCTACGGTGGGACGAACGGCGTGATCGGCTATGTCGGCATCGTCGGGCCGCGGCGGATGGACTACGCGCGGTCCATCGGGGCGGTCAGCTTCGTCGGGCGGCTGATGAGCGATCTCGTGCGCGTCGTCGAGGGGAGCTAGCGATGGACGACCAGCAGCGCAGAGCCGAAGAGCTCCTCGAGGAGCGCATGAAGAGCCGAAAGCCGAACGGCGCGACCGCGACCGAGCCCGAGGCCCGCGACGAGTCGGAGGGGTCGGCGGACGCCGGCCCGCAGGAAGATCTCAAGGCCGATCTGCAGCGGATGGCGGCCGACTTCGCGAACTATCGCAAGCGGAACGAGGCCGAGCGCACCGAGTTCGCGAAGTTCGCGAAGGCCGACCTCATCACGAAGCTGCTCGACGTCCTCGATGGCTACGACCGCGCGCTCGCGAGCGTGCCCGAAGACGCGAAAGGCCAGCCTGGCAACAACTGGGTGGAGGGCATGTGGCTCGTCGAGCGCAAGCTCCGCCGCATCCTCGAGGTCGAGGGGCTCGAACCGATCGACTCGCTCGGCCAGCCCTTCGACCCCTACCTGCACGAGGCCGTCGCGCACGTGGAATCGGACGAGCCTGAAGGCACAGTGATCGAAGAACACCAAAAGGCGTATCGCCTGCACGACCGGGTCATCCGGCCCGCACTCGTTTCCGTGGCGAAGGCCAAGAACTAAGGAGAGAACGCACATGCCAAAAGTCATTGGGATCGATCTCGGGACCACGAACTCGGCCGTCGCCTACATGGAGGGTGGCGAGCCGACGATCATCGCCAACGCGGAGGGCGGGCGGATCACGCCGTCGGTCGTCGCGTTCACCAAGAACGGGGAGCGCCTGGTCGGCCAGGTAGCGAAGCGCCAGGCCATCACGAATCCTGAGAACACCATCTATTCGATCAAGCGGTTCATGGGCCGTCGCTGGACCGACCCCGAAGTCCAGCGCTCCAAGAACCTCGTCTCGTACAAGATCGCCGAAGGAAAGAACGGCGGCGTCGACGTCATCCTCTCGGACGGCAAGCACCTCTCGCCGCCCGAGGTCTCGGCGATGATTCTCGGCAAGCTGAAGACGGATGCCGAGGCCTTCCTCGGTGACAAGGTCACCCAGGCGGTGATCACCGTCCCCGCGTACTTCGACGATGCCCAGCGTCAGGCGACGAAGGACGCCGGCCAGGTGGCCGGCCTCGAGGTCCTGCGCATCGTGAACGAGCCCACGGCCGCGGCGCTCGCGTACGGACTCGACAAGAAGAAGGATGAGATCGTCGCGGTGTACGACCTCGGCGGCGGCACCTTCGACATCTCGATCCTGCAGCTCGGCGAAGGCGTCTTCGAGGTGAAGGCCACGAACGGTGACACCCACCTCGGCGGCGACGACTTTGACCAGCGGATCATCGATTGGCTCGTCGAGGAGTTCAAGAAGGACCAGGGCATCGACCTGAAGAACGATCGCCAGGCCCTCCAGCGTCTCAAGGAGGCCGCGGAGAAGGCCAAGATCGAGCTCTCCACGACGATGCAGACCGAGGTGAACCTCCCGTTCATCACGGCGGACCAGTCCGGTCCCAAGCATCTCGTGATCTCGATGACCCGCAGCAAGCTGGAGCAGCTCGTCGGCGATCTCATCGAGCAGACCCTCGGTCCGGTCAAGCAGTGCATGCGCGACGCCGAGGTCGACGCCGCCAAGGTCAATGAGGTCATCCTGGTCGGTGGCATGACGCGCATGCCGCTGGTCGTCGAGACCGTGAAGAGGCTCTTTGGCAAGGAACCCCACAAGGGCGTGAACCCGGACGAGGTCGTCGCCGTCGGCGCGGCCATCCAGGCGGGGGTCCTCAAGGGCGAGGTCAAGGACATCCTGCTCCTGGATGTGACCCCGCTGTCGCTCGGCATCGAGACCCTCGGCGGCGTGGCAACGAAGCTCATCGAGCGGAACACGACGATCCCGACATCGAAGTCCCAGGTCTTCACGACCGCGTCCGACGCGCAGACCCAGGTGGAGATCAACGTCGTCCAGGGTGAGCGCGAGCTCGCCGCGGACAACAAGAGCCTCGCCCGGTTCATCCTCGATGGGATCGCACCCGCGCCGCGCGGCGTGCCGCAGGTCGAGGTCTCCTTTGACATCGATGCGAACGGCATCGTGAACGTCCACGCGAAGGACAAGGCCACCGGCAAGGAGCAGCACGTCACGATCACCGCCTCGAGCGGTCTGGCCAAGGACGAGGTCGACAAGCTCGTCCGCGACGCGCAGACGCACGCCGAGGAGGACCGCCGCAACCGCGAGCGGATCGAAACGCGCAACGAGGCCGACAACCTCGCGTACCAATCGGACAAGGCCCTTCGCGACGCGGGGGATAAGGTCCCCGCCGAGGTGAAGTCCGAGGTCGAGGAGAAGCTCGCGGCCGTCCGCGACGCGCTCAAGACCGACGACACGGAGAAGATCAAGTCCGCGGCCGAAGCGCTGCGTCAGTCGTCGACGAAGATCGGCGAGGCCATGTACAAGGCCGACCAGGCCGCGCAGTCCCAGGCGTCAGGTCAGCCCGAGGGCGACCCCACCGGCGAGCCCGCCGGCGCGACGGCCGGTGCCGACGGCAAGAAGGACGACACGATCGAAGGCGAGTTCAAAGAGCAGAGCTAGGCGCTCTCACAGCGAGCGGGCGGCTCGGGCCGCCCGCTCTTTGGTGTCCGGACGTTCTGTGAACGGGCCGGGCGCACCATGTAGGCGTGCTCCGTGAAGGCCTGCGGGCCGAGATCCCCGCCGTATTCGACCTCGCCGCGCGCGCCCGCTGGCCGGTGGTCTCTCGGATGGTGCCAGCGCTCGCGGCGCTCGGGGCCCTTGGCGCCGAGGCGCTCACGACCGCGCTCCTGCGGTCCGTGCAGGGGGCCGTCGTCCTAATGACGGGTATCTTCCCGTTCCGGTCGATGGAGTCGATCACGGTCGTCGCCTATGCGGTCGGCACGCTGTTCGCGTTCGGGTCGGGACGCTGGCGCGGTGCGGCCGCAGCGGTGCTGCTGTTCTCGGTCCTCTGGAGCGAGCAGTTCGCACTGAGCATCCCGGGCAGTCAGCTGTTCTGCGAGCGGACCGGCACGCGCTGCGACCTCCTGGCGCTCGCGTTCGGTGGGGTGTGGCCGCAATTGCTCGGGATCGCGATCGGGATCGCCCTGGGCCGTGCGGTGCGCCAGGGCGCGCCCCGCATCGCCGGGCTTGCGGTTGGGGTCGGCATTGCGGGACTGGCGTTCCCGATCGCGCGGCTGGCCATCGTCCCCTTCGTCGGACCGATCCCCAGCGGTACGGCCGCTCAGGACGCGCTGAGCTGGATCATCGGCGCGGAGGCCCTTGGCGCAGCGGCGCTTGGCCTGGTCGCTGGCCGGTTCGGCCGGCGGACCATCGTCGACGCTCTGATCATCGCGGGTTTCTATCTCGGGCCGTGGCTGCCCCAGATCCGGGTCTGGCTGCAGCAGTCGCCGCCGGCACTCGGCTTCGTCTTCGAGCGCGACTGGCAGCTGATCGTTCCCATCGGCTACGTGGTCGTGGCGCTTCTTGGCCTCGCCGTCGGTGCTCGCGTCCGGGATCAGCAGGCCCTGAGCACCCCGACGACCCCATGACCTCGACCGACGGAACCGCGCTGCAGGCATGGGTGTAAGAGGGTCGATGCATCTCCATCGTCGCCGCGCGCTCGTGCTCCTGCTCGTTCTTGGAGCGTGCGGCGCGCAAGCAGCCGCCCCCCGGGCTGCCAGCCCTACTGCCTCGTCTGCGCCGGTGGGTGAGCTTCCGGCCGAGGTGATCTACGTCCGGCAGTCGGGCAATGGCCAGAGTGCGCTCATCTCGGTGGTCGACGTGCGGACGGGCGCGGTGCTCCGTGCGCTGCCCGATGGCGTCATCACGCCCGACCGCACGACGCTGTTCGTGACCGACTTGATGAATGGCGGCCGGCAGACGCGCGTGCACGCGATCGATGTCTCCACGGGGAGGGAGGCTCGGGCCTTCACCATCGACGGAGCCTTCGGCCGGCTGGCGCCGACGGACGGCGGGACCGGTGGTCTGAGCGCGGACGGGCGCTGGCTGGTCCTCGTTGGCGGTCAGATCAGGGTCGACGATCGGTGGATCACGCGGTTCGCGGTCGTCGACACGACGTCCGGCGCAGTCGCCGGTCAGGTCGAGCTCAAGAGCACCTCCACGTTCTCTTTCCTTGGGGTCGCGCCGGATGGGACGTCGTTGTTCGTGAACGAGCAGGGCGATGGCGGTACCCGGTTCCGCGTGTGGAACTTCGCATCGTCCGCATTCGAGCCGGACCTCCCCGGACGGGAATGGGATGGCTGGCAAGCCGGCTTCGCAACGACGCCCGTTGCGACGCGGGACGCCAAGAGCGTGGCCTGGCTCGACACGGGCCGGGGGCCTCCGCCCGTGGTGCGGGTGCTGGATCTGGCTTCGCGGCGTGTGACGTCGATCGCCCTCCCCGATGGGCAGCGTTCGGATGACCTCGAGAAATTCCTCCTCTGGTCGCTGGCGCTCTCGCGCGATGGCCGCATGCTGTATGCGGTGAACCCGGCACTCGGCTTCATCGATGAGGTCGACCCACGCGCGGGACTGCTCAAGCGGAGCAATCGCTTGAACGTGACGCGCGCAGAAGATGATGGCCTGGTCCCGGCAATCGTTCGCGCGGCGTTCCCGGTCGCGGAAGCGAAGCGATACCTGCGTGGCGGCGCGCTGTTAGCGGCCGACGGCCGGACCGTGTACGCGGCGGGCGCAAAGGGCATCGCGGTCATCGATGTGTCGACGCTCGGATCGCGAACGGTCTGGGCTGCCGACTCGTCGTTCGACAGCTTCACGCTCTCGCCCGACGGGGGACGCCTGTATGCGATCAGCGATCAGGTGGGCAAGATCAGCGTGGTCCGCACGACCGATGGCGCGATCGTCGGCGAGATCAAACCGGCGGCGTACCCCGGCGAGGTCGTCCGGGTGGACGCGACGGCGGCCGGGAACGCGGAGTCGAGCCTCGCGGCCATCCAAGCCTGCGGCGCGTACGCCGCCCTCGACCCGAGCGTGCCCGCGGAGATCCAGCACCTGAAGACGAGCGCGACGGTGATCGCCGTCGTGAGCCCCTGCACCGTCCAGGTCCGCATTGCCGGTGGCATCGGCACCCTGGCGGCGTTCACGGGCAAGGTCGTCACTCTGCGTGCGACGAGCCAGACGACGTTCGCGTCCGCCGCTCAGGGCGATCTCGCGGCGATCGGCCGGTTCGGACTCAAACCCGGCGAGGAGTTCACGTTGTCATTCGACAGCCGGGCGTTCCCTGACGGCTCGTACCACCTCAACTCCATGAACCGGTAGCTACTTCGCGACGAGCATCCCGACCATTCCGTAAATCTCGTGGCCCGGCAGATGGCACATGTACATCAGGGTCATCGCGGTCGGGAAGGTCAGCGTCGTGGTGCGGGTCGAGAGCGCTGGGATGGTGAGCTCATCAGGGCGCGACGCGTGCACGGCGTCCGTGCCGGTGCGGTGGCGTTCGTGCATGGCGAGGTCGCCGATCATCCACTCGTGGTCGATCGGGTCATCGTTGCGGATCGTGAACGTGATCGGCACGCCTGCGGGAACGTCGATCTCCTTCGTCGAATAGTGCGAGTAGTGGATCGTGATCTCGACCGCCCGCGGCGCTGCCGGTGCACATGCCCCGGCGAGCGCGATGACCATCAGGCCCGCGAGCAGTCGCGTCACGCGAGCACGGGCCGCCGTTGCTCGCGGATCGCGACCAGGACGAGGGCGGCCAGGATCGCGGCGAGCATGGTGAGCGCGAACGGCATGGGATCGGTGGCGCCCGGTACCTCGAGCCCGGCGGCGACACGCGACGGGCTGCGGCCCTGCACGTCGACCGCGAGGTCGTACGTGAGCGTGGAGGCGCTCGCGTCGATGCGCAGCTGGCTTAACCAGCCGGTCGCCGGGATCCAGCCCATGCCCACGTCCGAGCGCAGATCGTCGAGCAACCGCGTGGACGCGGTCCGGTCGTAGGTCAGCGTGAGGCCGTTCGCGGTGCGCGCGAGCGGAATGATCGCCGGCTTGCGATCGGTGAGCAGGTAGACGTCGGCCTGCACGAGCTCCGTCGACTGCTTGCCGAGCGCGAGGATCCGAAGCGGCACCCACGGGTTCGACGTCGGGATCGTGATGTGGACCGGCGTGCCGTCGCCGATCTGCTGGCCCCGAGCGACCGCGGCGTCCCCGTCGAAGGCGGCGGCCAGGAAGATCGGGCTGCGCTCCGCGTAGAAGTCGAGCACCTCGGGTGCGTCGGCCGGCAGCCGGAAGCCGTGCGTCGTGGCCCACTCGCCGACGGCCGCGCCGCCCCCGCGCAGGACGGTGATGTCGAGAGCGTCGATCTTCGTCTCGAGCAGGATGTCGACCCGGCCCACGGCGTCGCGCTGCGGCGCGGGCACCGCGGCGAGGGCTTTCACCGGTTGCGTCTCGCGGATGAGCCGCTGAAGCGTCCAGCTGCCACCCTTTTCCACGTTCGAGGGCACGCCGGGCAGCGGGGTGAGTGACCCGAACCTGCCGCCGCCACCGGCGAACTGGAACGCCGTGACGTAGTGCTCGATGCCATCGTGATAGCCGACGAACGTCGTCGTTCGGAGCAGGTTGACCGCGCCATTGGGGCCGATGAGGCCGCCGCACGCCGCGGCGGGGGTCGCGACAGTGAGCATCGCGAGCGCGAGCGCGAGAGCGAACACGAGAGCACGCGGCATCGCTGCCTCCTTCACCGGCATTCCGGTGCTGGGAGGTAGACGCCGGCGGCGCTCCGGCGGTTCCCTAGCTGAAGCGGGCGGTCACCATTGCGCCGACGATGAGGGTCCCGAGGGCCAGCTGCGCGTAGCCAAGGCGCCGAATCCGCTCGCGCATCACGCCGACCTGCGCCGCGGCCGCGGCGTTGCCCCCGGCCGCCGCGGGCGCGACCTCGAGGAGCCGCTCGATCGCGGGCTTGAGGACGCCGCGCAGGAGGCCGTAGGCGATGGCCGCCATGAGCGCGCCGAGCAGGATCGCGATGGCCCACCGTGAGGACAGCCCGGTGAGCTGCGCGGCGTGGGGATTGACGAACACCTGCAGGATGCCGGTCGCGATCGTCACCTCGGCCACGCGCATGATGTACCGGACCTGCCTCGGTGCCAGCGACGCAATGGCGGGGCCGCGCGCGGGCATCGGCATCGCGGCGAGCGCCGGGAGCTGGACGAGGATCGTGTAGAACCCGCCCCCGACCCAGAGCACACCGCTCAGGACGTGCGCCCAATGCGCGATGATCCGGCCCAGATCCTCCATCAGCCCCGATAATCTAGTCATGGCGGCACGTACCGACTACTACGCGGTCCTCGGCATCACGCGCGAATCGTCGGAAGACGAGATCCGCAGCGCGTACCGGAAGCTCGCCCGCCAGTACCACCCCGACTACAACAAGTCGCAGGAGGCGCCCGCGCGCTTCCGCGAGGTCACCGAGGCGTACGAGATCCTCACGGATCCCCAGCGCCGGCAGCGGTACGACATGTTCGGCAGCACCGACGGCGCCGTCGGCTTCGGGATCGACGACCTGTTCAACACCTTCTTCGGCGGGGAGACGCGTCGCCGCGAGCGCGGGCCGATGCGCGGTGCCGATCTGCGGATGCAGCTCGAGATCGAGCTCCTCGACTCGGTCCGCGGCGGCGATCGCGGGATCAAGGTGCCGCGTCTCGAGACGTGCGAGCGTTGCAGCGGCGATGGTGCCGAGCCGGGATCGACCGTCACCACTTGCGAGCAGTGCAACGGGCGCGGTGAAGTGCGTCAGGTCCAGCAGTCCGTGTTCGGCCGGTTCGTGAACGTGTCGACGTGCCCCCGCTGTGGTGGCGCGGGAAAGACCGTGGATAAGGTCTGCACGCGCTGCCGTGGTGAGGGCCGCGAACGCAAAGATCGCGACATCACGCTCACGATCCCCGCCGGCATCGACGACGGCCAGCAGCTCCGCGTCGCCGGCGAGGGCGAGGCCGGCATGCGCGGTGGGCCATCGGGCGACCTCTACGTCCTCATCCGGCTCAAGGAGCATGCGACCTTCAAGCGCGAGGGCGACGATCTGGTCCACGTGCTGCGCATCTCGCCCGCGCAGGCCGCGTTGGGCGACGAGCTCGAGGTCCCGACGATCGACGGGGCGCGCGCCGGCGTCCGCGTTCCGCCGGGCTCACAGCACGGCCAGGCCGTCCGGTTGAAGGGAAAGGGTGTGCCGCGCCTTGGCTCCTCGGGCCGCGGCGACCAGCTCGTGTATCTCGACGTGGTGATCCCACGTTCCCTGACCAAGGAGCAGAAGGCGCTCTACCAGAAGCTGCACGCGGCCTCCGGCGCGCCGGAGCAGTCCGATGACGACCGCGGCGTGTTCGACCGGATCAAAGACGCCCTCATCTAGCGATTCACCCACCGAGCCCATCCGCTGGCTCGAGATCGCGGTCCCCGCGCACGCCGAGGCGGTCGAAGCAGTGAGCGAGATCCTCGCCCGGGTCGGCTACAACGGCGTCGCCGTCGAGGTGCCGCTCGAGCCGGACGGTCTCCACGTCGTGAAGGCGTACCTCGTCCACGACCGCGTCGCGCGCATCCGCGTGCGGCGGGTCCGCGACGCGCTCGGCCATCTGCAGGCCTTCGGGCTCGGACCGATCGGCGAGCTCGGAGTGAAGGAGATCCAGGAAGAGGCCTGGCTCGAAACGTGGAGGGCGTCGTTCCGGCCGATCGCCGTCGGCGCTTTTCTGGTCCGGCCCACGTGGTCGGACGCGGATCCGGGCACCGCGATCGTGCTGTCGCTCGACCCGGGGATGGCGTTCGGCACCGGCCTACACCCGACCACCCAGGCGTGCCTCCGGGCGCTCTCGCGCATCGACGTCGCCGGGAAGCGCGTCGCCGACGTTGGGACCGGCTCCGCGATCCTCGCGATCGCGTGCGCGAAGCGCGCGGCACGCGAGGTCGTGGCCGTGGACATCGACGAGGTCGCGTTGAAGGAGGCGCGCGAGAATACCGCACGCAACCGCGTGGGGATCGCCTTCGCGGCCGGCAGCGCCGCCGACCTGGACGGCCAGTTCGATGTGATCCTCGCGAACATCGTCGCCGCGGTGCTGCAGAAGATCGCTCCCGATCTGGCGGCTCACCTGGTACCGGGCGGCACCCTGCTCGTCGCTGGGATCATCGCCACGGAGGAGAGCGACACCCAAGCGGCGTTCGAGGCGCAGGGCCTGCGCGTCGCCGCCCGCGATCGGGATGGCGATTGGGTCTCGCTGCAGCTGACCAGCTAGAACAAGCGGATGCACCGGTTCTTCGTCGAGACCGCTCCGGCCGAGCGCGCGTTCCTGACCGGCCACCAGGCCCGGCAGATCGCGACGGTGCTGCGGCTGCAGGCCGGCGAACGCGTGATCCTCATCTGCGATCTGGTTGAGCACGAAGTCGAGCTGCAGGCCGTCGCGCCGGCGCAGGTCACGGGCCGGGTCGTCGCCCGCAGACCCGTCGCGACTGAGCTGCCGTTCCACCTCACCCTCGCGATCCCGATCCTCAAGCAAGACCGCACCGAAGAGATCATCGAGAGCGCAAGCCAGCTCGGTGTGTCGCGGTTCGTTCCGTTCACGTCATCGCGATCCGTCGTGCGTGAGCTGTCCGCCGCGAAGCACGATCGCTGGCAGAAGATCGCCCGGGAGGCCGCCGAGACGGCCCATCGGGGCGCCATCCCGCGCATCGACGAGCTCGCTCCGTGGGGCGCGCTGTTCGTGCGGCTCGACGGCGGCGTCGTGGTGTGCTGGGAGGAGGCTAATGGACCAGAGCTGGTCGATGCCGCGCGGTCCGGCGACGTGTCGCTCGTCATCGGCCCCGAAGGCGGCTTCGCGCACGATGAGATCGAGACGGCCCGCGCGCACGGCGCGGCCATCACATCGCTCGGCCGCCGGATCCTGCGCGCCGAGACGGCGGCGATTGCCGCCGTCGCCGTGCTCGTCGCGGCCCGCGACCCGCGCTAGATCCCGACCACGCCCCGCTGCTGTAGCTCGCTCCGATCGAAGAGCGCGCGATTCGCCAGCACCCGCGCGGCCGGCGCGCCCGTTGCGAGGTCGTCGCCGAGTCCAGCCGTGAGGCGGCGGACCACGATGAGCGCGAGCACGGCGAGACCAGCGACGACCGCGGGGGTCACGCCGTCCTGCTCCCAGATGACCGCCGGGAACACTGCGAACGACAGGAGCGCCGCGAGCGGCAGCACCATGCTCGGCCGCGGCCGGACGGCGAGGCGCATCGCGATCGCGGCGAGCACCGGCAGCATCATGATCACGAAGGCGACCGGATCGACCGCGAGCGCGAAGCCCCAGCCCGCGGAGTTCGCCCGCCCGCCGTCGAAGCGGTGGAACGCCGGCCACATCTGCCCGGCGACCGCGGCGATCCCGCAACCCATCTGCACCTCCAACGGAAGCCCGAGCGAGCGAGCGACGAGGACCGCGACGAAGCCCTTGGCCGCGTCGAGCAGCCCCCCGACCACGGCCTCACCAGGCCCGACGCTCTTCCAGAGATTGCTGCCGCCGAGCTTCCGCGAGCCGACCGTCCGAAGGTCGACGCCCCGAAGGCGGGCGACCCAGTAAGGAAAGGAGACCGACCCGGCGATATATGAGAGCGCGGCGGCGAAGACCGCACTGACCACAGGGAACACAGCGAGATTCTGGCGCCGCTGGTCCCGCCCCACAGTACTAGAACATTTGTTCTTGTAAAAGCACGCACTATTACCTAAGCTTGGTTCCCGTGGAACAGCGGCCGCGTCAACTTTCCGACGAGACGAAGAAAAAGTTGCGAGACGCACATCTGCGGCGCTGGGCGCGTCGCAGGGCTGAAAACCCCGAAGCTGCCCGACGGTGGGCCGAGCGGCGCGAAGCCCTGCACCTGACTCCGATCATTTCTGAAGATCGGCGGTCGGCACTCCTGAGGCGGCAGGGCGGGGGCTGTGGCATCTGCGGGACCACCGCTGAGGGTCTAGTTCTGGACCACTGTCATGAGACGACCCTGATTCGTGGCCTCCTGTGCGGGAAATGCAACGTCGGGCTGTCATGGTTTAGGGACGATCCGGACCTCCTACGCAGGGCCGCCATGTACCTCGAAAACACGAGTGCAAGCGGAACGTCAGGGTCCTCGTAGTCTTGTAACGAGCGAGCGATTGATGGGGCGATATGATTGCGTCAGTCGGCGGCCCTTCGGGGTACGCCGGCATCGTCTTGTATGACCGAAGGCGGGGTGACCCTAAAAATCGCATGTCCGAAGTGATCATCGGCGAAGGGGAGTCCTTCGAGGCTGCCCTGCGCCGTTTCAACAAGAAGATCCAGCAGGCCGGGATCCTCGCCGAGGCCCGCCGGCGCGAGTACTACGAACGGCCGGCCGCGCGGCGCAAGCGCAAGGAAGCCAAGCGTCGCAAGCGCTAGGGGCTTCGCCGCGAACGTGAATTGAAAGCCCGGCTCGAGCAGGACCTTCGCGATGCCATGAAGGCCCAGGACACCGCGCGCCGGGACACCGTCCGCTTCGTGCTGGCTGCCATCCACAACGAGGAGGTCGCCACGCGCGGAGCGCTCGGCGACGCGGCGATCGAAGCCGTCCTCCGCAAGCAGACGAAGATGCGTCGGGAATCGATCGAGGCATTCACCAAGGGAGCGCGCCCCGCGCTCGCGGCGAAGGAGACAAAGGAGCTCGAGATCCTGGAGTCCTACCTCCCGAAGCAGCTCGACGAAGAGACCGTCCGCGCGGCAGCGGCCAAGGCGATCGCCGAGACCGGCGCCACCGGACCCAAAGAGCAGGGCAAGGTGATGCAGAAGCTCATGCCCGAGCTCAAGGGACAAGCCGACGGCGGCATGGTCTCGCGCGTCGTGAGCGAGCTGCTCAATCCGAAGGTGTAATGGCCCAGGCCCAGCAGATCACGATCCTGATCCCCGATCCGGAAGAGATGATGTTCGTCGCCGGACCGAACGAGACGAACATCGATCGCATCGAGCGCGAGTTCGCGGTCAAGATCGTCGCGCGCGGGGCCGAGCTTCGGATCAGTGGCGAGCCCTCGACCGTGACGCGCGTCGGTGACCTCGTCGGTGCGATGCGGTCGCTGTCGGGGCGCGACGATAACCTCCGCAAGCCGGCACTCGAGCGGCTCATCGGCGAGGCCAAGGTGGCCCCGGTGAGCACGCCGCAGCAGCTGCGCGAGCACATCGCCACCACGGTCACCGGCAAGCGCATCGCGCCGCAATCGGACAATCAGCGCCGGTATGTCGAGGCGATCCGCGCGTTCGACCTGGTGTTCGCGACAGGTGTCGCCGGCACCGGGAAGTGCATCGCAGGCGACTCCCTCGTGCTGACGAACAGGGGACTGCTCCAGATCGGATCGCTGGGGGAGGACCTTCCGGACGATCAAGCGGCTCCGCTCGACCTGACCGTGCATGGTGTCGATGAGCCCGAGCGCGCCTCCCATGTGTACTCGGGTGGCCTGGCGGACACGCTGGCAATCGTGACGAGACTCGGTTATCGCATTGAGGCAACGCGGGAGCACCCGCTGCTCGTGAGGATCGCGCCCGGTGTGTTCGACTGGCGGCGGGCGGACGAGCTCACACCTGGCGACGTCCTAGTTCTGCAGCGCGGCCAGCAGATGTTCGGTACACAGACAGGCATCGAATTCACGCACCAGCGCAACGGTCCCCAGGATCATTCAAAGCCTGTGGGCCTGGGTGAGCTCGATGATCGGATCGCCTACTTCATGGGCATCGTGACCGGCGACGGCAGCATGACCGCGCGAAATCGGATCTTGCTCTCGAACGTTGAGCCCGAGGTCATCGCCGCGTTCAAGGCTGTCTGTCATCGCTTCGGCCTCAACGTCTTTCTCAATAACAACCCGGTCGCACGACCCGATCACGTCGTCGCAAGCTCGCAGCTCTATCAGCTTCTTGTGCACCTTGGAATGTCGACTCGCACCGCGCCGCACAAACATGTGCCGTACTCGATCCTGCAGGCGCCGCAGTCGATTGTTGCCGCGTTCCTCCGAGGCCTGTTCGACACAGATGGGGGTGTCGAACGACACAACACGGTGTCCCTAACGCTGACATCCGGCCGACTGATTCACCAGGTCCACACGCTCTTGCTGAACTTCGGGATTGTTGCAAGCCGCGGCGTTAAGCGGAGCCGCTATCTCGGCGAACCCCACCTCGCGCACCGGTTGGTCATTGCCGGCGCCGAGGTCGACCGCTTCATGGAGATGATCGGCTTTGCCGTCCAGCGCAAGTGCAGCCTCGTACCGCCGGTTCGCAGGAACACCAATGTCGACCTGATCCCATTTGCGGGGGAAGCGCTCGACGCGGCCGTGGGGTCGGTGACTCTCTCACGTGCCGAGCATCGGCGCTTTTCGGACTACCGAACCGCCAGGCGACTGCCGAGTTACGCGAAGCTTGCGGAGCTCGTGACGCTGCTCACGGGTCGGGTCGACCGCGACGTGCTGGAGCCCCTGAACGAGGTGCTCGCGCGGCACCTGCTGTTCTTGGAAGTCACCTCCATCAACCCATCACGCGCGCGGGTTTATGACCTGACCGTCCCCGGCACTCACTCGTTCGTCGCGAATGGGTTCGTCAACCACAACTCTTATCTGGCTGTCGCGATGGGTGTGAATGCGCTTCGCGAGCGCAAGGTGACGCGTCTCATCCTCACTCGTCCTGCCGTGGAGGCGGGGGAGAACCTCGGATTCTTGCCCGGGGATCTGCAGCAGAAGATCGACCCGTATCTGCGTCCCCTCTACGACGCCCTCTACGAGCTCATGCCCGCGGAGCGCATGACTCGCGCGCAGGAGCGTGGCGAGATCGAAGTTGCGCCCCTCGCGTACATGCGCGGAAGGACGTTGAACGAGGCATTCATCATCCTCGACGAGGCGCAGAACACGACGCCCGCGCAAATGAAGATGTTCCTGACCCGACTTGGGTACGGATCGCAGGCCGTGGTGACGGGTGATATCACGCAAGTCGACCTGCTCGAAGGGCAGAGGTCGGGAATGGTTGTCGCGCGCGAGGCTCTGCGCCAGGTTGAGGGCGTCTCGTTCGTCGACTTTGATGAGCGCGACGTCGTCCGCCACGAGCTCGTCGCGCGGATCGTACGCGCGTACGATCGGTTCGAGAGGTCGTCGGAATGATCCGGTTCGCGCCTCGCAGCCGTTCGATCGCGGACCTGCGCGCCCTCATGCAGCGCGACCCCCGGGCTCGCATCGTCGCGTTCATCATCGCCACGGGCCTCATCAGCGCGGTCGCCCTGCTGTTCTCGCCGCCGGCGGTCGTGTCGTACGGCACGGCGGGCGTCGTGGCCGATCGCGAGGTCCGCGCCCCGCACTCGACGGCCTTCTCATCCGAGGCCCTGACCCAGGCGGAGCGCGACAAGGCCGCCGTCGCGGTGCAGCGCGTCTACATCGCCGATCCCGCCGTGACCGTCACCGCCGCCTCGCACCTGCAGGCCGCGCTCACCGGCATCGCCCGGATCCGCAGCGACGCGACGCAGCCGCGCGATCAGCGGATCACCGCGTTGACGAAGCTCTCCGAGGCGGCCCTCAGCGTGCCGCTCGCGACCGATGCGCTCGACATGACCGCGGCCGAATTCGACCAGCTGACCAAGGAGCTCGATCCGGCGCTCAAGACGCTGTACGGCCAGGGCATCCGGCCAGAGCAGCTCGACACCGCGCGGGCCGATCTCGCGCCGAAGGCCCTTCCCCAGGTCTGGACCGACCGTCAGAAGCGCGTCGGCGCGGAGCTGCTCAAGCAGAGCCTGCAGTCCAACCTCGCGTTCGACGCCAATGCGACCGCCGCCGCGCAGCAGTCAGCGCGCAACAACGTCGCACCGGTGCAGGTCCAAGTGACCGCCGGCGAGGTCGTGGTGCGCGAGGGCCAGGTCGTGAGCGAGCTGGATCTCGAGAAGCTCCGGGCGCTCGGCCTCGTCAATCCCGGCATCGACTGGAAGAGCGCGGTCGGACTGTTGAGCTGGGCCCTGCTCATCGCCGGCGTGCTCGCGCTGTTCGTCGAGCGGTACGCCCAGGAGGCGTGGACCGACGATCGCAAGCTCATGGTCGTGGGGCTCTGCCTCGTTGCGATCACCGCCGCCGGCCGCGCGCTCATCCCCGGCCACACCGTCGCCGTGTACTTCGTGCCCTTCGCCGCGGTCGCGATGATGCTGACGATCCTCGTCGGCGGGCGCACCGCGCTCGCCACGCAGATCGCCGGCGCCCTGCACGTCGGGATCATGTCGGGCCAGGTCGAGCTCGTCGCATACGTCCTGGTGCCCGCCCTGTTGGGGATGGCCGCAGTGCGGCGAGCCACGACGGCCCGCGAGTTCGTGGCGGCCGCCCTGTACGTGGCGCTCGGGGACCTCGGCGTCATCGGCACGTTCCTCCTCGTCGGCCGCTCGGCCGATACGCTCGGCGCTCTCCAGCTCGCCGCCGCGGCGCTCGTCAGCGGCGTCGCCTCAGGTGTGCTCGCGTTCGGCGGTGTCGTCATGCTCGGCCACCTGTTCCGCATCACGACCGTGTTCGAGCTGCGCGAGCTCGCCGATCCGAACCATCCGCTCCTTCGCCAGCTGCTGCTCCGGACGCCCGGCACGTACCACCACTCCCTCCTCGTGGCGAACCTCGCGGAGCGCGCAGCCGAGGTCATCGGCGCGGATCCGCTCGTCGCGCGGGTCGGCGCGTACTACCACGACATCGGGAAGATGCGGAACCCCCTCGCGTTCATCGAGAACCAGACGGGAACGAATCCGCACGACGAGCTCGATCCGGCGGTGTCCGCGAGCATCGTGTCCGCGCATGTGCGCGACGGCCTTGCCCTCGCGGACCGGTACCGCCTGCCGCCGCAGATCCGGGAGATCATCCCCGGCCATCACGGCACGAGCCTCATCCGGTTCTTCCACAACCTCGCCCAGTCGCGCGGCATCGTCGTCGACGAAGCCGACTTCCGCCATCCCGGCCCGAAGCCGCGCAGCAAGGAGGCCGGCATCGTGATGCTCGCTGACGGCACGGAGGCCTCGGTGCGGTCCCTCGAGGAGAAGACCCCGGAGCAGATCGCCGACATGGTGGAGCGGATCGTCACGGAGAAGGTGGCCGATGGGCAGCTCGACGATTGCGATCTGACCCTGCGCGATGTGCAGCGCGTGAAGGGCGCGTTCCGCGAGCTGCTCGCCGGCGTCTATCACGAGCGGATCCCTTACCCCGAGGACCGCATCGCGCGGCTACCCGCGGCGACGCCACCGCCGACGAGCGCGTCGGGCACCTGAAGCTCGCCTTCAGGGGCGCGCCGCCGTGCGCCCTCGCACCGGTGCGCCGCGCGGTCCGCGCCGCGCTGAAGCCATACGACCTGCCCGCAGACGCGCGGATCACCGTTGCGTTCATCGACGATCCGGAGATGCGTGCACTGAATTCGCGATACCGAAAGAAGCACCGCACGACGGATGTCCTGTCATTCGGCCAGGCCGTGGGCCGCGCGAAGGGCCAGCGGGCCGTTCAGAGGCTGGAGCGGGACCCCGATGGCGGCCTCGACGTCGGGGACATCGTCATCAGTCCCGCCCAGGCGGCGCGGCAGGCCGAACGGAGGAAGCATCCGCTGGTGCGTGAGGTCGCGTTCCTCGCCGCCCACGGCGCTCTCCATCTGCTGGGCTTCCGGGACGAAACGCCCGCCGGCTACCGCGAGATGGTCGCGCTCGGCACCGCAGCGACGGCGGCCGCGACGAGCGCAGTGCGCCGGTGAAACACTCGGACCACTCCGGCGTTACAGGCTGATATGCGCCGCCTCTCCATCGCGCTCGCGGCATTCGTGCTCGTGGCGACGATCGCCGCACCGGCGGCCGCCTCGACGGGTGACCTCATCATCCAGGTCGACGGCCTGGTGAAGAGCTTCCCCGGCGATAGCGGCGTGTACATCGCCGACCCCCTCGTTCCGCAGCCGCTCTATACGCATGACGCGGACGTCTCGTTCATCGCGGCGTCGCTGTACAAGCTGGGCATCCTGGCGCACGTTGAGACGCTCGTCGACGCAGGCACGCTTCGGTACACCGACACCATCGAGATCCAGCCCGAGGACATCACGGACGACGGCTCCTACGAGATCGCAGGGACAGTGATGACGATCGACGTGGCGCTGGAGGCCATGATCACGCTCTCTGACAACGGCACCGCGCTCGCGTTCTGGCATCAGCTCGGCCCGGACAACATCAATGCGACGCTCCAGAAACTAGGCCTCGGCGACCTCCACATCGCGAGCGACGACAACGATGACAACACCGCGACCGCGAGCGTCATCGGGCGGTACTTCACGCTGCTCGCGCAACGGAAGCTCGTCTCTGCCGCCGCCTCAGACCGGATGCTCGCCCGGCTCGAGCGCCAGACGATCAACGACCGACTCCCGGCCGAGCTGCCCGAGGGCACGCGGGTCGCGCACAAGACCGGCAACCTCGGCTTCGCGACGCACGACGCCGGGATCATCTTCACGAAGATTGGCCCGCGGATCGTCGTTGGGCTGACCGCAAACACGAACGAAGAGGAGGCCGTGCAGTTCCTGAGTGGGCTCGGCGCCCTCGTGTACTCGGCCGTCCTTGAGCCACCGGCAACGGCGCGGTATCGGCTGCCGATCGCGACGCTCGCGTACGAGGCCGGCGCGCCGCAGACCCAGGCAATCCAGATCACGAACTCCGGCACGAAGAGCTGGGGCGCGGCCGGACCGACGAGCGTGAAGCTCCTCTGGGAGATCAAGGACACCGCGGGCGCCCTCATTGCGGCATCGCCGGCGCCGATCCCGCTGCCCGCCCTGGCCCCGGCGGCATCCACGAGCCTGACGCTTGCGTTTGCCGCGCCGGCGAAGGTCGGTGATTACACGTTGACCGTCGGCCTGGCCGACGCGAGTGGCAACCCGCTCGCGGCTGCCGGCGCGGCGACCGGCTCCTTCGACTTCCATGTGCACCCGGAGTACCTCGTGTCATCGGTGGCCCGGCTGCCGAAGCTCCTCCACCGGAGTGAGGCCTCGATGCTGATCGTGCAGTACTCCAACCTGCCCAGCGCGGGAACCGCAGCGCACACGTACAGCCTCTTCTGGCAGGCGACCGATCCGGCCACGAGCAAGGTTGTCGCCTCCGGCACCTCGCCGCTCGGCGCGGCCGCGGGTCCGGGCGGCGGCACGTTCTATTCGCTGTTCAACGCCCCGGCCGTCCGCGGCACGTACAGGATCGCCATGGAGCTGCGTGAAGGCGGTGTGACCGTCAGCGACACCCAGTCCGTGACCGTAGAGATCGCAGGCCCCCGCACGTATCCGGATGATCGTGGCGCGGCGACGCAGCCGCCGCCCCGGGGCAGTCCGATCCCGCGTCCGAGCGGCGCGACGCCGCAGCCACGGCCATCGCCCAGCGCGACGCCGCGCGGGCGACCGTCGGCGACGCCGCGGCCCTGATCAGCGCCAGCGGCTGAGGATGTTCTCGCGCCGGAACGCGATCCGGGCGAGAAAGAAGACGAGCGCGTCGCAGATCAGAAGGAAGACCGCGGTCCCGAGGAAGGACTCGTTGTTCAGCACGACGCGGCCGGTCACCTGCAGGATGCCGATCCCGACGACGGGCACGACGACGAGGCCCCCGATCTGCTGCGCGACGCGGACGTCGTTCACGCGCGTCGAGATGAGGATGCCGAGGTTGACCGAGAGCAGCGTGAGCAGCGGCACCATGATCACGATCGCGAGGATCCACCGTGGCGCGGTGACCGCGCGCACCGCAGCCCCGCTGCCGAGCACGCTCACCGCACCGAGGTAGATCCCGTACGCGATCCAGGTGACGATCACCGCGGGGATCGCGGAGGCCAGGCTCTTCGCGAGCAGCAACTCGCCGACGCGGACCGGCGCGGCAAGCAGCGGCTCAAGCGTGCGCGCGGACTTCTCGCCGATGATCGAGTAGATCGCGATCGTCAGCGGGACCACGGTGGGGATGAGCATGAACAGGATGAGAAAGTACGTCGCAATCAGGCCCTGCACCGCCTCCTTCGGATCGAGTCCGATAACCGCCGGTGACGCGGCGTACAGAGCGGCGACGTCCTTCTCGCTTGGCGGCACGAGCGCCGCCGTGGCCACGGCGGCGATGCCGGCCGCGAGGATGACAAGCGGCGGGAAAATGGTCATGCCCACGAGGAGCCGGTTCCCGAGGGACTCGCGCCACTCGCGCACGCAGACCGTGCGTACGATCGTCTGCCAGTCGGCCGTCGTCCCGAGCGCGCTCACGTGCCCTCCACGACGCGCAGGTACACGTCCTCGAGGGACACCTTGCGCTCGCTGACGTACGCGAGTTCCGCGCCCGCGCCGACGAGCGCGCGGACGATCATCGGGTTGACCAGGAGCGGGTCACCGCTCGAGACGACGATCGATCCGTTCTCCAGATGCGCGTTCTGCACGCCGGCGACAGCCTGGACCGTCGCTAGGAGATCGGGCCGCGGCGAGGGGACGATGCGAAATTCCGTCGCGTGGCCGTACAACTCGGCGCGGAGATGCGCCGGAGTGTCGATGCGGATCACGCTGCGCCGGAAGAACGCGATGCGGTCGCACAGACGGTCCGCTTCATCGAGGTTGTGGGTGCAGAGGAACACCGTGCGCCCCTCGCCCCGGATCTGCGCGATGAACTCCCGCACCGTGCGCGCGGCGTCGGGATCCAGGCCGGTCGTGGGCTCATCCAAGAAGATGATCCGCGGCTCGTGGATGGCCGCCCGCGCGATGGCCATCTTCTGCTTCATCCCGCGTGAGAAGGTCGCGACCGCCTCGCTCCGGCGTTCCCATAGGCCCATGAGCCGCAGGTACCGCTCGGTCTGCGCGCGCGCGACCGCGGGCCGCAGCCCGAACAGGGCCGCGAAGAAGAGCAGGTTGTCTTCGGCCGACTGCCGCTCGTACAGGCCGGGTTGCTCGGTGAGGATGCCGACCGACGCGCGAATCTGCTCATCCTGCGAGCCGAGCTTGAATCCGGCGACCTCCGCGGTGCCGCTCGTCGGGGCGATGAGCGCGCACAAGAGGCGGAGCGTCGTCGTCTTGCCCGCGCCGTTCGGCCCGAGGAATCCGAACACTTCGCCCTCGCCGACTTCGAGATCGAGATCCTGTACCGCGACGAGACGCTCGAATCGCTTCGTCAGTCGCTCCGTGCGAAGGACCACGCCCACATGCGGAGTCTATTTCGCGTGCGTACCTAGAATTCACTGATGAGGGCGGCAGCGGACACCGATACCGAGCGGAAACTCTCCGAGCTGTCGTTCCTCCGTGAGATCGCGCAGCTGACCTCGTCGACCCGCGACTGGGACGAAATGCTGCGCATCGTGATCGATCGCACCACCGATGCGATGCGCGCCGAGGTGTCTTCGCTCTATCTCGTCGAACGGCGGGATGGGCTGCTGCGGCTCGTCGCGAGCAATGGATTGAACCCGCGAGCCATCGGGAAAGCGACGCTCCGCCTGGGTGAAGGCATCACCGGCTGGGTCGCGAATGCGCGCGTGCCGTTGACCGTGCGCGACGTCCACGCGGAGCCGCGCTGGAAGGTCGTGCCGTCCGTCGACGTCGACCGGTTCACCTCCATGCTCAGCGTTCCCCTGGTGATCCGCGACGAGGTCATCGGGGTCATGAACGTCCAGACGGTCGAGCTGCGCGAGTTCGAGCGCGGCGAGATCGACTTCCTGCAGACGATCGCCAACCAGGTCGCGGGCATCATCGAGAAGAGCCGCCTGCAGCGGGACGCGGAGCGCAAGCTGCGCGAGGTCTCCGCCCTGTTCGAGGTCTCTAACGTCCTGACCTCGACGCTCGAACTCGATGAGGTGCTCCGTCTCGTCGTGGACCGGCTCGTCCGCGTATATCCAGGGGCCTCCGGCGGGATCCTCCTGCGCGACGAGTCCGGCGAAGCTGTGCTGCGCGCCAGCTCGGGTGCCCTGCCGCGTTCCGCGCTCGTTGCGGCTCGCACTGCGCTCGCCGAAACACGGCCCGTCGTGACCCCCGACGGTCTCGCGCTCCCGCTGATCGCAGGCGATCGGCTCGTCGGCGCCGTCGCGCTTCACGTGCCCGGACAGACGGACTTCGCGGAGACCGAGGTGTCGTTCGTGGGCGCGCTCGCGAACCAGGCCGCGCTCGCCATCGACAAGGCCTCCCTCTACGCGCTCGAGCGGCGTACGTCCGAGCGGCTGCGCGAGCTGGATCGCGCGCGCTCCGACTTCGTCGCGGTGGTCACGCATGACCTGCGCACGCCGCTCTCGGTGGTGCGCGGGTACCTCGACCTCTTCGCCGAGCAGACGTTGACCGGCAAGAACGGCCACCGTCTGCCGCTCGCCGAAGCGACCGCGCAGGTCGAACGCCTCGATCAGCTGGTCGATCGGATCCTCGCGTCGGTCAAGGACGACCGTCCGGACGTGACCGTGCGCCGGACGCGCTTCGACCTGCGCGCCGGGCTCGGCTCCGCGGTCCGCGAGATGGCGCCGATGGCCCGCAAGCACACCCTCCGGGGGCCGCGCGCCGGTGCGCCGCTTTGGACCCGTGGGGACAAGCGCCGCACCGCCGAGGTCGTCGCGGGGCTCGTGCACAACGCGACGAAGTACGCGCCCGGGGGCACGGCGATCACGGTGTCGATCGCGAGGGACAAGGATCGCGCGATCGTTCGCGTCGCCGATCAGGGGCCGGGCGTGCCCCCCGAGGACCGGCGGCGGATCTTCGAGCCCTTCGTCCGGCTCGGGTCCGATGAGATCTCCGGCGCGGGCATCGGCCTGTTCTCGTGCCGCCGTGTGGCGGAGGCTCAGGGCGGCTCGCTCTGGTACGAGGACCGGCCCGATGGCGAGCGGGGGAGCGTCTTCGCGTTCAGCGTCCCGCTTGCGCGCGGCGAGGACCGATGACCAGCGTGCTCATCGTCGACGACGATCGCGCGCTCGTCGGCATGGTCGCGTCGCTGCTGGGGGCCGAGGGCTATGACCTGCTCACGGCGTACGACGGGGAGACCGCGCTCCGGCGCCACGCCGAGGAGCTGCCCGACCTCGTGATCCTGGATCGCCGACTGCCGCAGATGAGCGGCGACGAGATCTGCCGGCGCATCCGCGCGGTCGCGGCGACACCGATCCTCATGCTCACCGGGGAGAAGGGCGAGGACGAGCGCGTGAAGCTCCTCGACCTGGGCGCGGACGACTACCTCGAGAAGCCGTTCGGGCGCAAGGAGCTCCTTGCGCGCGTGCGGGCCCTCTTGCGCCGGGCATCCCGGAACGCCCCGCCCGCGTCGACGACCGACATCTGCGGTCTGGTCATCGATGCCCGAGCCCACAGCGCGCAGATGGCCGGACAGGAGCTGCCGCTCACGCCGACCGAGTTCCGCCTGCTGGCCGCCCTCGCGGCACGTCCGGGCGAGCTCGTCGACCGCAAGGCGCTGCTCCGCGCCGGCTGGCCTGATGAGCGCGACCCCGACCCGGAGTGGTTGAAGGCGCACCTCGCGCGGCTGCGATCCAAGCTCGAGGAGGCCGGCGCCCCGGTGCCGGCGAATGTGCGCGGGGTCGGCTACAAGCTCGGCTAGAGGTCCCTCGGCGGCAGGTCGTCGACCACCACCGTTTCGACGGAGTAGCGGCGGCCCGCCGTCGCGTCACCGTTCCGCGACCTACCCTGCGCCGCGGCGGCACTGATGCGGCCATCGCTCGCGCATAGCGTCGGCCCATGCAGATTGACACCGGCGACACCGCCTGGATCCTCATGTCGACGGCGCTCGTCATGCTCATGACGCCGGCCCTCGGCTTCTTCTACGGCGGGCTCGTCGGGAAGAAGAACGTGCTCTCGACCCTGACCCACTCGTTCTTCATCCTGTGCCTCATCTCGGTGCAGTGGGTCCTTTGGGGCTACTCGCTGTCGTTCTCGCCGGACACCGGCGCGGGGCTCATTGGCGGTCTCGGGTGGGTCGCGCTCAAGGGCGTGGGCTTCGGCCCGAACCCCGACTACGCGAGCACTGTTCCGCACCAGGCGTTCATGGCGTTCCAGATGATGTTCGCGGTGATCACGCCCGCGCTCATCACCGGGGCGTTCGCCGAGCGCGTGAGCTTCAAGGCGTACGTGATCTTCGCGCTGCTGTGGTCGACGCTCGTGTACGACCCGATCGCGCACTGGGTCTGGGGCACCGGCGGCTGGCTGCACGCGCTTGGCGCGCTCGACTTCGCGGGCGGGACGGTCGTCCACATTTCGAGCGGGGTCTCGGCCCTGGTCGCGGCCATCCTCATCGGTCGCCGCTTGAAGACGAGCGAGCCGCATGACGCGACCATGACCGTCCTCGGGGCATCACTGCTCTGGTTCGGCTGGTTCGGCTTCAACGCCGGCAGCGCGTTGACCTCCGGCGCACTTGCGACGAGCGCGTTCGTCGTGACCAACACCGCGGCGGCGATGGCCGGCCTCACCTGGCTCACGGTGTCGTGGATCCACCGCGGCCGCCCGAGCGTCCTCGGCATGGCGGCCGGCGCGGTGGCTGGCCTCGTCGCCATCACGCCGGCATCGGGATTTGTGGACGTGTCGGGCTCGATCGTCATCGGCCTCGGCGCAGGCGTTCTCTGCTACCTCGCGATGCAGCTACGGCCGCGGCTCCGCGTCGATGACGCGCTCGATGTGTGGGCCGTGCATGGCATCGGGGGCACGTGGGGAGCCATCGCGACCGGCCTGTTCGCCACCGTCGCGGTCAACGGCGCGGGCCAGAACGGTCTCTTCTACGGCAACCCGCAGCAGTTGCTCGATCAGGCCATCGCCGTGGGCGCGACCTGGCTCTACGCCGCGGTCGCCACCGCGGTGATCGTGAAGGCGATCGACCTGACCATCGGGATGCGCGTCAAGGAGATGGACGAGGCGCTCGGGCTCGATGCGTCACAGCACGGCGAGATCGCGTACCAGCTCGACTGAAGGAGGACGTCATGGATTTCATCGCCCTCGCGTCGTTCGCGATCCTCGTGGCCGCCTGGGTGATCCTGCCGTTGCGATCGCCGGCAGTCGAACCGCCCGCCGTGGAGCTTGAAGAAGCCGCCTGAGCACGGTCTGCACACGGTTTCGGCACTGTTCGAGAACCGACGGTGGGCCCGTTCGTGCGCATAGTTACGAGGACGCGGATTACGGTCCCGGGAGGTCCTGAATGACCATTTACGCCGCACAGCCCGGCACGCACAGCGTGCCACGGCCGCTTCCTGAGCCGGCGCGCGTGCGTCGCGGGTCGGAGCCCAGCGGCGACCGGCTCACCAGGGCGCTCGAGGAATGGCTGGCCGAGATCAAGCTGCGCTACACGATCGGCGGCGAGTAGGCCTAGCCAAGCACCCCGGCGAAGGCCGCTGCGAGGACCCCGGGCACGTGCGCTCCGGGGTCTTTCCGTGCGTCATAGCCGCAGATCTCGATGCCGCGCACGTCGGCGATCTGCGCGATCGAGCTCAACAGCTCGCTCACTGCCTTGAGCGTGGGTCCGCCGGCCACGGGCAGCGCGACGGCCGGCAGCTCGCGAGGGTCGACGATGTCGAGATCGACGTGGATCCACACCGGCTTGCGGCGCGCCGCGGACAGGAGGAACGGCGCGTCCACGCCATCCCGATCGAACGGGACCCGATGCACCTTCGAGTGCGAAAGGTTGCTGATCTCGCCTGGATCGAGCTCCCGCGCGCCGATGAGGTAGACGCGATCCTCCGCCATCTTCTGCACCCCGGGCCAGAGGAGCGGCGCGACCTGCTTGCCGCACACGTGGGCCAGGCACATCCCGCCGACGAAGTGCGACGGGGTCGTCGCCATGGTGTTGAAGTCGCCGTGCGCGTCCAGATAGAGCAGCAGGAGCTCGGGCTCGGCGAGGAGCGCCCCGGTGACCGAGCCGGCGACCAGGGTGCACTCGCCGCCGAGGATGGCGACCCGCCCGCCGGCCTTCAATGAGGTGCAGACCGCGTCCGACAACAGCACGCACGCCTCGCGGGCGGCGGTGAGCCAGCGGTCACGGGGGTTGAACGCGACGCGGACCCGCTTCTCGGGCTTGAACCGGTCCGCAAATGCCGGTCCCAGGGCGGCCGGCGCTTCGGCCACCCCCATGAAACGCTGCTCGGTCACGATGCCCGACTCGAGCAGATGGACCGGGCGATGGGCCATCAGATGGACCGAGTCTAGCCGCGGCCCCTGCCGCGGCCGGCCTAGATGCGGCCTGAGAGCAAGCCGCTCTGGTTGATCGCGAGGCAGATGATGGCGATCGCCGCGAGCGGCCATTTGGACCACCGACCCGCGACCAGCATCAAGATCCCGCAGACGAGCGCGACCAGGGCGAGGATCACAGCAAGGCTCATGTCTTCCTCCGTGCGCTAACTTGCCGACCCGCAGTGCAAGCGGTGGGCCGCATCAATCCGCGAGCGCCACGAGGGCCCGATCGATCGCCTCGAGGCCCCCGCGCAAGGTGTGGGTCGGCATCCCGAACCCGATGCGCAGGTGCCGTTCGGCGTTGAAGTGGGCCCCCGGCACGACCATCGTGCTCCAGTCCTTGATGAGCCGGTCGACGAGCTCCGTCGACTCGATCGGGAAGCTGTAGCCGAAGAAGCAGATCGCCCCGGCCGCGGGCGCGACCCAGTGGAGGTCCTGCGCGTGCGCGGCGGCCCACGACTCCAGGATCGGCCAGCGCTCGTTGAGCAGGTACCGCGCGCGCTTCAGCAGCTGCTCGCGGCGCGCGAGCGCGACCTCGGCAAGCAGCTCGGACAGCGTCGCCGGCGCGATGGTCGTGTAGTCCTTCATCGCCCATGCCGCCGCGATGCGCTCCCGCGGCGCGACCAACCAGCCCACCCGTAGACCCGGGAGCCCGTAGGCCTTCGAGAGACCACCGGTGACGATGACGCGGTCGTGATGGCCGTAGAACGTCGCGGTCTCCAGCGCGGAGCGCTCCGCTCCGCGGTACACCTCGTCTGCGAGCAGCCAGCCGCCCTGCGCCTCGACGAGCGTCGCGACGTCGAGCACCTCGGCCGCGCTCAGGATCTGGCCCGTCGGATTGTTCGGATTGCACACGCACACGACCTTCGTGCGCTTGGTGACCGCGGCCCGCAGCGCATCGAGGTCGATGCGCCAGCCCCACTCCTCGCGCAGCCAGACCTCCTTCACCTTCGCGCCGAGACCACGCGCGATACCGTGGAGCTGCATGTAGTTCGGCATGACGATCACGACCTCGTCACCCGGCTCGATGAGCGTCGCAAGGGCGAGGAAGTTCGCCTCGCTGGTGCCGGTCGTGATGAGCACGTTGTCCTTCGTCGCGTCCGGATGGAATGCCGCCACCAGCGAGCGGGTGGCGTCGCGGCCCATGCCGTTCGCATAGCCGAGGCGCTCCTTGCCCAACGCACCCAGATCCCGGACCGCATCCTCGAGCGTGAGCGCCTCGAGGCCCGACTCGGACAGGTCGTAGGTGACTTGGTGCTCCCAGGTGGACTGCATCCGCTCCATCGAGAACTCGGGCAACCGCATCGCGAGGAACGGTAGCGCCACGTAGACTGGAGGCAGTAGAAGACGCGACCGCCAAGGACCCGGGCCGTTTCGGCCAGGGCCCTCTTTCGGCGTCCGGCGATGGAGGTGCATGAGGAGACTGTTCGGGGGCAGCGCGCCGCGGGTGGACAAGCTCGTGGTCGGGCTCGGGAATCCGGGTGACGGCTACGCGAACACCCGCCACAACGTCGGCTTCGCGGTCGCGAACCGGCTGGGCAAACGCGCCCGCGCGGAGTTCGGGATCAAGGCCGCGGAGTCGCGCATCGCCGAAGGCACCCTCGGCGGCATCAAGCTCGCGATCGCGCGGCCGCAGACGTTCATGAACGACAGCGGCACGGCGGTGAAGAAGCTTCTCGACCGCTATCGCCTCGATCCCGCCGACATGCTCGTGATCTTCGACGAGGTCGATCTGCCGCTCGGGGCGATCCGGATCCGCCAGTCGGGCGGGCCGGGAACGCACAACGGGATGCGCTCGATCGTGAGCGCGGTCGGCCAGGGATTCCCGCGCATCCGCGTCGGGGTCGCGCCGGCGGAGATGCGCGAGGTGCCCGACCTCGCCGCGTACGTCCTGTCGCCATTCGATGCCGATGAGAAGGAGACGGCGGATCGATCCATGGACCGCGCCGCCGAGGCCGCGGAGATCGCGCTTCGCGATCTGCCACGAGCGATGAATCAGTTCAATGGCTGACGCCGTCCGCGCCGCGCTTCCCGCCGCGCGCCTCGCGGGGCTGCTCGCCCGCGCCGAGGAGAGTCCGGCGTTCCACGCGCTCGCCGATCGGGTGAGCTCGGGCGGCACGGTCGCCGTCGCCGACGCGTCGGCCGGTGCCCGGGCGTACGCGTGGTCGGCGCTCGTGGCGACGCAGGCGCGGACCGTGCTCGTCGTCGCGCCGAGCGAGGATCGCGCGCGCCGCTGGCGCGCGGAGATCGCCGGGTGGCTCGGCGAGGACCGCGTGGTCGCGTTCCCGGAGCGCGAGTCCATGCCGTACGAAGCCGGCTCGCCATCAGCCGCGTCCGTCCACCAACGCCTGCTCGCGCTGTGGCGGCTCCGCGACGGCGAGCCCATCGCGGTCGTCACCTCGCTGCGTGCCGCGATGCAGTGGACGATCCCGGCCCCGGCGCTGGCAGAGCGGGGCCGGGCGCTTCGCACCGGCACGACGCTGCCGTGGCAGAAGACGGCGGCGTGGCTGCTCTCGCTCGGCTACGAACCGGTGCCGGAGGTCAGCGAGCCGGGAACCTTCTCGCGTCGGGGCGGGATCATCGACGTGTATCCCGCATCGGCGACGGAGCCCGCACGCATCGAGCTGTTCGGCGATGACATCGAGTCCATCCGCTCGTTCGACCCGGTGACCCAGCGCTCGCAGGCCACCCTCGAGGAGCTCGTCGTCCTGCCGGCGCGCGAGATCTCGCTGGAGCACGCGCCGGAGGTCGCCGAGCGCGTCGCGGCCGCGGGCTGGGAGGGGCTGTCGGACGACTTCGCCGAGTACACCGCGCTGCTCGAGGGATTGCGGCAGGGGCAGTACGCGCCCGGCGTCGATGCCTTCGCGCCGTTGTTGGGCGCGACCGCATCGCTCCTTTCGCATCTGCCACCGGATCGCGCGACGGTCGTGTTCGAAGATTCGGTCGAGCTGGCCCTGGCGTGGGATTCATACGAGGCGATGGCCGACGAGCGCCGTGAGGAGCTCCGCGGCGATGGCCTTCCGGTCACGGCGTTCCCCGCGCCGTACGTGCCGCGCACCCAGCTCGAGCGCGAGGCGGGGGAGCACGGTGCGGTACGCGTCGCACCGGCCGACAACGCCCTGCGCCTGGGCTGGGGCGGCTCGCCGAACTACGCCGGCCGGCTGGACCAGTTCCTACGCGAGGTCGCGGCCGCGGGGACCGGCATGCGGGTCATCGCGACGCCACAGGCCGCGCGCCTGGCCGAGCTCCTTGCGGAGCGAGAGGTCACTGCGACACCGCAAGAGTCGATGGCCGACCCTCCGGCCGCGGGCGCGCTCGTCCTGCTGCACGTCGCGCTCGCCGAAGGCTTCAGCATCCCGGAGCTCGACCTGCGCGTGTTCACGGACGCGGAGGTGTTCGGCTTCCGCAAGCCGCGCCATCCCGAGCGCCGCCGCCGCCGGGTCGCCGTCGGCTCGTTCCTCCAGGACCTCAAGCCCGGCGACAACGTCGTCCACGAGGACTCCGGTATCGCACGGTTCGAAGGCTTCGAGACGCGACAGGTCCTTGGCGTCGAGCGCGAGTACCTCATCCTCACGTTCGCCGACGGCACACGGTGGCTGCCGACGGACCGGATCGACAAGATCACGCGCTACGTCGGCGGGCAGGCTCCCGCGCTCTCGGTCATGGGCGGCCGCGACTGGCTGAAGACGAAGGGCAAGGCCAAGCGGGCGGCGGCGGAGATCGCGAAGGAGCTGCTGCGCCTGTATGCGGCGCGCGAGGCGACGCCCGGGCACGCCTTCGGGAAGGACACGCCCTGGCAGATCGAGATGGAGAACGCGTTTCCCTTCACCGAGACGCCGGACCAGCTCCTGGCGATCGAGGAGACGAAGAAGGACATGGAGCGCGGGCGGCCGATGGACCGGCTCATCGTTGGTGACGTCGGCTACGGCAAGACCGAGGTCGCACTGCGCGCCGCGTTCAAGGCGGTCATGGACGGCAAGCAGGTCGCGGTCCTCGTGCCGACGACGGTGCTGGCACAGCAGCACTACGAAACGTTCAGCGAGCGCCTGGCGACGTTCCCGGTGAAGATCGAGATGCTCTCGCGGTTCCGCCTACCGGCCGAGCAGAAGGAGACCGTCGCGCGGATCACGATGGGCGACGTTGACATCGTCGTCGGCACGCACCGCGTTCTGCAGAAGGACGTGAGCTTCCGCGATCTGGGCCTTGTCGTCATCGACGAGGAGCACCGCTTCGGGGTGCGCCATAAGGAGCGCCTCAAGTCGATGCGCACCGAGGTCGACGTCCTCTCCATGACGGCGACGCCGATCCCGCGCACGCTGCACATGGCGCTGTCGGGCGTACGCGACATCAGCGTCATCGAGACGCCGCCTGAAGATCGTCAGCCGATCGAAACGCACGTCGTCGAGCGATCCGACGATGTCATTCGCGACGCCATCGTGCGCGAGCTCGACCGGGGCGGGCAGGTCTACTACGTGCACAACCGGGTCATGGGCATCGAGCAAGAGACGGAACGGCTGCGGCAGCTCGTGCCGCAGGCCAAGTTCATCGTTGGCCACGGCCAGATGGACGAACGGAAGCTCGAACGCGTCATGGTGGACTTCGCCGACCAGGATCACGACGTCCTCGTGTGCACGACCATCATCGAGTCCGGCTTGGACATCCCCAACGTGAACACGATCGTCATCGACCGCGCCGGCACCCTCGGGCTCGCCCAGCTGTACCAGCTCCGGGGGCGCGTGGGTCGCAGCGCGGACAAGGCGTACGCGTACCTCCTCTACAACAAGGAGGCCAGCCTCACTGAGCAGGCGCGGATGCGGCTGCAGGCCGTCTTCGAGGCGAGCGAGCTCGGCGCCGGCTTCAAGATCGCGATGCACGACCTCGAGATCCGCGGCGCTGGCAACATCCTCGGTGCCGAGCAGCATGGTCACGTTGCCGCGGTCGGCTTCGAGCTGTACGCCCAGCTGCTCGAGGAGGCGGTCAACGAACAGCGGGGCCTGCGCCCCCTTGCGCCGGCTGCGTCCGATGTGGTCGTGGAGCTGTCGCTGTCGACCGCGATCCCCGACCAGTACATCCCGGCCCGCGCCCGCAAGCTCGAGATGTACCGGCGTATCGCGGAGCTGCGCGAACTCGACGAGCTGATCGCCCTGCGCGAGGAGCTGCAGGATCGGTACGGTGCCCCGCCGGAGCCCATGCGCAACCTCCTCTACGGCGTCGAGGTGAAGCTACGGGCGATGAAGGCCGGCGCGACCGAGGTCCGCGTCCGTGGGGCGGAGCTGCGCATCGTCATGGGTCGCGACCTCGGCGACGCCCAGCGGCGCGTCCTCCTTTCGGTCTTCCCGAAGGCCCAGCACGGGCAGCGCCAGGTGCGCGCCTCGATCGTCGAGACCCGGGGCGACTGGCGCGACGCGCTCACCCGTGTGCTCGAGGGCCTCGCGGCATGAGGATCGGGATCGACCTCGATGACGTGGTGGCCGAGTGCGCTGTCCCGTACTTGCGCGCGTTCGCGGAGCGCTACCGCCTTGAGCTGCCGGAGGAGGATTTCGGCTGGCAGACCCTCGCGGCTATCGAAGAGGTCAGCGGTGAGGAAAAGGACCGGTTCCGCATCGACCTGTACGACGGAAAGTTTTTCAGCGAGCTCGAGCCCTACGAGGATTCGCCCGCCGTCATCGAGCGCATTGCCGACGCTGGCCACGAGCTGTACTTCATCACGGCGCGCGCCGAGCGCCGCCGGGTAGTCACGGAAACGTGGCTGCGCGAGAAGGGCCTCATCCAGCACGCCCGGGCCGTCCACCTAAAGCCGCACGGCGACTTCGACCCGGGCGTGCCAGCGGGGCGGTACGACGCGACGAGCAGCGCCAAGTACAAGGTCCGCCTGGCCAAGGAGCTCGAGCTCGACGCGTTCTGCGAAGACGACGTGCTCATTGCCCGGTCTCTGGCCGAAGCCGGGGTGAGGGTGTGGCTGTTCGATCACAGCTGGAACCGCGAGCTGCGGCACTCCAACATCACCCGCGTGCGCACGTGGACCGAGCTGGCCGCGGAGCTCGGCGTATGACCGCCATTACGACGCTGTACCTCGTCCGTCACGGCGAGAGCGAGGCGAACGCTGCGCATGTGTTCGCCGGACAGACCGATAGCCCCCTCACCGCGAAGGGCCGCGAGCAGGCGACGGTCGTGGCCGCGGCCCTCCGGTCGGCGCACTTCGATCGCATCGTCGCGAGCGCGCTCTCGCGGACGAAGGACACCGCCGCAGCGATCGCCGCCGGTCGCGGCGTGCCCGTCGAGACGTTCGCGGAGCTGAACGAGATCGACCTGGGCGACGCCGCCGGCAAGCCCTTCGACGAGGTGCGCGGCCTCCCGGGCTACGAGTCCGAGGGCTTCACCCAGTGGCCCGGCGGCGAATCGCTGGAGCAGGTCGTGACCCGGGCCATGGGGGTCATCGATCGACTGGTGGCCGAGGGACCGGGCAAGACCATCTGCATCGTGGGGCACGGTGGGGTGACCCGCATCCTGGTGAGCAAGTTCATGGACGTTCTGCCCAAGCTGATCCGCGTCCCAGCGCCGAACACGAACATCACCATCGTCACGCACGCCGCGGCACGGGGCTACGAGGTCCAAGAGATGTTCAAGGACGCCCACGTCGTGGGGATCGCCTGAGCGGCCATCCGTTAGTGTCTCGTCCGTGACGTTGATCGCGCCGAAAGAGCTCGGCGAGCGCATCCGCGACATCCCCGACTTCCCCAAGCCCGGGATCCTGTTCAAGGACATCACGACGATGCTTAAGGAGGGAGATGCGTTCAAGAGCGCCGTCGACGGGCTGCTCGCCAAGGTGAAGGGCAAGCCGATCGATGTCGTCGTCGGCATGGAGTCGCGCGGGTTCATCTTCGGTGCGCCGATCGCGTACGCCCTCGGCGTCGGGTTCGTCCCGGTCCGCAAGCTCGGCAAGCTGCCCGCCGATGTGGTGAGCGTCGAGTACGACCTCGAGTACGGCTCGGCCACGCTCGAGATGCACAAGGACGCGATGAAGCCGGGCGCGAAGGTCCTCATCGTGGATGACCTGCTCGCGACCGGCGGCACGGTCGCCGGCACCATCGAGCTCGTGAAGCAGCTGCAGGGTGAGATCGTCGCGCTCGCCTTCCTGATCGAGCTCAAGGCCCTGCACGGCCGCGACAAGCTGCAGGGCTACGACATCGCGACCCTGATCGAGTTCTAGCCGACATCACCGAGGTCGCGCCCGGCGTCCACGCGATCCCACTCATCGGCGCGACGGCGTACGCGATCCTCGAGGACGACATCACCATCATCGATGCCGGCATGCGCGGTTCGCTCCCGCGTCTGCACGCCGCCATCCGCGCTCTCGGCCGCTCGCCCGGGGAGATCGCGCGGTTCATCGTGACCCACGCGCATCCCGATCACATCGGCGGCGCGAGCGGCGCCGAAGTCTTCGTGCATCCAGCCGACCGCGAGCGGGCGCTGCGCTTCAACGCCGGCACCATCGCACGACGACTGGCCATCCGACGGCTTGGCCGCACGAGCGATCTCGTCCATGACGCGATCATCCCGGCGTTGGGCGGGCTCCGTGTGGTGCATACACCCGGTCACACGCCGGGGAGCGTGTGTCTTTGCGCGGAACGCGAGGGTCTGTTGTTCAGCGGCGATGCGCTGTGGTGCGACGCCCAAAGGACGCTGCATCGTCCGAATCGGTACTGGAGCGAGGACCTCGCTGCCGCCCGCGCATCTGTCGCCGGTTTGGCGCGCTTGGATGTCAGCACCATCCTGTTCGGTCACCTGCCCCCGCTTTCGCGCGCCGCGCGACCCTTACGCGACCTCGCCGCGCGATGGGCGTGTTGAACGCGCGCCGCGCCGCCGACTGCATCACGGTCTTTCGCGCTGTCTGTGCTGTCGCCATCGCGATCCGACCGAGCGTCGTGCTTCTCTTTGTTGCGGTCGTCTCGGACTGGATCGACGGCACCTTGGCGCGTCGGGCTGGACCTACTTCGCGCGGAGCGCGTCTCGACCTCGAAGCGGACTCCCTCCTCACCCTCGGCGCCGCTATCGCCGCGGTCCGGAGAGCGGCGCCACCCGTGGTGCTCCTCGCACCGGTCGCGCGCTATGCGGTCCACCTCATTCGGCCGAAGCTCGACCCGGACGAGGGTCGGTGGGACCGCATGACCGGCGTCGCGCAGATGGTCACTCTTGCTGCGGCCATGGCACGGTCGCCGTTCGCAGTGCTTGCGGTGCCCGTATCCGCGGCACGTATGGCAGCGCTCGCCGCGCGCATCGCTCCGCGATAGACTGGTGCTCCACAGCACAACCGGCGGAGCCCCGCTAGGTCGTAGCCCTCAGGATTGGAGGACGCCATGACCGCGGCCCCGCTCATGCCAGAGATCGAGCTCGACCAACATGCATCCGCCGCGGACGTGCGCGCGTTCTTCGAACGCGATCGGCTCATCGCCGCGTACGCGCTCGCGGACCTCGATCCGCAGAACGTCGATCAGTCGCGCTGGTGGGTCGCGCGGCGCGGTGATGACATCGTCGCCGCGGCGCTCCTCGTCGAGGTCCTGCCGTTCCGGCCGTGCTTCGCGATGGGGGAATCGCAGGCCCTCGCGGAGCTGTTCCGCAGCGGCATGAACGAGCCGCGGCTCATCCTCGCGACACCGCCCAATGGCCGGCTGCCGATCGAGGCGAGCTACCGCTTCGAGCGCCTGGACGTCATGAACCGCATGGTCGTCGACCTCGCCCGATTCCAGCCGCGGGTCGCGCACGAGATCGCCCGCCTGACCCCGGAGCAGCTCGAGGACGTGATCGACCTGTACGGGAACGCGTCGCGCACGTACTTCACGCCGGCGCGGCTCGAGCGCGAGCTGTACTTCGGCGTGTACTCCGGTCGGCAGCTCGTCGCGGCCGCCGGGACGCACGTGCGCTCATACGGCGCGGGCATCGCGGCCGTCGGCAACGTCCTCACCCGGCTGGCCTATCGCAATCGCGGCATGGCCACGTCGGTGACCTCGGCCGTGACCGAAGCGGCGCTCGAGATGCACAAGGATGTCGTGCTGAACGTGCGCCAGGACAACGCGCCCGCGGTGAGCGTGTACCGCCGCCTGGGCTACGAGATCCACGGACCGTTCGTCGAAGGGCCTGCCGTACGCCGCGCCGTCTGGGAGCGGCTCACCAAGAATCTGTTTGGGAGAACATCATGACCGTCGCTACCCGACCACAGTCAGACGTTGCGGACCGCTCGCTCGCGGATGCCGGCTCGCGCCGCGTCGAATGGGCCGCCCGCGAGATGCCCGTGCTGCGCACGATCCGCGAGCGCGTCGCGAAAGAGCAGCCGTTCAAGGGACTGCGCATCGCCGCGTGCCTCCACGTGACGACTGAGACGGCGAACCTCGCGATCGCTCTCCGGGACGCCGGCGCGTCGGTGGCGTTGTGCGCATCGAATCCGCTCTCGACACAGGACGACGCCGCGGCCGCGCTCGTGCAGAACGAGGGCATCGCCACGTTCGCCCGGAAGGGCGAGGATCGCGACACGTACTTCCGGCACATCGAGGCGGCCCTCGACACGAAGCCGCAGATCACGATGGACGACGGCGCCGATGTGGTGACGCTGCTCCACACGACGCGCAAGGACCTCCTGCCCAACGTGAAGGGCGGCACCGAGGAGACGACGACGGGCGTCATCCGGCTCCGCGCGATGGCCGCCGAAGGTGTCCTGGCGTACCCGATCATCGCGGTGAACGAGGCTCGGACGAAGCACATGTTCGACAACCAGTACGGGACCGGTCAGTCGGCGATCGACGGTCTCCTGCGCGCGACCAACATCCTCATCGCCGGCAAGACCGCTGTGGTCGCTGGCTACGGCTGGGTCGGGCGAGGCGTCGCGTCACGATTCAGGGGCATGGGCGCGAACGTGATCATCGTCGAGGTCGACCCGCTCCGCGGCCTTGAGGCCGCGATGGACGGGTACCTGGTGATGCCGATCGCCGAAGCGGCAAAGCGCGGCGACATCTTCATCACCACGACGGGCAACCTGAACGTGATCGGTGCCGCGCACTTTCCCACCATGAAGGACGGCGCGATCGTGGCGAACGCCGGCCACTTCAACGATGAGATCGAGATCCCGGCGCTCGAGAAGCAGTCGAAGGGCAAGCGGACGGTCCGGACGTTCGTGGAGGAGTACAGCCACGAGAACGGGAAGAAGATCTTTCTCCTCGCCGAGGGCCGGCTCCTGAACCACGCCGCCGCGGAGGCGAACCCGGCCGCGGTGATGGACATGAGCTTCGCGAATCAGGTGCTCGCCATCGAGTACCTGCTCAAGGAGGGCAAGGCCCTGAAGCCGGACGTGTACGCCGTGCCGGCGGATCTGGACGCCCTCATCGCCCGCTTGAAGCTCGAGGCCATGGGGATGAAGATCGACACGATGACCGACGCGCAGAGCACCTACGCGAACTCGTGGCAGGCCGGGACCTAGATGACCCTCAGCTTCATGCGCGCGGACAAGGTGCTCTTCTCGAGTGAGTCCGTGACCGAAGGCCACCCCGACAAGCTCTGCGACCAGGTGTCCGACGCGGTGCTTGACGCCCTCCTGGCGAAGGACCCGATGTCGCGCGTGGCGTGCGAGACGGCGACGACCACGGGGACCGTCCTCGTGGCGGGCGAGATCACCACGACCGCGTACGCGGACGTCATCGGCATCGTGCGCGATGTCGTGAAGGACATCGGGTATACGAACGCGCACTACGGCTTCGACTACGAGACCTGCGGCGTGCTCACCGCGATCAAGCCGCAGTCGCCGGACATCGCGCAGGGCGTGGACCACGCCGGTGACGATCGAGCCGAGCTCGGCGCCGGCGACCAGGGGATGATGTTCGGCTTCGCGGTCGACGAAACGCCGGAGCTCATGCCGCTCCCGATCACGCTCGCGCACGCCGTCGCGAAGCAGCTCGCGAAGTCGCGTAAGAGCGGCGAGCTCAAGTACCTGCGCCCGGACGGCAAGAGTCAGATCACCGTCGAGTACCACAAGGGCCAGCCCAAGCGCGTGCACACGGTCGTGGTCGCGACGCAGCACGACGACGGCATGGACGTCGAGCAGATCCGCCGAGACGTCAAAGACGCGGTCGTGCACGCCGCGATCCCCGGCAATCTGCTCGACGACGACACGCGGTACGTGATCAATGGCACCGGCAAGTTCGTCATCGGGGGGCCGATGGGGGATGCCGGCCTCACCGGCCGCAAGATCATCGTCGACACGTACGGTGGCTACGCCCCGCACGGCGGCGGTGCGTTCAGTGGCAAGGACGCGACAAAGGTGGACCGGTCCGGCGCGTATGCCGCGCGCTACGTGGCGAAGAACATCGTCGCCGCGAAGCTCGCGCGGCGCTGCCAGATCCAGATCGCGTACGTGATCGGCGTCGCGAAGCCGGTCTCGCTCAACGTGGAGACGTTCGGCACGGGCACCGTGGACGATGAGGTGATCCGGCGGCTCATCGACGAGCACTTCGACTTCCGGCCGCAGGAGATCATCGACCGGTTCGGCCTGCGGCGGCCAATCTTCCGTCAGACCGCGGCGTACGGGCACTTCGGCCGTCCGGACCTCGATCTTCCGTGGGAGAAGACGGACCTCGCCGAGACGTTCGCGCGCAGCGCCGGAGGCCGGAAAGCCGCCGTCTAGCCTCGCTTGGCCCCTTGCGTGCAACAGGTGGTCAGCAAGACCGCGCAAGGGGGACAGCTGGTATGGCAGGCGAAGTTGTCGTGCGCCCAACGGGAACGTCCTGGGGCGCCGTCCTGGATGGCTGGCTCGCGACGGTCGGGGTCGCGGCGATCCTCACTCCGATCATCGGGCTGCTGCTCGCGGGCTACGCGTCGCGCGGGTTCGTGTCGACCGTTCCGATCCTCTTGGCGGTCGGCCTCTCGTACCTGATCGGTGGCTACGTCGCCGGGCGCATGGCGGGGTATCGCACGAGCTGGCACGGGATGATGGTCGCCTTCTTCGGACTGTTCGTCGTGCTCGCGTTGCTCGTCGTCGACGTGGCGCTCGCGACCGGCGTCTTCGGCTCGTCGAGCTCGCGCCTCGTGCAGGTCATGCCGGGCGTGCTCGGCGTGTCGCTGTACGAATCCGCTGAGACGTTCGCGTTTGGCGGGGTCCTTGGCGTCCTCATCGCTATCTTCGCCGGGTGGCTGGGTGGGCTGCTGGCCCCGTCCCGTATCACCACCGCTGTCGCGACAACGACCATGCCCGATCGCACGGCCACGGAGGTGGAAGAACGCGAAGAGCGCACCGTGTCCTCGAGCGAGATCCACCGTCCGCGTGAGCGCTACCGCCTGCTCCCAAGCGCCGGCCCGAGCGGCGGGGAAGCCGTCGAAGGCGTCACGGACGCCGACGACGCGGCCGAAGTCGAACGCCCGGAGCGCGGCGACCGGCTCTAGGCCGATTTCCGCGGGCGAAATCCTGAACCGGGCGGGTGTGCCGGACGTATCCTCCACGAGACCTGGGGAAGGTCATGGGGGTGAGCGGATGGCTCGCGCGATCGCGGTCCTCGCAGCCTTAGCGATCGTTCTCGGCGCGTGCACCGGCACGACATCCGGCGGCCCCAGCTCGTCGGCTGCCTCGGGTGCGAAGGCCGCCTACGGCGGCTCGGTGACCTTCGCGATGAACTCTGACATCAGCAACATGGATCCGATGCTGTCCGGCCTGTTCGTCGACCGGCATCTCATGTACGCGATGTACGACTCGCTCGTACGCGTGACGCCGAAGGGCGAGATCATCCCGTGGCTGTCCGCGCTGCCGACAGTCTCGGCGGACGGCAAGTCCTACACCTTCAAGCTCCGGACCGACGTGAAATACCACGACGGCTCGTCGTTCGACGCGGAGTCGGTCAAGTGGAATCTCGACCGGTACCGCCTCACCAAGGAATCGCTGCGGCTCGGTGAGCTCGCTCCGGTCGATTCCGTGACCGTGGTCGACCCGTCAACGGTCCGCGTCGACCTGAAGGCGGCATCGGCGCCGTTCCTGTCGGTCCTCGTCGACCGGTCCGGCATGATGCTGTCGCGCAAGACCGTGGAGGCCGGCGGCGCCGACTTCACGCGCAAGGCCTTCAACGCCGGTAGCGGTCCGTTCATCCTCACCGAGGCGGTGAAGGACGACCACTACACCTTCAAGAAGAACCCTGACTGGTGGGGCAAGGCCGCCAACGGCGACAAGCTCCCGTATCTCGACCAGGTGATTATCAAGCCCATCACGGACGGGGACGTGCGTCTGACCAACGTCCGCACGGGCCAGGTCCAAGCGACCAACGCCGTGACCGGCAAGGACGTCCCGACCGTCAAGGGCGACAGCACCCTCGTCTACCAGGAGATCGCGGGCATCGGGTACAACAGCCTCGTCCCGAACCGCGCGCCCGGATTCATCTTCAACGACGCGCGCTACATCCAGGCCGTGAACTACGCGATGGACCGCGACGAGCTCTTGAACAAGGGCCCGGCCCAAGGGGTCGGTGTCGTCGCGTACGGTCCCTACGCACCGTCGCACTTCGCCTACGACCCTGGTTTCAAGCCGTTCGCGAAGCCGGACGTCGCGAAGGCGAAGTCACTCGTTGCGGCCGTGGGCAAGGGCAATCTGACCTTCGAGCTGCTCGTCTCGTCGGGTGACGCTGCGACGCTGCAATTCGCGCAGCTCCTCCAGTCCCAGCTCGCGAAGGCCGACATCACCATGAACATCAAGACGATGCTCTTCAATGACATTGTCACGCTGCAGCAGAAGCACCAGCACCTCGGCATGACCCTCGTCGGCTGGAGCGGGCGCATCGACCCCGATGGGAACACGTATGACTTCAACTACACCGGCCGTCCGAACAACGACTCCGCGTACTCGAACAAGCAGGTCGACACGATCCTCGACCAGACCCGCACCGCGACGGACAACGCCAAGCGGAAGGATCTCTTCCTCCAGGCGCAGCAGATCTTCGTCGTGGACGATCCGTCTCGCATCTTCTACAGCTTCAATGCGGCGCAGCTGCTGACCGCGAAGAACGTGCAGGGATTCCAGGATTTCCCGGACCAGCTGCCGCGCTTCGAGTCCGTCTGGGTGCAGAAGTAGCCGACATCAGACAGATCGGGCATTGAGAGCGCAGGCGGCGGAGTGACGAGGTACATCCTCCGCCGCCTCCTGCTCATGATCCCGGTGGCCCTGCTCGTCACCGTCGGCATCTTCGTCATCATCCGCATCGCCCCCGGCGATCCGGTCCTCACGTACTCGGGGGAGAACCCCGACCCGGCCACCATCGCAACGGTCCGCGCCGAGCTCGGCCTCGATCAGCCCCTCCCGGTCCAGTACGCGGCGTGGCTGGGCCGCGCGCTGCAGGGCGACCTTGGCCGCTCGTTCCAGACGCACCAGCGCGTCCTGGACGCCATCATCGAACGGCTACCGGTGACCTTCGAGCTCGGCGCCGCCGCGATCCTCATCTCCGTGACGCTCGCCCTCATCATCGGCACGATCTCCGCGATCAAGCGCAACTCGGCGGTCGACCTGGTGACGACGAGCATCACGCTCGCGGGCGTGTCGTTCCCGAATTTCTACCTCGGGCTGCTGCTCATCCTGCTGTTCGCGTACGTGGTCCCGGGGCACATCCTGCCGCCGGGCGGGTGGACGCCGTTCTTGACCGATCCCGGTGACAATCTGCGCCGCTTGATCCTGCCGGCCATCACGATCGCCACGGCGAGTCTCGCGGTGAACCTCCGGCAGGTGCGATCGAGCCTGCTCGATGTGTTCGGGATGGACTACATGCGCACCGCGCGGGCCAAAGGGCTGCGGGAGCGCGCGGTCGTGACGCGGCATGCCCTGAAGAACGCGCTCATCCCCGTCGTCACGATCATCGGCATCCAGGTCGGGGCAATCATCGAGGGGGCCATCATCACCGAGACAATCTTCTTCATCCCCGGGATCGGCCGGCTCGCGGTCCAGGCGATCCCGTCCCAGGACTACCCCGTCGTGCAGGGCGTCGTGCTCGTGGCTGCGCTGTCGTACATGGTCACGACGCTTGCCGTCGATGTGCTGTACGCGTACCTCGACCCGCGGATCTCCTTCGGGGGTGCGGAGGCATGAGCGGCGCCACCCTCCCGGTCGCGATCCCGGTGGGCCAACAGAGCCGGGCCTCGTCCGTGCGGTGGTTCCTGCGCAAGAACCCGCGGATGCTCGTCGGCGTCGTGCTGCTTGCCATCCTGCTGTTCGTCGCGGCGTTCGCGCCGCTCATCGCGCCATACGACCCGATCAAGGTGAGCATCCCCGACCAGCTGCGGCCGCCGAGTTTCGACCACTGGCTCGGCACGGACGATCTGGGCCGTGATGTGTTCTCGCGCGTGCTCTGGGGATCGCGCATCTCGCTCTCGGTCGGGGTGATCTCGGTCAGCATCGGATTCCTCGTGGGCGTGACCGTCGGGCTGCTGGCCGGCTACCTCGGTGGGACCTTCGACCTCTTGGCGATGCGGGTCATCGACGCGCTGCTCGCGTTCCCGGCACTCGTCCTCGCGATCGCCATCACCGCGTCGCTCGGGCCGCAGATCCAGAACGCGATGATGGCCATCGGCATCGTCGCGATCCCCGGATATGCGCGTCTCACCCGCGGCCAGGTGCTCGCCGTGCGCGGCCGTGAGTACATCGTGGCCGCGCGGACCGTCGGCGTGCCACCCCTGCGGATCGTCATGCGGCACATCTTCCCCAACATCGCGAATGCGCTCGTCGTCCAGGCCACCCTCGCGACCGCCTTCGCGATCCTTGCCGAGGCCGCGCTCTCGTTCCTCGGTCTCGGGCCACAGCCGCCGTACCCCTCATGGGGCCAGGACATCAACTATTCGCAGCGCTACCTCGCGAACATGAAGTGGTGGATGAGCGCGGGTCCCGGGATCGCGATCTTCATCGCCGTGTTCACATTCAACTTCCTGGGCGACGCGCTCCGCGACGCGCTGGATCCCCGCCTCCGCCGAAGCGGCTAGTACCGCGGTACTAGCCAAAGCACCCAGCCAAGGGGACTGTCAGGCCGCTGCGGAGACGCGTATCCCAGTGTCGTGATGCAGGTCAGTCAGGTCGCTTACGACCGATTCGTGCTCGAGCTCCCGGCCGCAGACAGCGAGTGGAAGCCGCTTGCGGACCCGGCGATCGTTGCTGAAACGGCCGCCTGGCTCTGGGACTTCGCGCCGACGCCGCTCATCGGCATCGTCGGCTGCGACGGAGCCGCACCCACCTGGCTCGACCAGTGGCAATCACGGCAGGTGAGCTGGGCATCGGATGGCACCACGTCCGGTCGCGCGGTCATCCTCGCGAAGCGAACGGACCTCGAACGTTTCCTCGCCCAGGGCGCTCCCCACGAGCACACGACGCTACTCTGGCCGAGCGCGACCGAAGCGAAGACGTTCGAGGCCCTCAGCGGCGGTGGATCGGCGTGGCTTCGGGCGGTCGATGCGCACGCTCGGATCCAGCGGAACGGCGAGGTCTTCGAGGTGGTGCAGACGAACCCGCAGTCGAACTAGACCGGCGCGTTCCCCCTCGATGCCCGTGCGATCCCAAGGCCGATGGAAGCGCCGATGATAGCGATGACGATTGCGGCGATGCCGGCCGGTGGCAGGGCGGCGTGGGCCACACCGATCTCCACGATCGGGATCGGTAGCCCGACGCAGAGGCCAATGAGCCACCAGCGCTTGGGCGCCAGCGTCGCAAGCGTGACCGACGCGATGAGCAGCAGTCCGACCTCGATGCCGGTGTCGTCCGTTCGCAGGTCGTAGGAGGCGAGCAGCGCCCCGATGATGAGCGCGAGGCCGACCGCGATCGCGTTCCTCATTCGTCCAGACCCACTTTCCGTTCCGCATTCGCGCCGAGCTCCACGGCCCGTTGGTGCGCCGCGTACACGGCCTTCGAGAGGACGGTCCGCAGGGAGCCCTTCTCCAGCTGGTAGATCGCGGCCGCGCTCGTGCCGCCGGGCGAGGTGACCATGTTACGAAGCTCCGCGAGGTGCCGGCCGCTCTTCCGCGCGAAGAGCGCGGAGCCCTCCACCGTACGTAGCACGAGCTCCTCCGCGACCCGGCGCGAGAAGCCGAGGTGCACGCCGGCGTCGACGAGCGCCTCCATGAGCAGGAAGACGTAGGTCGGTCCGGTGGCGGAGAGCGCGGTGGCCATGTCGATGTACGACTCATCCTCCATCATCAGCTCCTCACCGAGCGCCGCGACGATGCTTTTCGTGCGGTCGCGCTGCTCAGCCGTCACCGCGCGCGATGGGTACCAGGCGGTGACGCCCATCCCGACCTGCGCCGGCGTATTGGGCATCGCGCGGACGATCGTCTTGTGCCCAAGGCCGGCGTCGAGCACGCGCATGTTGGCGCCCGCGACGATAGAGATGACGAGCTGATCGTCGCTGAGCTTGCCGCGCAGCTCCTTCATGACCGTCGGCAGGACCTGCGGCTTGACGGACAGCACGACCACGTCAGCCTGCGTTGCCGCATCCGCGTTCGACGCGAGGGCGGTGATACCGAACTCCTTCGCGAGCTCGGCGCGCCGTTCGCGCCGCGGTCCCGTGACGATGACCCGGGACGGCGGAACGAGGTGCTTGCCGAG